>JAUNLI010000034.1 GCA_030532315.1 Slackia sp.
CTCGCCCACCACGCGTCCCATCGAACCCATGAAAAACGTCGAATCCATCACGCAGGCAACCGCTTCCATGCCCGCAATGCGGCCGACGGCACACGAAACCGCCTCGCTCAGGCCCGTCTTGCTGCGCGCCGCCTCAAGCTTGTCGGCATAGCCGGGAAACGCAAGCGGGTCGCCGCCGTCTTCGATGTCGTCGATCGGCTCCGCGCTGCCCTCGTCGAACAGGAAATCGAAACGCTGCTTCGATGTCATGCGGAAATGATGGCCGCATCGCGGACACACCTCGCCCGCCGCAGACACCGCACGCACGCCGAAGATTCCTTCGCATGCAGGACAGCGTTTCCATGAGCCTGCATCGGCCGGATGCACAAGCCCCGTTGCGCACACGCACGAGCGCCAGGCCTTCGTCGCGCCGCCGAAATCGCCCGCGACAACGCGCGACGATTCAACCGCGAACACGCCCAGGCCCTCCCCGAGCGCCATGCCCACGAAATCGACGTCGTCGGCAAGCGGCGAATCGACGAGCAGCACCACGTCCGCCGCAGCCGACTGCGCTGCGGCCAGCACCAGATATCCGTCGTCGAACGACCCGTCGCACGCATGCTCGCCGATTCTCACGCACTGGGAAGCAAGCGCCAAACGGGCGCTTTTATGCATGTCCTGCGTGTAGGCGATGGCCGTGCGCAGACCCGCCGCGCAGCTTGCCGCAGGCACCTCGTCAAGCTCGCGTCGGCCGTCTACCACCAGCGCGCACGAAAAGCCCTTGCGGCCGATATCGATGAGGCTTTCAAGCGAGCAAAGGGCGCCCGTGCCGGGCATGACGACATAATCGGGTTTCTTTCGACGCATCACGACTCCTTGGCCAAAACGTATTTCTGAACCGCCGAAGCGGCAAGTTCGCCACCCACGTACGCCTCCACTTCGGCGACGCACAGGCGCGACGACGACTTCACGATGCGCGCTTCGAGGCGCAGCGTATCGCCCGGGCGCACCTGGCGACGGAACTTCGCCTTGTCGATGCCGGTCAGGAAACCGACCTTGCCGCAATCGTCGCCCGCCAGCAGCACGCAGCACGACGCCGCCTGGGCAAGCGCTTCCATCACGATGACGCCCGGCAATACGGGGTGGTCGGGGAAATGGCCCGCGAACAGCGGCAATGCAGGATCGACGTCGAGTTCCGCCACGATACGGACGCCAGGGTCGCATGAGACGATGCGGCTCACCCAGACGAAGGGGTCGCGATGCGGCAGGATGGCCAGCACCGCGTCACGGCCGGCGGGATACGTTAGTTCCATGAAAGACCTTCTTCCTTGGTCGAAATATCGCGCGCGAAGCACCCAACAGCAGGTCTTCGTGCGCTGCGAGAAGCGAACGCGAGCATCCGACAGGCACCGCAAGGGAAACGCCGCCTGTCGGATGCTCGCGGCTCGCAGCCCGCCACCGCACGGAAGGGCGGCGAAGACGAAAAGCTAGCCTCTGAAAGGAGCCAGGGCAAGCGATGCGTTGTGTCCGCCGAAACCGAGCGAGTTGCTCAGCGCCACGGCCTGGTCGCCTGTATGCAGGCATGTTCCCGTGACCACGTTCACCGGACACGCGGGATCGACCGCTCGCGTGCCGGCCGTCGGAGAGACTATGCCGTCTGCCACCGAATAGGCGCATACGATCGCTTCGATCGCACCCGCCGCGCCGAGCATGTGGCCGACCGTTCCCTTGACCGACGTCACCGGAACCTGCGTGCCTTCGCCGCACAAAGAGACAAGCGCTGCAGCCTCCATGGCGTCGTTGGCCTTGGTCGATGTGCCGTGTGCGTTGAGATGTCCCAGGTCTTCAGGGGTGAAACCGCCCTCGGCAAGAGCGGCACGCATCGCACGAACGGCCCCTTCGCCGCTCGGCTCGGGAGCGGTCATGTGATAGGCATCGCCCGTCGAACCGAATCCGGCAACCTCGGCGATGATGTGCGCGCCGCGCGCAAGCGCGTGCTCGAACGACTCAAGCACAAGAGCGCCCGCCCCTTCGCCCGCCACGAACCCCGAACGGTCCGCGTCGAACGGACAGGCCGAATGCGCAGGGTCTTCCGATGCGCACAGCGCGCCCAGATTGCCGAAGCCCGCCAAACACACCGGCGAGATGGACTCTTCGCTGCCGCCCGCAAGCGCCGCATCGGCATAGCCGTGGCGAATCAGACGATAGGCCTCGCCCACGCAATGCGAACCTGTGGCACATGCCGTGACGATGCTTATGCAGTCGCCTTTAAGCCCGTAGCGAATCGAAAGATTTCCCGCCGCCATGTTCTCGATCATCGTGGGAATGAACAGGGGGCTTACCTTTTTCGGCCCGCGCTCGCGTAAAGTCGCGCACCCCGTCTCGAACTCATGCAGGCCGCCGATGCCGCTTCCCCACACGCAGGCGATGCGCGTGGCGTCTTCCTTCTCCATATCGAGCCCGGCATGCGCCATGGCTTCGTCGGCGGCGACGATGGCATACTGGACGAAAGGAGCGAAACGACGCGCCTCTTTTTTCGTGAGACCGCACGCGAGCGCATCGAACGACGGAATTTCGGCACCGAGCGTGGCGGCGAAGCCTTCGGTGTCGAAGCGCATGATGGGTGCGATGCAGCTTCTGCCTTCGTTCACGGCCTCCATCAGAGCGGCCACGCCCACGCCCGCAGGCGACAACGCTCCGACGCCGGTGATGGCAACACGATGCGTGCCGTCTGGTTTTCTCATATCCGTCACAGCGACATTCCCCCATCCACGCCGATGACCTGGCCGGTCACGTAGCTTGCCTCGTCACCCGCCAAAAACGCCACCACGGCGGCTGCTTCCTCGGGCGTGCCCATACGACGCGCCGCAACGCGCTCGAGCGCTGCATCCTTGGCACGCTCGCTCATGGCGCCGGTCATATCCGTCTCGATGAGTCCGGGCGCCACGGCGTTCACCGTCACGTTGCGCGACGCCACCTCCATGGCCAACGAGCGCGTCAGGCCGATGACGCCCGCCTTCGAGGCGGCGTAGTTCGCCTGACCGGCATTGCCCCGCACGCCGACGATGCTGCTCATGTTCACGATGCGTCCGAAACGCGCCTTGGCCATAGGCCCCACGGCGGCGCGACAGCAGTTGTACGTGCCCTTGAGATTCACCGCCAGCACGCGGTCGAAATCGGCCTCTTTCATACGAATCATCAGGCCGTCTTTGGTCACGCCCGCATTGTTCACCAGAACCTCGATGCCGCCGAGCCGCTCGATCGCGCCCTCGATCAGAGCCTGCGCCTGTTCGGACGACGAAACGTCGGCGCAAGCCGCATATGCGCACACGCCGTATTCCTCCGCCAGCTCGCCTGCAAGAGCCTCGGCGGCCTGCGCGCTCGATGCGCTCGCGTAGTTCACGACGACGTCCATGCCGTCCGCCGCAAGCCTACGTGCCACAGCGGCGCCGATTCCGCGCGATGCGCCCGTCACCACGGCGCGACGGCGAACGGTTTGAGTCTGCGTCATTGATAGTCCTTTCCCGGAAGGCTCCCGGCCCGTTCATGCGCAAGCGCGCAAGCGTCTTCTTTCGATCCGATCGCAAAACGGCGCGATTCCTCGTGCGCGCGTCGCGCCAAGCCGCACAACACGGCTCCGCTGCCGCACTCGGCATAGGCGTCGACGCCCATTTCGCGCAGGTAGGCAACGCTTCGGTCGAAAAGCACTGGCGAAACCACCTGGCGCACCATGTGCTCGGCTGCATCGGATGCGGAAAGAGGGCGGGCGTCGACGTTGCAGATCAGCGGAATGCGCGGCTCTTGAAAGCGCACACCCTTCAAAAACGACGCGAGCTCGTCGGCCGCATCCTGCATAAGCGGGCTGTGAAAAGCGCCCGCAACGGCAAGCATCGTCGCGCGACGCCCCGGCCCGCGCCATGCCTCGGCCGCGCGCACGACCGCATCGCGCTCGCCCGAAACAACAATCTGACCAGGTGCGTTGTAATTCGCCGCAACCAACACCGCACCTTGGGAAACCTGCGCGATAAGGGCCGCGACGGATTGCTCGTCGGCCCCCATAAGCGCACACATGGCACCCGGCGCGTGCACCGCCACAGCAGCCATGGCGTTCGCGCGAGCTGCGCAAAGCGCGAACGTGTCTTCGAGCGAAAGCATGCCCGCCACATTGAGCGCAGCCACCTGACCGAGCGAAAAACCCGCAACGGCATCGGCCACAACGCCCTCGGACGCAAGAGCCCGGGCCGCCGCGATGGATGCGGCGCACAATGCGGGCTGTACCTTCGACGCATCGGACAAGGCCGTCTCGCTGCCGCAAGCCGCAAAAACGTCGAAGCCGCACATGTCGGAAGCCGCCTCGAAAACCTCGTCGACCGAAGCATCGTCTCGAAACGACGTTCCCATGCCCGGTTTCTGCGAGCCTTGACCGCTGCAGAGAATGGCAAGCTTACCCACGGCGTTCGCCCCCTTCGCGAACGCCGGCAAGAAGCGATGCAGCCGCGCAAGCGCTTGCCTCTCCTGCGGCGAAACCTTCGGAAAGTTCGCTCACGACATCGGCGGCGCACCCACGCGCCTTGACCAAACCTGCCACTTGACCTGCCATAAACGATCCGCCTTCGGCATCGCCTTCCACGGCGCGGCGCAGCGACCCTGCGTACATGCCTTCGAGCTCGTGAGGGTCGGACACGCCGCGTTCGAGCGATTTCATCGAACGAGACCAAGCATTTTTCAGGCCGCGAACAGGATGGCCCGTCACACGCCCCGTCACGATGGTGTCGGAGTCTTTCGCACGCAGCACCTTGTCCTTGTAGACTTCTGCGACACGGCATTCCTCGACAGTGAGAAAACGCGTCCCCACCTGAACACCCTCGGCACCAAGAACGCGCGCCGCTGCAGCCCCGCGCGCATCAGCGATGCCGCCCGCCGCGATTACAGGGATGCTCACAGCGTCGCAAACCTGGGGAACGAGAGCCATGGTGCTCATCTCTCCGATATGGCCGCCGGCCTCGCAGCCTTCGGCAATCACGGCATCGGCGCCAAGGCGCTCCATGCGCGCAGCCAAGGCCGCCTGCGCAACCACCGGCACCACCTTTATGCCGGCCTCCTTCCATCGCTCGATGAAACGCGCCGGGCTTCCTGCGCCCGTCGTAACCACGTCGACGCGCAGGCGCACAAGAAGGTCGGCGATGCTTTCGACGTCAGGGTTCATCAGCATGACGTTCGCGCCCACCGCAGCACCCGGCGCCAACGAACGAGCAATTGCCACCTGCTCTTCAATCCACGACAGCGGCGCGGCGCCGCATGCCACCACGCCCAAGCCTCCTGCCGCCGAAACCGCGCCGGCCAGCCTGCCGTCCGCCACCCAGGCCATACCGCCCTGGATCACGGGGTGCTCGATGCCGAAAAGCCCGGGTACACGCGTATCCATGCTATGCGCCTAACGCAAAGAGTCGATGTATTCGACCAGGCCGCCCACCGTCTCAAGGCCGTCGGGCTCGCCGAATTCGATGCCGCAGCGGTCTTCGAGGTCGCACACCAGCTCGACCATATCGAGCGAATCGACGCCGAGCGTGGCAAAGGTCGATTCGGCGCTTACGCCTGCGGGATCGATGTCGAGGTTGTCATGCAGGACGGATTTCACGATTTCGATGGTTTCCATTTTTAATACGCCTTTCTTATTGTTTGATTATCTTAGTTTTTCTTTCCCGAAAAGAAGCGGGGCGAACCCCGCATCGATTCCTGTTTTATTCGACCGGCTCTTCGAAGAACTCCTTGACTTTGGAAAGTGCCCGCACGAGCACCGCTTCCTCCTCTTCGGTCAAATCGGCAAAGGCGGCATCGACCAATTCCTTGTGGAAAAGCTCATGCACGCGGTATGCCTGCCTGCCCTCTTTGGTCAGCGATACCAGAACCTGCCGACGGTCGGCGTTGCTGCGCGAACGCTCGGCGAAGCCTTTGGTCACAAGCTTTCCCACCGCCGTGGTGCACGTAGCAAGCGTCACATCGAGACGCGCTGCGATAACATTCATCGGACTTGCGCCGTGCAAGCCGATCGCATGGATCGTATGCACCTCCGATATGGTGAGCCCTTCGGTCAGGCGATTGCGCACGACGTTTTCCTCGACGCGCAGAATGCTGTTGAACGTTTCCACCAGCAGTTCGTTCACATGGCGGCGACGCTGCGCAGCCTCCGTCATTCGATCCCCCCTTTCGCCGCCTAGCCCACGCGTGGAGCCATGGCGATGCACCATGCGCCCAAGCCCAGATGGGTCGCAATCGTGGCGCCGCAAATATCGGCATGCAAGCTTGCAACCTCGGCGTTTGACGCCGCAATGGCCGCGGCCGCCTTCTCGGCGGCATCGACGTTGCGCACATGGGCGTAGCGCACGTCAAGCGCGCCGTTCTCGGCAGCCTCTTGCTCGAGAACCTCCATGCAACGCGCGATGGCGCCTTTCAGGCCGCGCGCCTTATCGAAGAATACCACGCTTCCCGTCGCGTCGATGGTCAACAGGGCTCGTACATTGAGCATGCCCATCTTTTCGGCGGCCTCTTTGGGCAACCGACCCCCGCGCACAAGCGAATCGAGGGATTCGGGAACCAGCAAGATCTTCGTCTTGCCGCAAGCTTCGACGACAAGGCGTTCGAGCTCATCGAGGTCGCAAACGCCGGCATCGCGCAGACGGCATGCCTGCTGCACCGCAAGACCGAGCGCAGAAGCCGCCAGATGCGTATCGACCACACGCACGGGGAACGGAGCCTGTGCAGCGGCGATCGACGCCGATTGCACCGTGCCCGAAAGCGAAGAGCCGATATGCAGGCACAGCGCCGCTTCATAACCCTGGGCGGCCAAGTCGTCGAACAAGGCGGAAAACGCACCGGGCGAAGGCTGGGAGGTTGTCGGGAGGTCAGCGGAATCGTTTTCGAGCAGATCGCAGAACTCGTCGGAAGACAGCTCGATCTGATCGAGAAACGCCTTGCCGCCGAAGCCGATGCTCAACGGCACCATGAAGACGCCATGCTTGGAATAGTCGGCAAAAGGCCAGTCGCACGTCGAATCGGTGACGATGGCGATTTTCATAATCGGTTCCTTTCTCGCAAGGACAGCGAGCGAAAGTATACCGCTTTTAGTTTGAGTGTCAAACTATTTAATTATCTAATTTCTTTCAGATGGTACAATGGGCCAGCGAAACCGAAGTCAATCGGAGCGCTCGAATGAAGAAGGCTCCTGGCAAAAGCAGTTCAAGGCCGCAAGACGGATATACAATCAAAAAATGGGTGCCGACGCAGGTCAGCACCCATTTTAAACCCCGCGACAAGGCCCTTTCGATTTCCCGCCGCTTGAAACCGGCCTGTTTCACGCCAAATACGCCCACAGGCAATGCCGCATGGCTCATTACCCGATTTCACGCGGCTGCTTCAGACGTTCGCCGAGCGCCGTGAAATCGGCCTCGAGGGCATCGCGCTTGCTGCGGTCATAGATCGCCGCCGCAGGATGAAACACCGGATACACGATAAAGCGACCCGCCATCTGAGGCCTGCCATGCAGCCCCGTGATACCGCGATCGGTTTTCAAAATGAGCTTCGTGGCGAAATTGCCCATCGTGACCAGATACTCCGGACCGATCGCACGCACCTGGTCACGCAGAAACGGCGTGCAGAGCTCTATTTCGTCAGGCTGGGGATTACGGTTCGACGGCGGACGACATTTGAGCACGTTCGCGATAAACACGTCTTCGCGCGCCAGTCCTGCATACCCCAAAAGCTCGGTAAGATATTTGCCCGCCGCGCCCACGAACGGAAGGCCTTGCTTGTCTTCGTTTTTGCCAGGAGCCTCGCCGATCAGCATCACACGGGCCTCGGGGTTTCCGAACCCCGGTACCACATTGATGCGGCCTTCGCACAAAGCGCACTTGCGGCACGCTTCCACCTGCGCCGCAATGTCTGCCAGCAAAAGCTCGGACGACTCGCCTTCTTGGGGCACGATCGTGGAGAAATGTTCGTTGACAACACTCATCGCAAATACACCTTCGGCATTCTGAGAGAAAACGCGCAGCACAGCTCATGCGGGATGGTTCCCAGCACGTCGCACAGGTCCTCGATCGAAACGGCAGCGGGGCTTTGCGCCCCCACCAGCAGCACCTCGTCGCCCACGTGGGGATCGAGCCTGCGATGCGTTGCGTGGCTGCGCATGTCCACCTCGAACATGCACTGATCCATGCAGATATTTCCCACCTGACGACACAGATGCCCCGCATACACCACCGACGTGCGTCCCGAAAGCGCGCGGACATAGCCGTCGGCATATCCCACCGGAATGGTGCAGATCTTCACGCTTCCCGTGCTGCGGTAGTTCATGCCATAGCTCACGCCCTCGCTCATCGGCGGTGTATTCACCGCCGTGATGCGCGCGTGCACGCTCATCGCAGGACGCAGGTCGAAATAGCCGCGTGTCTCGGGGCACGGATGAAAGCCGTACATCGAAATGCCCAAGCGCGCCATGTCCATATGCGTTTCGGGATAGCGCAGAATGGCCGCCGAATTGGCGCAATGCACCAGCCCCGGGTCGATGCCCGCCGCACGCATCGCCGCCACCGTTTCCTTGAAGCGGCGCAGCTGCATGTGGAAATCGAGCGTTTCGGCGCAGTCGGCCGTCGCGAAATGCGTGAACGTTCCCAGCTGTTCGAGAGCACGATGAAACGATATCTGGCGAACGAACTCGACCGCTTCGTCGAAACGCACGCCGATGCGGTTCATGCCCGTGTTCAGTGCAAGATGGAAAGGCGCGCGAACGCCGTGGCGGTCGGCCGCCTCACCGTAAGCGATGGCGAACTCCGGCGTATAGACCGAGGGCGTAAGGCGATGGTGCAAAAGCAAAGGAATTGCCGACGCGGGAGGTTCCGAAAGAACCAGAATGGGGGCGTCGATGCCTGCACGGCGCAACTGCACGCCCTCGTTGACCGTGGCAACCGCAAGCTGGGAGGCACCGGCGGACAAGGCGATCTTCGCCACCTGCACGGCACCGTGTCCGTATGCGTTCGCCTTGACCACGGCCATCAACCGACATCCCGGCGCAAGACGGCGCTTGGCAACCTGTATGTTGTGACGAATGGCGGACAGGTCGATTTCCACCCATGACCAGCGCCGTTCGGGACCGGTCACGCTTTCCAGGCTTTCGTCGGAAAAGCCGGCGGCTTCAGACGACGCGCCCGCATATGCACGCGATGGCGGCGTGTTTCTGAGCAGATCGGAAAAATCCTGCCCTGCCGCTCCCGAAAATGCATTGAAACCCACGTTGCTCCTTCTTCCCTCTGGAAAACCGTTCTCGCCTACGCCTTGGCAGCCTGCCTGTGTGCGAAAAGCGCATTGTTCGCGGCAAGCCAGCTTTCCACGGTTCCCGTGTCAAAGCCGTCGTCTTCGGAAATCACAAGCGCATACATCTCTTCTTCGCGCAAAACGGCATCCAGTGCATCGGTGAGCTGGATTTCGCCGCCGACGCCCGGCTGCACGTCTGCCAAAAGCTCCATCACGCGGGGGCTGAGCAAATAACGGCCGAACACCGAAAGATTGGACGGCGCATCTTCCAGCTTGGGTTTTTCGACCAGGCCATCGACCTTCCATACGCCTTCTTCGACCTCGCTGCCGGCGATGATGCCGAAGCGGCTCACCTGCTCGTCGGGAACAGGCAGAACGGCGATCACGGACGCGTCGCCATGCGCCTTGGAAATCTCGAGCATCTTGGGGCAGATGTTGTTGTCGGGAACCAGCACATCGCCCAAAAGCACGAAAAACGGCTCGCCTTCGCATGCGTCAGCCGCGCAATGGATCGCATGGCCCAGACCGAGCGGCTCGTCTTGATAGACGTAGGACACGTTGAGATTGCCGGCATGTTCCACCGCATCGGCGAAGGCATCTTTGCCCTTGGCGCGCAGCGTGGCCACCAGATCGGGATCGGACGTGAAATGCTTTTCGATCGAAGTCTTCTCGCGGCTGTTGATAATCACCACTTCGTCGGCACCCGAAGCCAGGCCTTCTTCCACCACGTACTGAATCGCGGGGCGATCGACGACCAGCAGCATTTCTTTCGGCTGGGCCTTCGTAGCGGGAAGAAAACGCGTGCCCATGCCCGCTGCGGGAATCAAAGCCTTCATGCAAGTATCTCCTGTCTGTCGGCGCGCTTTGCTCGAAACGAATTCGGCCGAAGCCGATCCGAGCGGTGCGGAAAGCCCTTGCGGCATCCGAAAAGCGCGAACGATATTGCGGACGTATAACGGACAACATTTTACTTCAGGGCGCAAGCAGGCCTGCCGTACACGGCGAGTTTTCGCCCGGTAACCACGAAACGACAAAGGCCGCCCCCGTAAAAAGGGACGGCCTTTGGGTCTTACGCGAATCGACGAGGCTATTTCAGCTCGTCGATATGCTCTTCGAGGGCAGCGAGCTTTTTCTCGGTGCGCTTGAGCTTGGTCATGATGAAGACCACATAGGCGCACAGCACCAAGAACAGCAGCGCGTAGCCGGCGATTACGAACGGAGCCGCGTCGAGCACGGTGGAATAGATTTCAGCCAAAACGGGATCCATGGTTAATCCTCCAATTTATCCTGGATGCGAACAAGCGAGTCTTCCATAAGCTGCGTGCGCAGACGCAGGCGATACAATCCGAACGCGATAAGCAAGAAGCCGAACAGCGACAAAAGCAACGGCAACAGCATCTCGGGCGAAAGGCCCGAATCGGTGCGGAAGATCACCGGATGCACGCTCGAGGGAATCAGGCGCGTGATCATAAAGCAGATCGGCACGTCGATGAAAATCAAGATGCCCAAAACGCTCGAATACACGGCACGACGCTCGGTGTCCTCAACGGCATTACGCAGAATGAAATATCCGAAGATCATGAGCATCAGAATAAAGTAGGTGGTCAGGCGAGGCTCCCATGTCCACCATACGCCCCATTCGAAACGCGTCCACATCTCGCCCGTGACCATGGTGCACAGTACGAATATAAGCGATATCTCGGTAGCGAGTTTCGCGCGCACATCGTAGCAATAGCGCTTGGTCATCAGGAAACGAACGCTGTAATACGCAGTGAAGACGAGAGCGGTGAAGCTTGCCATGGCTACCGGCATATGCCAGTAAAAGATCTTCTGCGAAAGCAGCAATTTGTTGCCCACCAGCGTGCCGCCGATAACGGCAGGTTCGCTGACCGTGGCGCCGTTGACGAGCGGAGCCACGGTGAAGTTGACCACGAAGCCGATCGTCGCCAGCAGCGCGCCGATTGCAAGCGCCCACGGCGCGATCGCGTCGAGGCGGCCGCCGACCTTTGGCTCGCCGGCCGTTTTCTCATTGGCCATCCGACATTCCTTTCATCCACGCCGTCACATGCCGACGGCTTTCTTCGCATTTCAGAGGGCTTATCGCCTACCGACGCCGCCGCATGCGGCATCGGCCATTCGCCGATCGTGGCCGCATTCGGATTGAAGCGACGGTTGCAGACGGCCCCGATTAGGCGGAAACCACGAAATCGTAAAGCACCCACGAGAGCAAGATCATCACTACATCATAACCGCCCGCAAGCGCCATAGACGTGGTGAAAGTTTCCATATAGGCATCCGCGCCGCACATCACCGCAGTGGTCGCCGACACACACGCCCACAAAAGCGGAAACATCAGCGGGATGAAGAGCACTGCGAGCATCACGTCTTTGCCGCGCGTGTTCATCGTGATCGTGGAAAGCATGGTTCCCACGCCGGCGATGCCCACGCATCCCACAAGCAGGGGCACCGCAATCAGCGGCCACGAGGGCGCCGCGCCCACCTGTCCCAGGAAGAAAAAGAAGAACAGGGGCACGCTGACCACGGTAACCACGAGCAGAAACACCAGGTTCGCCGTCGCCTTCGCCAGAAAAATAACCGAGCGGTCCATCGGGACGAGCAGGATGCCTTCGAGACATCCGTGCTCTTTTTCGTGCGAAAAAGAGCGGTTCAGACCCAGCAGGCTCGTGAACAGAATCACCACCCACAAAAGGCCGCCCGCCATCTGAAGGATGTCCAGCTCGCTTCCCGCCTGGGCAAGCGAAGCGCCATAGACCACCAGCACGAGCAGCGCATAAAGCCCCATGGAGGTGAGCATGTCTTTGGTATGCAGCTCCTGGGAGAGGTCTTTTTTCAACAGGGCAACATAATGCGCCCAGGTTGACGGCTTTTTCATCGCCGGCTTCATCCGAGCCATCATGCCACCCCCATTCCCACGGTTTCGCGATAAAGCTGTTTGAAATCCTCGAAATCGAGCTCTTCTTTCGGCGCGAAAGACACCACGCGCCCCCGCGCGAGCACGAGCGCATGCGTGCAGGCCTCGAAGCCCTTCTGCAAATCATGGCTCACCATGACAAACGTGCGCCCCTCGCGAATTTCGGCCAGAAGCGCATCGAAAATCTCGACCGCGTGCGGGTCGAGGCCCGCATACGGCTCGTCGAGAAACACCACGTCGGGATCGTTGATCAAGGCGCGCGCGATTGAAAGACGCTGCGTCATACCGCGCGAGAACGTCCGAACCAAATCGAACCTGCGATGGTCGAGTTCGACCGCGCGCAAAAGCTCGCGAACGCGCTCCTCAGGCTGCGCAAGACCGTAGAGGCGCGCCACGAACATGAGATTTTCCATCGCCGTCAGGTCGGGATAGAGCATGGAATTGTGCGAAATGAGGCCGATATGCTCTCGCACTTTGTCGGGCTCCTCCTTCGCATCGCAGCCCATTACGCGCACGCTGCCCGACGTGGGGCGTGCAAGCGTCGAGAGCGTGCGCAGAAGCGTGGTCTTGCCTGCGCCGTTCGGGCCGAAGATAGAGAGGAAGGCCCCCTCAGGCAACGAGAACGTCACCTTGTCGAGGGCCTTTCTGTCTCCGAAGACTTTCGTCAGTTTGCGTATGTCCAAAGCATCAGTCATGCATGCCTTCTTTTCAAAATGCCACGTCGGAAAAAGACGTCGCTATTCGCCGTCCTGGGCAAGCTTTTCGCCGCAACGCTCGCGACGACGACCGAACAGCGCGATCGCCGTACCGAGCATCATCAAAGCGAAGCCGACCCAAGCAAAGCTTACCAGCGGATTGACACGCACGTCCATAGACAGGTCGCCCGCCTCATTCACACCGCGATATACCACGAACAGATCCTCGGTCGGGAAGCTGATAACCGACGCATTGAGCTTGGTCTGCTGCGTGGAAGCGGCCAGCTGCACCGACGGGTTCACATGGCCGATATAGGTTCCGTCGGTCTTGTACACGTCGAACTCGACCTTGTACAGCACGTCGTCGCCGTTGGGCATGGTCTCGACGCTGCTGTCGGTGTAACGAAGCTCGTAATCCTGGATGTAGAAGCTTTCGGCCGTGTTGCTCTCTTCGTCGAAAGCAAGATATCCGGTCTTTTCGGTGACATACATCGAAGAGCCGATCAAGCCGACCAGGATGATTGCCATCGCGAAATGGGCGATGTAGCCGCCGTATTTCGCAGAGTTCGCGCCAAGCATGCCGAAAAACGCCACGACCGGGTTTTTGCCCGTCGCCTTGCCGCGCTTAGAGGCGGCGCGCGCAATCATGAACAGCGTGTTGAAGAACAAAAGGCTTGCAACGGCGAAGCCCACCACGGCAAGACCGTTGTAATACCACACAGGGCCCTGAGCCAACAGGTCGTCGGCAGCGGCGATCGCAGCCTGGGAAGCGCCTTCGGCAGCACCGGCCTGGATGACCGCATCATAAGCGGGATACAGCGTGGTGACGAAGTATGCCATCAGCCCCGCGAAGAGCACGACGGCGCAAATCGCAGGCACCTTGGCAAGACGAAGGAACTCGCCGCGATCGGTCGCGTTCCATGCAAGCAGCGGGCACACGGCGATAATCAGGCAGTACACGATGCCCAAAGGACGCGCGATGGCGTCGTAGGTTCCCGCGGAAAGAGCCTGTCCGCCGAAAGGAAGCCACGTGGGCAGGGCGCTTGCCACCGTGAGATAGCACAGCACCAGCGTGAACACGATCATGATCACGTTGTTGAAGTAGTAGGCGGCAGACTTCGACATCATGGATTCGATCGTATCGTCGGATTTGAACGACTTCCAACGAATAAGGATGCCGACCAGGCCCACAAGCACGGCGACGGCGATCAGCCCGCCGAAAAGCATCAGAGACACAGGGTCGCCCGCGAAAGCATGCACCGACTGAACGATGCCGGAGCGCGTGATGAACGTGCCCACGACGACGAAGGTGAACGCCAAGCAGGCGCACATGATGCTCCAGCGCTTGAAAGCGCCACGCTGGCGATACACCGTGAAGCTATGCACGAGCGCAAGCGCCACCATCCACGAAAGCAGGCTGGCGTTTTCCACAGGGTCCCATGCCCAATAGCCGCCCCAGCCGAGCACCACGTAGGCCCAGATAGCGCCAAGGCCGATGCCGATGCCCAAGAACAGCCACGAGAACATCGCGTAACGGCTTGCACGAGAAACCCATTTCGAGCTGGAATCGTTGACGATCAGCGCGGCGATCGCGTATGCGAAGGGAATGGTGAGACCGGCATAGCCGATGAACAGCGTCGGCGGATGAATGGCCTGAGCCCAATGCTCGAGCAGAGGATTCATGCCGAGCGCCGAAGCCATCGCGGTCAGGTTGCCCTGCGCGTCGATGTAGGGAGCCGCCGTGGCGATGAAGGGCATGTTGCTCTCGGAGAACAGACACACCGCGACGAACGCCGCCAGCACGAGATTGGAGACGAACAGCGCCATGCAATCGAGGGCATCGAGCTTTTTCATGGCGCGAATGGCGACCACCGCGTTAAAGACGGAAATGAGCCATGCCCAGAACAAAAGCGAACCCTCGCGGCCGGCCCACAGGCCGCTGAAGCGATAAAGCACGCCGAGCACGCCGTCGGCGTCGGAGTGCTCCATCAAAACGTATTCGATGGACATGTCGCCGGTCATGAAGCAATAGACCAAAACGCCGCAGCACACCGTAAGCGCAGCAGTGGTCAAAAGCGAGGAGACGCAGCCGCCCCACGAGGCGGTTTCCGCGGCACCCGCCTTTCCTTTCTTGCGGAGAATCTGCCCGACAAGCAGACAGACCACCGACACGGCCACGCCGGCAAACGCGACGATCAGGCCGACCAATCCGATGGTGGACATAAACGTTTATCCTTCCTGCGCGACATCGGTCGCGACAAACGAGCCGGAGTCGGACAAAGACCCCGTGATGACAACCGAGGTGCCGTCGACGATGGTCTCGGGCAAAGCACCGTCGAATTCGACGGGAACCTGAACCGAAGCGTCGGCCGCATCGGTCAGCACGAAGCGCGGTTCTCCCGAACCGGCAGCGGTCAACGTTCCCTCGACGACCGTGCCGGCAAGCTTGACCGTGGTGTCAACGATGCTCTCGCCATATTCGATCAGGCGAGAGGGCGTCAACGCGTCGGTGGCACTCTCGTATTTCGAGGGGCATTTAGTCACCAATTCGCTTGCCACCAATTCAACGCCGTTCGACGTGCTCAGACGACCCGTGCAAATGGCCGTGACGCCATTACCGAACGTGGAAGACGCCGCACCCTCGTAACGCACGCGCAGCGACTGCGACTCGTCACCTTCGGGGTCATAGATATCGAAGGTGAGCACATTGTCTTCGGTGGCAAACGAATTATCGACCACGTTGCCCGAAACCTGGACACGATCGGAATCGTACGACCCGCTCAGGGCATCGGCGACCGATATCGTCTTCGCGGCGCCGCCGCTTCCCACAACGGCCAGCACGATCGCCAGCACGACGACGATCACGCCGGTCACCACGATGA
>JAUNLI010000204.1 GCA_030532315.1 Slackia sp.
CGCTTCGAGCGCACCGTGATGCTGTCGTTTCTCGATGCGGAGGGCGCTGACGTGGCGAAAGACGCCGCGGAAGAGGACAGCACGATGAAGTTCCTCAAGAACCATGTCCAATGGAAGGTGGACAAGCTGGCGGCATCGCACGAGCCTTTGCCCGAGGTAGGCGATGAATTCCTGATCGAAATACCGCCGCGAAGCATGTACCTGGTCACGCGCTAGCGAAGAGAGGTCTGCGGCGCCGCAAGCACCCGGCCTTTTCAGGCGGCGTGCGCATATGGGGGCGTCTGGGTGCCGTTTTTCGTCCAAGGCCGTCTGCATGCTCTATACTATTCGCGTATGAGCATAAAAGGGGGAGGGGCCTCCATGAGGGATTCTCACGGTCGCACGATAGATTATCTGCGCATTTCTTTGACTGACCGATGCAACCTCCGTTGCATCTATTGCATGCCCGAAGAAGGGGTCCATGCGCTTTCTCACGACGACATCCTGACGCTTGAAGAGATCGAGCGTCTGGTGCGGATCGCGGCCGATATGGGCATCACGCGCGTCAGATTGACGGGCGGCGAGCCGCTCGTGCGTCGCGGCGCGACGGACCTGATTCGTGCGCTGAAGGGCATTCCCGGCATCGAAAGCGTCGCATTGACGACGAACGGCATCCTTTTGCCGCGCATGGCCTCAGAGCTTGCGGAGGCCGGTCTTTCGCGCGTGAATATCTCGCTCGACACGCTCGATCCCGAGCAGTATCGCGCCATCACGCGTTGCGGCTCGTTCGAAGACGCCATGGCCGGCATCGACGCGGCGCTCGAGGCAGGTTTTTCGCCCGTGAAGCTGAACGCCGTGATCGTGCGCTCGCTGAACCAGGACGTCCTGTCGTTCGCGCGCATGTCGATCGATCGACCGCTGCATGTGCGTTTCATCGAATACATGCCGGTGGGCGAAAGCGCCGGTTCATGCGGGTGCGGATGGGGCAAGGAGGACGTCATCCCGAGCGACGAGCTGCGCGCGATGATCGACGAACAGGCCGAAGCCGCGGGACTCGGACGCCTGCGTCCCGCATCGAAGCACAGGCCTTCGGGATGGGGCCCCGCGCGCTATTTCGAGTTCGAGAACGCACAGGGAACGGTCGGGTTCATCTCGCCGCTTTCGCGCCACTTCTGCAGCGAGTGCAACAGGCTGCGTTTGACGGCCGACGGAAAAATCAGACCCTGCCTGTTCTCCGATGACGAATTCGACGTGCGGGCGGCGCTTCGTTCGGGTGGATCCGATGACGCAGTGCGCACCGTTTTATACGAAGCCTTGGGCGCTAAGCCCGACGAACATCACGATAAGGTGGGAACCCGACGCGGCATGAGCCAGATCGGCGGATAGGAGAGAGCAATGACCGAGACGTTGACCCATATTGACGAGCAAGGCGACGTGCGCATGGTCGATGTGTCGCAGAAGGCCGACACCGAACGCGTCGCCGTTGCGGAAGGCTTCATCGCGATGAAGCCCGAGACCCTCGAGCTGATCACGTCGGGCGCGGCCGCGAAAGGCGACGTGCTCGCCTGTGCGCGCGTGGCGGGCGTGATGGCGGCGAAAAAGACCAGCGAGCTCATCCCCATGTGCCATCCGCTCAACATCACGAAAGCGAAGGTGTCGTGCGAGCCGGTGCGCGAGGGCGATCGCGCGGACGGTCTGACGGGCATCCACGTCATTACGACATGCGGCGTTACCGGCAAGACCGGTATCGAGATGGAGGCGCTTACGGCTGCGAGCGTGGCGTGCCTGACCGTCTACGACATGTGCAAGGCGGTCGATCGCGGCATGGAAATCATGGACGTGAGGCTTCTCAAGAAAGACGGCGGCAAGACGGGCTTATGGGAGCGCTCGTAGGGGCGCGGGAGAACCGTCCCTGTCGCCGCCCTTCTGCGAGGGCTGCGCGCTTCGTTCCGCATGTGCGGTTTTCGAATTTCAAGCTTGAGGAATGCGAGCGGTCCGCCCGCATTCCTGCTTGCTGGGCAAAGTGAAAGAGGTCGCGATCGCGACCTCTTTCACTTTGCCCAGCA
>JAUNLI010000035.1:0-5222 GCA_030532315.1 Slackia sp.
TACACTACAACGCGCTGAACAGGTAAAACAGCAAGCAGTTTTATTAAAGTTAGTTACCTTCCTTTATAAATGAGTGACTTGGAAACACGCATCGGCTGACATCGACGACCACTACGACGCACCGCCAAACGAAAAACGGCGCCCATACCGACCGTTTGGCCGACAAGGACGCCGCATGGACAAACGAAGCGGGACAAGCAGAGACTTTGAAGGGAAGCAAGCCGAGAGAGGAAGGTTGCCCCGCCCTATCGAAAAAAGACGCATTGCAGCAGCCCCACCCATCCAGGCAGGCGCACTGCCATGCACCGCGAATATGCAATCGAGTGTCAAAGTGCCGACAGAGAGCGCACACAGCCACGGCGCGCCGCACAGAGGCGGCCGCCGAGCCGTGCACTATGGGTGTCGGAACCGGAAGCCCATCTCCTTGCGAGCGGTCGCCTTGCTCGCATCGGCTTCCGATACATGCATAGTAGTTTTTGATCATATAAAAGTAAAATGAGTGTATCTTATAAATGATTAAAAAAGTCTTATACCCATGATGATTCCTATCGAAGCCGAAACGAAGCAAAGAGCAATCCTATAAAAGAGCGGCGCAGCACCCGCCAAAAGGACGCCGCGCTCTGAAGATACGCGCGCAAAGCCCGTAACGAAACACCAGGAGAAGGCACGAGGCCATGGCAAACCAGAAATATGAAGCATTCGTCACCGTAGCGAAAACGGGAAGCTTCAAAAAGGCAGCCGAAATGCTCGGCTACACCCAAGCGGGCATCAGCTACATGATGAGCTCGCTCGAGCAAGAGATGGGCACGGCGCTTTTCACCCGCGGCCACTCGGGCGCGCGCTTAACCGCGGACGGACGCAATCTGCTGCCTTGGATTCAGGATGTCTGCGCAAGCGAACACGCACTTCAGACGCGCCTCGACGAGCTGCGACACGTCGGCGAAGGAAGCCTGCGCGTTGCCGCGTTCGCGAGCATCGCCGTTCAGTGGCTTCCCGGCATCATGGACGATTTCCTGCGCAACAGGCCCAACATCGAATACGAGCTGGTCATCTACGAAAGCCAGGACGAAATGGAAGCCGCCACATGGCGCGGGGAATTCGACTGCTGCTTCGTGATTTTGCCCACGACGCTCGATTTCTTCACCATCCCCTTGGCGCGCGACCCGCTTTATGTGGTGCTACCGACCGATCACCCCATGGCAAATGCCCCGTTCTTCCCGAAGGAATCACTTGCCGTAGAACCCTATATAAAAGTAAGAAGCAGCGATGACGCGACCGAGTTCGATGCGGTGTTCGCACGCCACGACGTGGAACCGCGCGTGCGCTTCGTCATGGACAACGACTACGCCGTCATGGGCATGGTAAGCAAAGGATTCGGATTCAGCCTGTTTCCGCAGCTCGTCCTGGACAGCGCCCCATTCGAGCTGGCACGCGTGGAGCCCGAGATTCCCACGCACCGCGAGCTGGCCATCGCCGTGCGATCGTACAGCAGGGCCTCGATGGCGACCAAAGCGTTCATCGAATGCGTGCGCAAATGGGTGTCGGAGCACGGGGCATAAGCACAAAACGGAAACGGAGGCAAAAGCAGACGACGCAAAACGAATCACGTCAAACGGCAAGCGCCTTCGAGAAACGGACAGGGCGCTTCGCTGACTCGGACGCACTTGTGAGCAAGTGCGCTATCGGTAGAAGCGCGGCGTGACCACCTCGAGCGCAAACGCTTCCTTCATGCCTTTCAGACTTGCATTCGCAATGCCCGCCAGGCCTTTATAGAAAGGATGCTCGGCGGCGGCTTCAAGCTGCTCGAGCAGATGACCCGACCACGGCAGCACGTGCAGCTGCAGGAATTCACCCACCAATTCGGGCTTTTCATCCGCCAGCCAACCCACCATGGCAAGTACCAAGCCAATGTGGTCTTCCGGGGTCTTTTCGTCGGCCGTGCGCTGCACGCCGTGAGTGCGCATCCACGCGCGCAGCGCAAGCGTGCTTTCGCCGAAAACGACGCAATCGCGGTCGGTATAGACCGAGCCCCACGGCGGTACAGGCAACGACTGAGGCCCCACGAACAGACGGCGATATTCCCATTTCAGCGCATCGCCACCATCGGCATCGCGCTGCTTCGCACCGTCGCTGAGAAGCGTCAGGGAGCGCTTCGCTTCGGCCTCGCCGGCAAACGGCCATTCGGCGGCGGCCGCATCCACGTCGAGCACAGCCATGGCGGCAAGACCCGCGTCAATCGCGCCCGTCGATGGGTCGTTCAGAAAAAACGGTGCCAGCGTAGTGCCGACGAACCGCACCGCACTCATGCGCTCATCCGTCGAAGCCTGTCCGCCCTGCTCGCATTCGTTTTCATAAGCATCCATGATATGCCTCCTTGCTTGCGCCTCGCCACGAGGCGATTACCCCGCTGCCATATTAGCAAGTTTCGCGCACACGGGCCCCGCGACAAGAAGGGCCTCGCATCCTACGCCGGCACACGCAAGGTGAACGTCGTATGGCCGGCAACGCTTTGCGCCGTCAAATCGCCACCGTGCGCATGGGCGATTTCGCGTGCAATGGCAAGCCCGAGGCCCGCACCGCCGCCCTGCGTGGAACGCGCGCCGTCTTCGCGGTAGAACTTCTCGAAAATGGACTGCAAGTGCTCGGGGCTGATTTCACGACCCTGGTTTTCCACCTCGATGATAAGGGATGATTCGAAACCGTCGTTCTTTTCCTGAGGCGTCGGCGCATCCTCTTTGCAGGCACGAACCACCACGGTTGATTCCGCATCGGCGTAGGCGACAGCGTTTTTCAGCAGATTGTTCAGCACGCGCGACACTTTCTCTGCATCAGCAAAGCACTCGAGCGGCTCCTCAGCCCGCACGTCGATATCAATCGAACGCGCAGCCGCCGCCGGATAGAATTCGTCAGCAACCTGGCAGCACAGAAGCGCCGCATCGAAACGCTGGCGTTCGATGGGAATAGAGCTGAGGTTGTAGCGCGTGATTTCGAAGAATTCCTCCATCATGGCTTCGAGCCGATATGAACGGTCGAGGGCAACCTGGGCATACCGGCCACGCTGAGCCTCGGGCATATCAGGCGCCTCGGCAAGCAGGGTGAGATATCCTACGATCGACGTGAGCGGCGTGCGAATATCGTGGGCAAGATAGGCGACAAGCTCGTTTTTGCGCTGCTCGGCCGCAAGGGAAGCGCGCTGCGCGTCGTCGTGCCGACGTCTCAGGTCTTCGAGCGCCCGCGCTGTAGGCTCAAGCTCGCGCGGCAAATCGATCTTTTCGCCGCTCCCCGAAAACAGCGCTTCGACCGCATCGAAAAGATTGCCGAAGCAACGCGTCAGCCACGAAACAGCGACTAGCACGATACCGATCGCACCGATTGCATACACGACACACGCCAGAGGCAGCTGCAGGGCACGCATCGCGTCGTAAAGGCGCAGGTCACGATATTCCATATGGCCGTCGGCGTAATAGATTTCGTTCCACAACGCACGACTCTGCTCCGCCGTCCAAGGCGATTCGACGCGCAAATTTTCAGGCGAGGTGCCAAGCGCCGCACACGATTCCTCGAACAAGGCCTCCTTGGCGGATTCATCCATGGTAGCAACGGCATCGGCAACAATCGCGTCTTCTGATGCCTCGGACGCCCTAAATTCGTGCGTCGCCCCCTGGTCGGGGTTTTGCAGCGTAGCAACCGTATTGGCAACGGGCTCTTCGAACTGCGACGCGGAAGAACCGGCGGCATCGCCGAAACCGACGGAATCGGCAGGCGCATCGGGGTTAGCCACGCCCATGCTCGTATCGGAATCGGCCGCATCGGCGGAATCGAATCCATCGCCGCCAGCCGCTCCGCCCGCATCGGCGGCATCCGCGGCATCGGCAGAATTCGCAACATCAGGCACGGCGTCCTCCGAAGGCTCCGTAGCGCCCGTATCTTGCCTGGCACCCATAAGCGCATCGGCAACGGCACGCGCATCATCGGAAGCTTCGGCATAAATTCCCTCGTTGGAAGCAAGAATGGACGCATAGCAGGCAATCATCGTGTTCATGGACCGCTCACGTGAAGCTTCATACCACACGGTGTTTTCAAGCGCCGCCTCTTCCTTGGAGACGCTTATCCAAGGGCACCGCGAGCTGACCGCATCGGCCACGCGCGGCGCGACGAACACATCGACCGCCACCGCCCACGCGCCGAAAAGCACCGACCAGGCCAACAGCCCAATTACCATCCTGCGCACGAAACCGCGACGCAGCAGGCGCATCTGCTCCGCGCGATAACCCGATCGCTTCTTCATGAATCTCCCCTTCGTACGAAACGCTAGTTCGCGTTCATGCGGTAGCCCACGCCCCACACGGTGACGACGAATTCGGCAGACGAATCAATCGCCGCAAGCTTCTTGCGCAGATGGCGCACGTGCACCATCACCGTGTTCGACGCCGCGGCATCGGGACGCTGCCCCCAGACGCGCTCGAACAGCTCGGCCGCAGAGCGGGGAGAGCCTCCCGCCTCCATGAGCGCCTGCAAAAGCGCGAACTCCTTCGGCGTGAGAGCAAGAGGCTCCCCATGAAGCGAGACCTCGTGTGCGCGCGGATCGAGCTCGATGCCGCGCATACGCAACACGCCATCGGGCGCCGAAGACGCAGGCGCCGCCGCACGACGCAAGCATGCCCGCACGCGCATCGCCAGCTCGCGCGGACGAAACGGCTTGGTCACGT
This sequence comes from Slackia sp., assembly GCA_030532315.1. Classification (GTDB taxonomy): domain Bacteria; phylum Actinomycetota; class Coriobacteriia; order Coriobacteriales; family Eggerthellaceae; genus Slackia. The sequence continues at coordinate 4,710 of JAUNLI010000035.1, forward strand.
AATCGTCGGCGCCGACGGCGAAACCGAGCACGGAGTCCACCTCTTCGTCTTTTGCAGTCAGAAAAATCAGCGGCGCGTTTGAGAACTCTCGGATGCGCCGCGCAAGCTCATAGCCGTCCATGCCAGGCATCATAATGTCGAGAATTACCAGGTCGGAAGCATTTTGACGCATAGAATCGAGTGCCGAGGACGGGTCGTAGCACACCGTGCAGGAAAAGCCCTCGCGCTCCATCAGGCGCGCCACCATGTCGGCAATTTCGCACTCGTCGTCGCACACCAGAATACGGCGGCGCAACACACCGGTCACGTCAACGCCCTCTTTGCGCAGCTGTTGCATGGTCGGCCTTTCTTTCGCACGGGCAAACGGCAGCGTCCGAACACATTCGCCAGACCCGCCTTGCCGAAATCCTATCATCGCCGCCGCACGCTTCAGAACCGTTTTCGAGCGCTTTAAGGAAAGCTTAAGAAACGAACCCGATTCGTGACCTCACCTTGCAAGACCGTTAAGGCGGC
>JAUNLI010000035.1:5322-15720 GCA_030532315.1 Slackia sp.
GCCCATACCGACGCATATCCTGGCGACTTCGCCCCTTCCGCGCAAACAACGCCCAGCGCATACGACCATACAAACGTCTACAGCCGCTACGAAGCCGCCTACGCCCCGCAGTCGTTTCGCGTCAAGCGGCACCGAACAGGCTGGATGCTCGTTGCGCTTTTCGCCGTCGTTGTCGCCGTCGTCTCGTGCGGCGTGTTCGCCTGTGCGCAAACGTTCGCCGAAAACGCTCAGCATGAGCTTGAATGCACCGGGCAAACAGGAGGAGCGACGGCCGTCAGCACACCGAAATCCGAATGGAGGCGCGGGACGATTCCCCACCTTTACCAGACCGATCCCGCATGGGCGGGCGAACCTTACGCGGGCACCGACGTGCTGACCGCAGGATGCGGACCCGCTTGCATGACCATGGTATATGTGGGGCTGACCGGCAAAACCGACTACGACCCCGCCTCGATGGCCGCGTTTTCCGAGACGAATGGGTTCGTCGATTCAGGCATGACCACCTGGCTTTTCATGACCGAAGGGGCCGCCATGCTGGGGCTTGCGGCACAAGAACTGCCCGCCGACGCGAACGTGCTTGTTGCAGCGCTGCGCGAAGGTCGCCCCGTCATCGCCTCAGTGCGACCAGGCGATTTCACCACCGTGGGACATTTCATCGTGATCACGGGCGTCGACGAGGCGGGAAGCCTCGTCGTAAACGACCCGAACAGCCCCGAAAACAGCGCCAAGAGCTGGGATACGCAGCGCGTTTTGAGCCAATGTGCGAACTTGTGGGCCTACAACATTCGATAGGAGACGGCACGCATGAACGAAGCCATCCTCACCTGCTACGAGCTTGCCGCATCGTGTTTGCCAAGCACCATCGTTGCGACGGTCCTTTTGAGAAAAACTCGCCGCAAGCCGCGGCTCCGCGAGCTGACAGGCATAGCGTTTTTCGTCGCGTACATCACCGCCGTGCTCCACATAACCGGAGCGGGAACTCTCCCTGGCGGGATGCACCGCGGCATGCCACGCCTCGAACAATGCAACTTCATCCCGTTCCTCAACGGAACCGATCCGCTGCAATGCCTGCTCAACGTAGCGCTTTTCGTCCCCTTTGGATGCTTTCTCGCCACAGCATTCAACAGAAAAGCTTCGGCGTTGAACGATCGAAAGGCGGCTGATTCTGGAAAACGCCCGGCGAACAGACGCGAACGCACCGCCGCATATCTCACCAAAGCAGCCCTGATCGGCTTCGCATTTTCCCTTGCCATCGAAGCAAGCCAGCTTCTGACCAATCGCGTATTCGATGTCGACGACCTCATCATGAACACGTTTGGCGCAGCCATGGGATGCGCGATGGCACTGATAGGTATGCGCATCAGGCAATCGGACTTCCGACGAGAAACAGCGCTCGTGAACGCCGAACCCAAGAAGCCAAGCACAATTGCCGCGCTCGTCGGAATAACCGCAGCTGTTTTTCTGGGACGCTTCCTTCTTTTCGATGAAATGGGCGCGGCGGCAATGCTCTACGGGTTTTGATAACCGACGGCGTTGGAAATTGGGGCAAACGTGCACATTTTCTGCAGTAAGCGGTCTTTTCCAGCGGTACTTCGCGCCATTTCGAAATCCGTATCGGACGAATGCGATTCGCGAAAACCGACGACCTGGGGTTTTGTCGAAACCATCGAAAAACAATCGCCCCAAGCCGACCGCCTCCTGCATTTTTCATGCAATAAACGCCCGTTTTCGAGCGCGACCTGTCAAACAGGGCCGCTGAACACGAACGACATCCGAAGCATGCCGACAAAGACCCACTGATCACAACTCACCGATCGCGGAATGGAGGCCAGAACCCACAGGCCATGACCTATCACTCGCGGCTCACCAACTACGACCCGTCAAGAAGAGCCATCGAAAGAAGCGTCCCGCTGCGCTATTCGTTGTCACCCTTTACAAGCGCCACAACTTCAGCCTTTGAATGGATACCTAGTTTCTGATAGATACTTTTGATATGGAACTTAACCGTATTCTCGGACACGACAAGTTCTTCGGCCACAGCAGCATTCGTCTTGCCACGTGCCACCAGCGCGAACACCTCGCGTTCGCGCGGAGTGAATCCAGCCTCGTCGGCAACGCGAGCACAACGAGCCTCGAAATCGGCCTCGCGCTTTTCCCGTAAAGCTTCGACGGAAAGGGGCACAAGCGACACCCCCTCATCCGAAAACGCACCCGATTCAGAAGCGACAAGCGCACCCTCGATGCAACCGCTGCCTCCCTCGCGACAATCGTTCGTTTCGCCGCGACCAGGCATTCCCTTGAAACTGCGATCCTTGAACAAAAACGTCGATACCATAAACACCGCATAAAGCGCCGCGAGCGCGACGGCGGTCAAAGCAACATCGCCTGGTTGCAGGCTTTCGGCGCGAAGGAATCCGAACAGTGTGCCCATCAGCTGTGCCGTCGACGTACAGAGCATACAAACCGCGAAAAGCGGCGTGCTCGGAATCTCATGCGAACGCGCCGTATCGGCCACCATGCACCACAAAATAGTACCTGCCACAAGTATTCCCAGCTGAGCACATGCGTTGGCCAGACCGCCCACGCCGTTCCAGATGACGGGCAAAAGCAAGAACCCCGCCGCCGAAAGCGGCAAAGCGGCCTTGTACACCGATTCGAACGCGAACGCCTTTTTCACCAACAACGCAGGTGCCAGCAAAACCAAAACGACCACGAATTGCGTCACAAGCGACGTGCCCTGAAACACATTAAGCGGAATGGGGTGCAGCATGGCCACCTGCAACATAAAGCCCGCCATGAAGGCGAGAACCGACGTGCTGAGCACGGGGCGCCACAAAATGCGCCATGCGTGAAGGAACGACGACTTCTCATAATACGAAGCCTTTTCAGGGTGCTGTGCAAGACAGCGCCACGAGCACAACGCCGAAGCGCCGAACAGCGCCGCACAAATCGGCACATGCAAAAACGAAGGCGCCAGCGTGGCGAGGAAGTACACAACCAGACTGACCAGATTCGAGAGCAAGGCGAATAAATAGACCGAACGAAGAGTGAACGTCGTCGCAAACCGAACCCACAAGATGCCCAAAAGCGAACCGCCGAAACCAAGGGCAGCGCCGCAAAGCATCAGCCAAGGCATCATGCCCTCGAAGGGAAGAAGGCCCGAAAATTGCACGAGCATTCCCAAGACGACGAAGCCCAGAAGCCCGGCGACGCACGACGCTGCAACACAAGGCGCAACGCCCGCATCGCGCTTTCTCAAGACCAAGGCCGCGCATGCATACACCGCCACACGCACAACGATGACAGCAATGAGAAAAACCGAGGGCAGAAAGGCCGCATCGAGGCCGCCCGAAGCGAGCAGCGTGGACGATTCGAACGCCATATATCCGAATGCAAGATACAGCGCATAGCCGCCCAGCAGCAGACAGTCGCGCGGCGCAAAGCCTACGCATAGGTCGCGTATGCGTTCCATAATCCCCCTTCGATGCGCCAAAAAGTATACCGCAAGCACGAAACGACACCCTACCCGCAGCGGGTGGGACACGGCAGCAAGCCAAACTCCACCCGCATCAGGTGGCGTATTCACGCAGGTGGCGCAGTACCTTCCCTAGCAGAGCAACGCATACAGCGCGCAAGCGTACTCTTTGCGATTGCGCCGAATGCCTTGCAATCGAAAACCCGCAAACCGCGGGGCAAAACCGCCGCCGTGCAATCGGCGACACCACCGAGGAGGGAACCATGAAGCAAGATATGAGCCGCCGCGCCTTCTTGGGCTTGGGCGCCATGACCGCAGCCGTCGCAGGTGCAGGCCTTGCCGGCTGCGCGCCTACCAACAATGCCGACAAAGCCGCCGAGGAGGGCGCTGCTGCCGCCGCGAACAACGCGGGCGGCGACGTCATGACTTTCGAACCGTCGTTTCTGAGCGCGCCCGCCGTGCCGAGCGAAGTCAAAGAGGAAAAAGATTGTGACGTCGTGGTTGTGGGCTACGGTCTTGCAGGCTCGGCTGCAGCAAAAGCCGCTGCCGAAGAGGGCGCGAAAGTCATCGTCATCGAGAAGCAGGCCGAAAGCAGCTACAGCGTGGTCTCCATGGCGGGCGACTTCGGCGTCGTAGGTTCGCAGATCCAGAAAGACCTAGGCATCGAATGGGCCCCGAAAGCCGACATCGTCAACGAACTGATGAAGGACATGGCTTTCCGTCCCGATCCGAAGTTCCTGGGCTATTGGTACGACCACTCCGGCGAAGACTTCGACTGGTTCATCGAAGGCGCCGACTACGAGGTTTTGCCCACCACGGCTGCCAACCAAACCACCGACAAGCCCAACTACATCCGTCCGAAATGCTTCCCCGCACTTGAGGGCTACGATTGGAAAGAGGAGTACTACCCTTACTTCCACGGCACTATCACCACGAACCCCAATATGCAGTGGGCCTGCCAGGCCGCCCAGGATGCCGCGGCCGCAACGGGTAACGTGGAAACCATGTTCGCCACGTGGGGCGAACAGCTGATTCGCGACGAAAGCGGCGCGATCTCCGGAATCTATGTGCATGACGCCGACGGCGCGTATACCAAGATCAACTGCAAATCGGTCGTTGTGACCACGGGCGACTACGGCAACAACATGGAAATGCGCCGTTACTATATCCCCTGGGCAGACGAGTTCGTGAGCTTCTACGGCAACAACGACGCCGCAGGCGCCATCTGCAACACCGGCGACGGACACCTCATGTGCATGTGGGCAGGTGCCAAGATGGAACTTGGCCCCCACGCTCCCATGACCCATCACATGGGTGGCGCCCTGGGCGTTGACGGCTATCTGCAGCTCAACATGGAAGGCAAGCGCTTCATGAACGAAGACGTGCCAGGCCAAAACATCGCCGACCAACTGAGCCGCCAGCCTTTGGCTGAAAGCGCCGAAGACCGCGAGGCGGGCGTGAAATCCTGGCAGATCTTCGACGCCAAGTGGCCCGAGCAGATCAAAGACATGCCCGACGGCCACGGCTATGTGAACCACTACATCCCGGCCGACCAGGTTGACCAGTATCCCACCGTGCTCGCAGGCTTCGGCCTGGGCTACACCACCGACCAGATGTTCGATGAAGCCGCCACCATCAAAGCCGACACAATCGACGACCTAATCGCCCAGATGGGTCTGCCGGCCGATGTGGCAAAGGCCGAAATCGAACGCTATAACGAGCTGTGCCATGCCGGCATCGACGAGGACTTCGGCAAGATGCCCAAGCGCATGTTCCCCGTGGAGAACCCGCCGTTCTATGCTTGCAAGTTCGCAAGCGCCGGCATGCTCGTGCTGTGCGGCGGTATCGACTGCGACCTTGACATGCATGCACTCGATACCGAAGACAAGGTCATTCCGGGCCTTTACGTGGCAGGCAACACCATGGGCCGTCGCTTCCTGGTGGAATACCCCGTCGTGGTTGCAGGCATCAGCCTGGGCACTGCGATGAGCTTCGGCCGTCTTGCCGGCAAAAACGCCGCGCAGGGCATCTAGATAACACGTCCCCCTTGCCGTTCGAAACACACATCGGACGGCAAGGGGATAAGGCCGCTGACGAATCGAAGGTGGCCTTATCCCTCAGACAACCTCGCCGCCTGGAAGGGTGCATTCGAACACGCATGTCACGACTTCGTGACACCCTCCGTCTTTCCAAGCGATCCTCCCCAAGACGCCGCCCTCCCCTCCCTCGGGCGGCGTCTTTTCGTGCGCGCGGAGAGGGGCGAAATGGAGCCGCAACGCTGTTGCGGCCGCCATGGCGGTTAGCGGGCAACACTGACACACAGCCGTATTTCAACCGGACATTACGACAAAAGCAATCGCAACACCTCATTGCTGCACCTGTCTTAGAATGGAGTCGTTCTGCCCAAACGTCCTCACTGCCCAGCTTAATGGAACCCGACCCCTTGCGAGGAAACGACATGGATACACAGTTTCTGGAAGAATACGTGCTGTTTTCGCACAATATGAACTACGCCAAAACGGCCGAAGAGCTCTTCGTTTCGCAACCCACGCTTCGATCCCACATGCATGCCCTTGAAAATGAGATCGGAGCACGTCTGATTCAGAAAAAGGGGTCGAAACTCAACCTGACCCCAGCGGGAAGACTGTTTCTCAAGCATGCGAAAACCATCGCAGAGCAGACCGAAAACGCAATCGAAGAATGCCGCGCCCTTGCAGACAATTCCACATCCATAAGCATCGGCACGCTCGACTACCCACCATTCGAACGCATTGTCCTCAACGCACGCGCCCACCTTGCGGCGCACAACCCTCCTTATCACGTCGATATAACTTTCGCATCGGGCGCATACGCGAACATCGAATCCGTCATCACTGGGGGAGTAGACCTGGCAGTGTTTTGTCGTCTACGAGAAATAGGCCAAAACCAACCAGAAAAAATCGACTTGCCAGAATCGATAGAAGCCATCCCCATCGCAACAAGCGAATGTTTCTTTTGGATGAACCCCCAATGCCCGCTATACGACAAAGAAAGCATCGTCATGGACGACGTCGACGGGTATACGCTCTGCCTCGGAAACTCGAGCAACATGATAGCCGCAGGCCATGCGATAGAAAGCTATTTCTCGCAGCACGGCATTGTGATAACAAGAGACAATCAGCCCTGCCTGAGCTACCGCGACCTGTTTTTCTCAAGCGATGAGAAAACTTTCGGGATTACATTAGCCGAAGCACGACACGAACGAAAAGAGTCGATGGGTATCCGCATCTTCTCATTCGCCGACATGACCGTTCCCTGCGACGTATACGCCCTGTACAACGCTGAGGGGCTCGACTCTTGCGGGCTGAAATTCATGCAGACGTGCAAACAAATCGCCGCATGCGAAATCAATTAAGAAGAACCGCCTCGAACCGGACGGCAGCCAGTCGGGCCTCTTCGTAAAAGAGGCGGCTCGATTGAGCCGCCTCTCAGGAGGGGAACTGTTTTATCAGACAAATCACTCCGACAAAATGCCGCCCGCTGCCATATAGCCTCCAATAAAGGACAGGCCGACATCGCCATAAAGCCCATTGAACGGCTTTCCTGCAATGTTGTTTTCGCCGTTCGATCCGCCCGCTGTATGCCAGCCGGCATACAGCCCGGGGATAACGGCACCCCGTTCATCAACCACCTGCATACTCGGGTTGACACGCAAGCCACATTTCGTCGCGAAGATGTTTCCGCCGATTTTGGCACCGTAATACGGAGGCTCATCTATCGGAATGAGCCAGCTTGGATCGTATTTATAAACGGAAACCCAATCCTCGCCGGTCTCGCATGCATTGTTCCATTTCTCGACGGCTTTCACCAAAACCCCCTCGCCCAATCCGAGGGCTGATTCAAGCTCTTCAACGGTGTCGCACTGCTTCACCGCGCCCGATTCCAGCATCATCTTAAAGCCATCGCGCCAATCGCGCTGCCATTCGGGAACACGGTCGATCAGGGCGTCGTCCTCATCCACCACTTTGCCAACGCGACATACAGACTGTTTAAAGTAGTTGTCCATAACAAGCTGTTCGTACTTCGAATCGAAGCAGACGTACGCCCTGCCTCCCGGCTGACTCATCTCAACAGCAGCCTGATCGGTCAGCGCCGTGACAAGAGAGTTTTCGGAAGTGATCTCGTAAGGATACGACGTTCCGGCAGTGCTCAGATACGGGACACGAGCGCCCATCCTGTTAATAAGCAGCCACGGCTGACGCACCGCCTGGTTGCCGTCTTTATTGACGTGAGCAGCCATCTCGACGGCATATTCGTCGCAGGGCTCCCATTCCACGCTGCCGTCAAAACATGCCACCGATTCATATCCCGACAAATCGGCGCCGACGCCAAGGCCCATGCGAATGCATTCTCCCGTGTTGTAGGGAGGAGTGGCCACGTTGACAATGCCGCGCAGGCAATTCGGCGCATACTTGCTCAACATGGAACGATTCATTTCGAATCCGCCGGCTGTCAGCAAGACGGCACGCGACGCCTTGAAGAACTTCGTCTCTTCGCCCTGCTGCACTTTCACTCCTGCGACCCTGCCGTCTTCCACCACAAGAGCTTCGGCCTGAGTGCTTGTGAAAATCTCAACACCGTGCTCAATGGCGCGCTCGGTCAGCATCTCCATGGGGTAGTAATTGATCTCGATCGAATTCGTCTTGGTGATCTGGCCTTTCCAATAAAGGCTCTTAAAACCAGAAGGGCCCGCCGAAGCAGGAGCCCAAGGAACCTGCAGGTTGTCTTCCATCCAGTCGATGCACTTCGGCCCTTCGACCGCCATGGCATATAGAAGATCAGCATCGACGGTCATTTGCTGCTGATCGTTGACCCAGGCAACAACCTTGCTCGGATCGTAAGGATAGCTCGGAAGCGCCCATTGGGCTTCATTCGCCTGCCTGTGACCGCCCGCGTTGACGAACATTCCTCCGTATGCTGTTGTCCCACCTGTTTTTTCGTTCTTTTCAAGAAGGGCAACCTTGAGACCCTCGTCGGCAAGACGAACAGACCCGGTGATTCCACCGCCTCCGGAGCCGACAACCACGACGTCGTATTCGTAGTCCCATGATTCAGGCGGTTCGACAGGATCGATCGGGTCGGCCGCCGCCTCGAACTCTTTTCGAGCAGCATCGTCGTGCGCCTGCTCGTCTGGCGCAGACTCGCTCGGCGCACATCCTGACAACATGCCAGCGGCGGCAACACCTGCCCCTGCCCCACACGCAGCCGCAATGAATCCACGACGAGTAACGGTCCCTTGCCCCATACGGCCATGTCCGGCGCTGTTCTTCATGTCGTTGCTCATAAGAACATCCCTCCCTTGACGTTGCTTTCGCGTTGTCCGCACCACCATCCTATGCGCCCAGCGCTTGATAGACAGGGAGAGAGACTGACGCCCGCTGGGCGAAAAACAAACCATGTAAAAGAAAAACAAACCGTGACGAGGATTTTCTTTCGTCCTACAAACCTTCGTAGAGCCTTTCAGAATCGGCGAGCAGCCGAAGTCGGGATTCGAGGCAAACGTGCACATTTTCTGCAGTAGGCGGTCTTTTCCAGCGGTGCTTCGCGCCTTTTCGAAGCCCGCATCGGCCAAGCGCGATTTACGAAAACCGACGACCTGGGGTTTTGTCGAAACCATCGAAAGGCAATCGCCCCAAGCCGACCGCCTCCTGCATTTTTCATGCAATAAACGCCCGTTTTCGAGCGCGACCTGTCTTTTTGGGCGGAATCGGCGCACCGGTCGGAAGCATTACACAGCGGGACCGAGCACGTAAAAAGGCACCCGCCCCGCAGAAAAAGGCCCGGCGGAGGGTGTGCCGGGCCTTGAAGGAAAACGACGCGCGCGTCAGGGGGAGGGAGAAAAAGACGCGCATGTCACGGATTGTCTTGTCGCACCTTTCGGTTCGATTCGGCGGTTGCCCCTTACGCCGCGTGGGACACGGGACGTTCGCGAATCTCGTGGCAATTGCCGCACGTGAACACGCCGCGGTGGTGACACTGGGCGCACCACTTGGTCGCATCCTTCTGAATGTCTTCAGAGTGCACCTTGTGGCAATCGACGCAAGTGGGCTGGTTGGCATCGTGCTGCTCGTTGCTGTCGTAACGATGCGGGTTGACCTGGTTGCCGTTCGAGTCGGTCAGATACACCACGCCTTCGGTCTGCTCGGCCATTTCCTCCATGGTGCCGTGGCACTCGGGAGTCTGACAGCTCTGCTCGTCGACCGTAACCTTGCTCGCCTTCAGGTCGGCGGTCTTTTCCATATCGCCGTACTTCAGATCGGTGTGCGATTCGGCCAGCATGTCCTGGGCGGTATGGCACCGGATGCACTCAAGGTCGGCATGCTCGGATGCCTGCGGGCACTTCTCATCGGTCATCGTGGCCGCTTCGGTGGAATGGCAGGTCTGGCAGTCGCTTTCCATGCTCCATTCGACCGGCTGGGTCATCAGGGGATCTTCTTTCACCTCTTTGGCAGCAGGATCCGCCTGCTTCGGAGAGCATCCCACGATGCTGCCCAAGGCAAGCGCAAGAGCGCATACGGCGCCGATGATGCTCAGGGCGACGATGCCCTTGCGCGAATCGTTCGTTATCGCTTTCGTCATGTCATTCATCCTTACTCAACGCGCATGGCTTCGCGTATCGGCGGGGCGAAGCGACGCCTCCACGACGTCGCTTCGCTTCTTTGCTATCGCATAAACGCGCTTGAACTGCTATTCAGCGTCCCAGCTCTCGAGACCGGAGCAGTGACGCGCGGAGATGCGGCCCCACACCTGGTTCTCGGCGTTGTTGCCGCCAGTGATGCCATAGCTGTGGCTCTGGAAGTTGCCGAAGCAGCCGGCCGCGTACAGGCGCGGAATCGGGTTGTCGGCAGGGTCGAGCACCTGGCCGTTGGCGTTCTTCTTCGGGC
>JAUNLI010000036.1 GCA_030532315.1 Slackia sp.
AGGCGAATGCCATCGCCGATTACGCTGTCAAAGCGTATGAAGAAGGCAGTATCGATGAGGTAGTGCTGGTGTACAACCATGCGAAAAATGCTGCTGAGCAGGTTCTTCGCGAGGAAGTCGTCCTGCCTGTCGATACGCAAGCTGTCATGGCTGCTTCCGCCGATGAGGCGCAAGCTGCAACCGATTCCGTTGACGCCGGCATCGAATTCGAGCCGGAGCCTGCCGAAGTGCTGGCAAGCCTTCTGCCCGTTTATCTGCGCACGTCGATCTATCACGCTCTGATCGACTCCGCCGCAGGCGAGCAGTCCGCGCGCCGCTCCGCAATGCACTCGGCTACCGAGAACGCCAACGAGATGGTGGAAACACTGTCGAGGTTGTATAACCGTGTACGTCAAGGTGCCATCACCACAGAGATCTCCGAGATCGTGGGTGGCGCTGCAGCTTTGGAGGATTAAATGGCTGACGAGAAAATGCTTACCAAAGCGGAGCTTGAGGCCAGCAAAGGCGCTACGGGACGCATTGTGCGTATCGTCGGCCCTGTTGTTGACGTCGAGTTCCCTGCGGATCAGCTGCCGGCGATTTACAATGCGCTGACGGTTGACGCCGTAACCCCCGTCGGCGAAATTCACGTCGTTCTGGAAGTTGAGACCATGCTTCCCGGCAACCTCGTGCGTTCCGTCGCGATGAGCTCTACCGATGGCCTGGTGCGTGGCGCCGAGGTCGTTGACACGGGTCATCCCATCATGATGCCCGTTGGCCCTGAGACCCTGGGCCGCATTTGGAACGTTGTTGGCGAGCCTGTGGACGAGAAGCCCATGCCTGAGGTTTCCGGCTACATGCCCATCCATCGTCCCGCTCCCGAATACGACAGCCTCATCACGAAGACCGAGGTCTTCGAGACCGGCATCAAGGCCATCGACCTTATCGAGCCCTTCATCAAGGGCGGTAAGACGGGTCTGTTCGGCGGCGCAGGCGTCGGCAAGACCGTTATCATCCAGGAGCTCATCAACAACCTGGCGCAGGAACACGGCGGCACGTCCGTCTTCACCGGCGTCGGCGAGCGTACCCGCGAGGGTACCGACCTTTACCTGGAGATGAGCGAGTCTGGCGTTATCGAGAAGACCTGTCTGGTCTATGGCCAGATGAACGAGCCGCCGGGAGCGCGTCTGCGCGTCGGTCTGGCCGGTCTGACCGAGGCCGAGTACTTCCGCGATCAGGGTCAGGACGTGTTGTTGTTCGTCGACAACATCTTCCGCTTCACCCAGGCAGGTTCCGAGGTGTCTGCACTGCTCGGCCGTATGCCTTCCGCGGTAGGCTACCAGCCCACGCTGGCCACCGAGATGGGCGACCTGCAGGAGCGCATCACGTCTACCACCACGGGTTCCATTACCTCGGTGCAGGCGGTTTACGTTCCCGCCGACGACTTGACCGACCCTGCGCCGGCCACGACGTTCACCCACCTCGACGCCAAGACGGTTCTTTCCCGTTCGATCGCCGAGCTGGGCATTTATCCTGCAGTCGACCCGCTGGAGTCCACCTCTCGCGCTCTCGAGCCCGCCATCGTGGGCGAGGAACACTACCGTGTGGCCACCGGCATCCAGGAGCTGCTGCAGAACTACAAAGACCTGCAGGACATCATCGCCATTCTGGGTATGGACGAGCTCTCCGAAGAGCAGAAGCTCACCGTTTCCCGTGCGCGTAAGGCCCAGCAGTTCTTCGGCCAGTGCTTCCACGTGGCTACGCAGTTCACCGGTCTGCCTGGCAAATACGTCAAGATGGAAGACACCGTCCGCTCCTTTGCCGCCATTCTCGACGGCGAGTGCGACGAGATTCCCGAGCAGTGCTTCCGCCTGAAGGGTTCCATCGACGACGTCTATGCCGAATACGAGGCAATGAAGAAGAACGAGGCGTAAGGTATGGCGAAATTCACCTGCGATATCGTGACGCCTGAAGCGAAGTGCTACACCGGCGAAGTCCACTTCGTCGCGGTGCCTGGCACCGAAGGCGAGATGGGTTTTCTGTCCGGCCATGTGCCCCTGGTCTCCACGCTGAGCGACGGCGTTGTTCGCGTTCAGGAGGACGAGGGCGGTTCGGTCAAGGAATTCGCCGTCCAAGGTGGCTACGTGCAGGTTAGCGGCACGAAGGTCATCGTTTTGGCCGACAAGGCCGAACAGCGCTAAGCATCGCGCTCGTGTTTTCAAGAAGACGGTCCCGAAAGGGGCCGTCTTTTTTTGTGCAGGTGGTGCATATGCTCGCTTTGCTTCATAGGGCGATTGTTTCTGCTTCGGCTGTTGTCGAAGGTTGGCAATCTGTTGCGGGGGATGACGCTGGTTGAAGCGGGCTTCGGTGCTGGTTGGCGGCGGCATATCGGTTCGTGTGCGGCGCTTCGGCCGGCGGGTCATGCACCCAAAAGCATTGATTGCTCGACAGCCGGGGTGTAGCACGTGAAAGAATATGGTGGCTTTTCGATGCCTGCGAGGATTCGACGGCTTTGCATCCGACGAGGTGAAATCGCGTGCTATGTTATTCATTCCTTCGTTCATTCGAACATCTTCGTCGGGCATTCGTGCCCGGCGCTAACGCAACGTAACCGCAGCATTCAGGAGATGTATATGAAAACCAGGAATAAAGTCATTGCAACCGGTATGTCGGTAGCCCTGGCGTTTACCATGACGCCTGTCATGGCGTTCGCCGACGATGTCTCTTCGCAGGGCGTGACGGCGGAGGCCGCAACGCTTGGATCTTCCGCTTATGGCGAAGGTGTGACGCAGCAGGCTCAGGTGGCCGATGCGGCTGCGGCGGCCGACGCTGTCGTTGCGTCTGGCGAATCGTCCGATTGGATTCCCGCAGGCGGTTATGACAAGGCCGAATTCTACAGCGAGGCCGAAGACGACCAGACGCAGCTGCTGTCTGACTCTGCTCGCGCCGTAAGCGTCTACCCGATGAAGATTTCTAAGGACATGCTCTACTTCGGCGCCTACGAGGGCGGCACGTACGATCGCACGTTCAGCCCCGGAGACAACTACCATGCGCTCGGCTTCTATCAGTTCGACCATCGCTACGGCCTGCAGAACTTCATCATCGCGTGCTACAACTACAACCCGACGAAGTATGCGATGTTCAAACAGTTCCTCGATATTCCCGCCAAGGAATTCCAAGCTTCCGACGCCATCCGTCAGAAAAACGAGGAAGGCGTTTGGGATTTCACGCCGCTGGGTAAGGCGCTCAATGAGGCCTGGGTCGCCGCAGCGCATGCCGACGGAGAAGACGCTTCGGTTGCCAACAGCGAGTTTGCGCGCTTGCAGGACGGCTGGGCATACGAGAGCTATTACATGCCTGCCGAACGTTATCTGGCAAGTCGCGGCATTGATATCTCCGATCGAAACGACGCGGTGAAGGGCTTGTGCTGGGGTATGTCGAATCTGTTCGGCACGTCCGGCTGGCGCAAGTTCGTGGGCGGCGTGTCCGACGGTTACGACTGGAACGGCGTCTACCATTGGCTCAGCGAAGGCTATGTGTGGCCGGGTGCGGGCTTGACCGACGATATGACCGACACGCAGTTCGTCAGCGTCTTGTGCGATTACGTGGTGAACAACGTGGCCGTGTTCTACAAGGGCCAGCCGCAGTATCACCAGGGCTGGCAGAATCGTTATAAACGCGAGAAGGCCCAGTGCCTGTCGATCATCCAGCGCACGGGCGACACGCATGACATCATTGCCGGTTCGTGGTATGTGCCCTATATCGATGAGGCCAAGCGTCTCGGCATCGTGTCGGGTTACCCCGAGGGCGATTTCAGGCCTGAAGAGGCCGTTACGCGCGCTCAGGTGGCCGTGATGCTGTGCCGCGCCGAAGGCGCCGAGTCCGGCGGTTGGACGGCGAATCAGACGCCATGGGTGGACGTCTATGACGGCGCCTGGTATATGGAGGCTATGAACTGGGCTTATAAGAACGGTATTTTCACGGGCGACGGCGGCGTGCGTGCTGCCACGGTGCGTCCCGAAGACAGTATCACGCGCGAAGAAATGGCCAAGGTCGTGGCAACGTACATGGAGAAGTTCCGTGGCGCGAACATCGACGCAACGGGTCTGGGCTGGCCGAATGGTGCGTCCAATACGCACGATATTGAAAAGCTTTCCCCGTGGGCCGTGTCGTACTTCAAATGGCTTGCCAACGAGGGCGTCATGGGCGGCAATGTGAACAAAGACGGTTCCGTGTCGCTTGACCCGCAAGGCACGGCAACGCGCGCCATGTTCTGCAAAGTGGCAGTCGCTGCGTCGAAGTGGTAGGCGCGCTTCCGTCTGCTTTCGAACAACGATCAAGAAACCCCAAAAGCCGCTCTTCGGAGCGGCTTTTCTCTGTGAATGTGCAATGCGGAGGGTGCGATAACGGCAAAGGGGCGTTTTGCAAGCGTGTCGCACTCTTGGAGCCGGATGCGCGCAGGCCGTTGGTCCGTTGAAGATGCGGTTCTCGTAAGCCGATTTCGACGAAGCGCTCCCATGCGCGCCTTCTCAATTCGATAGACGTATCGAAGTACCGTTTGCCTGCGCCGTCTTCGCAATCGGAGATGCCTGCTACGGAAAGACGAAACGGGCCGTCCAAGGAGGGGACGGCCCGTTTCTTTAAAGGGGTATTGGCGACCCGCCGTTAAAGGCGAAAGGTTGTCGTGCTATGCGCCTACCATGACCTGTGCCACAAGCAGTGCGCCACCGAAGACGAACAGGAAGCCGACCATGGGAAGAACGAACTTCAGCCAATGTGTGTACTTCATGTCCAACATTGTCAGTGTTGCCATAACCAGGCCTGTCGGTGCCAAGTAGAGCATTGCGTACTGGCCCCAGTTGTAAGCGGACACGATGATGGAGCGGTCGATGCCGACGGTGTCGGCCAGCGGAGCCAGAATGGGCATTGCCAGAACGGCCAGGCCCGAAGAGGACGGCACGATGAAGCCGAGCAGGAAGAAGATGACCATCATCATGATGATGAAGACGGCGCCCTCCATGCCGGCGACGGCGTTGGAAGCCCAGTAGAGCAGGGTGTCGGAGATGAAGCCCTCTTCCATGATCAGGTTGACGCCACGCGCCAGGCCGATGATCAAGGACACGCCGACCAGGCTCGATGCGCCGTTGATGAAGGCGTCGACAACGGTCTTCTCGTCAAGGCCGGTCAGGAAGATGCAGATGATGGCGATGAACAGGAAGGAAGCAGCCATCTGCGGGAACCACCAGTGCAGGTTCACAACGCCATAGATCATGATGACGAAGGCGGCTACGAACAGCACCAGGATGAGCTTGCGACGCCAGTCGAAAGCAGGAATGCTGGAAGAGTTGGAGTCATGCACGCTGAAGAGTTTGGCGAAGTGCTCGCGGTCCTCATAGGTGTAAGAGGCCTCGGGGTTCTTCTTGATCTTCTTGCAGTACCAGTACAGGTAGCTCACGACCACGATGGCTCCCACGACGCAGCCGATGACGCGCCATTCGATGCCCTCGGTCCACGCAACGCCTGCAGCGTTGGATGCGATAACGACGGAGAACGGGTTAATCGTGGAGAACGTCGTGCCCATGGAGCCGGCGAGGAAGATAGCGCCGACGCAGACGATGGAGTCGTAGCCAAGGGCAAGGAAGATAGGCACGAGAATCGGATAGAACGCGACAGCCTCTTCTTCAAGACCGCACGTGGTGCCGCCGAGCACCATCAGGACGCTGACGAGGAATACCAAGAGGAACTCGCGACCCTTGGTTTTCTTCGTCAAGGCAACCAAGCCCGATTCGAACGCGCCCGATGCGTTCACGACGCCGATCAAGCCGCCCAAAACCAGGATGAATACCATGATGTCGACGCCGTTGATGGTACCGTTGACCATGGCAGCCGTGACGTCGAACAGACCCTTAGGCTGCTGCGGCAGCTCTTCGTAGGTGCCGGGAACAGAGATGGGCTTGGTGATGGAGCCGTCGAGGAACTTGTCGACGTCCACTTTCATGTCCTGCAGTTCGGGATCGGCGCGGAAGGCCTCTTCGGTTGCAGGTATGGTGCGCACCTCGCCGCTGGGCTCGGTGATCTGGAATTCCGAGGAATCCGGCAGATAGGCCAGTTTCGAATAGGCGCCTGCGGGGATGAACCACGTGGCGATAACAGCCAGGATGGTGATCACGAACAGGATCGTAAATGCTGTAGGAACGCTGAACTTTTTCTTTTTCTTCGGCGGTGCCTCCACCGTCGCGGCCGTGGCTGCGGCCGTCGCTTCTGCTGACATTATGCCTCCTTGCGGTTGCTGCGCCGTAGCATCGATCGCTACGGCCTCTCTCTTGCTCTATCGAAAGGTCGCTCTTCCCATACGGCCTTCGTAGACGATTTGCTGGTTCCGCAACCGTTCGCTGAGCGAACGAATTGGGATGAAAAGGGGCGCGGGCCGCACCGGAATCGGGGTGGGGGACGGCCCGCGGCTCTGCGTGAAGTCGAAAAAGAAACGAAAAGGAAACGATGCGATCTTTTGCTGCGCCATTGCCTCGTCTTAAGTATGAAATATAAGGTGAGAACATGTTTTCTGCGATATCTAAGACGGGTTGGGGATGGGTTTAATTTGGGTGTAGAATACTAAACGCATGATTTCATATGCGGTTTTGTCGAGAGGCACGCCGCATGTCCGCTTTTGAGCGTTTCGCGGATAGGGGCCCCGAATTAATGGCTATCACGGTTTTGTTCTATTACACGCTGCTTATTTTGCTCGCGAGCATCATGGCTGCGGCGTTCTGCCTTTCGGGCTATCTGGTTTCGCATCGCCGCGTTCTCGGCTTTGCATGCGCCGGCTTTTTGTTCTATTTCCTTGACGTGGCGCTGGTGTTTCAGGATGACTTCTTGTTGCGTGGCGGTTCGGCTGCGATTGAGTCAGTTTATTTTGTGGGGTCGCAGCTTCCTTCGGTGGTGACGGGCGCCGGCATCATCATGTCGTTCTGGCTGTGCTTGTGCGACTATTTCGAAGTGAAAAATAGGGTGCTTATGGCGGCGCCTGGCGTGGTGTTCGCTGTGGGCAGCGTGGTGCTTTTCTGCTTCACGAGCGGCGGTTCTTTAGGACTGTTTTTGTTCTATGGGATGCGCTCGGTTGTCATGATGTGGATGCTTTGCTATGTGGCCGTGCGTTATATCGGCTCGACCGACGGTGCGGCGCGTGAACGCATGTGGCGCCACCGTTGGTTCTATATTGGAGCCTGGCTGCTTGTGATTGCAGTGGTGGTCGAAAACGCCGTGTTCATGTTCATCATCGATCCCCAGCTTGTATCTTCCGGGTCGGTGCCGTTTTTCCCTGAACGCAATTTTGCCGAGAACATGCTTATGTTGTGGTGCGCGGCTTTTCTTTGCGCGGGCTGCTGGCGTTTGTTCTCGCTTCATTTCAAGACGCCTCCGGCCGATGGCGGCGAGAAGTCGGTAGCGTTTATCGATAATGGTTTGGCGTCGTATCGCGACCGCTATGGTCTTTCGGCCCGCGAACAAGAAGTTCTCAAAGAGGTCCTTTTGGGCAAAGATAACCAGCGCATTGCAAGCGAGATGAACCTTGCGCTTTCCACGGTGAAGGTGCACGTGCATAACATTCTGCACAAGACGGGGCAGGCGAACCGTCAAGACCTCATGCGCGACTTCCGCATGCATTCGTAGACATTCGGCATAAATACATTCGAGGAGCTTTTGCTTTGCGCAAGTCATGTTGCGGTTGCGAGTTTGCGCTTGCTGTAGGTTGTGCCCAGCGGAAGCATCGCTTTAGTGAGCTTGTCTCCGTGTCAGGCAAGAGGCGTTTCTCTCGATCTGGCGTTTCTCGGATTCCCAGATGTCCTTTTCGATCCTGAGCAGTTTCACGGAGCCGCTTTTTTATGGGGGCGGCTCCGAATTTTTTATTCGTTAGTCGACGATGACCATAGTGGGATTGTTGCGTGTGATTAGGGTCTTGGCGGCAATCGTTGCGCCAAGGCAGCTTTGGACAAGACTTGCAAGGTCGTCGATTGCTGCTTCAAGGTCGTCGACGCGGGCGGGATCAACGCATTCGATGATGAGGAATGCGTTTTTCGAATCGTCTGAAAGAGCGCTTCGTTGGCCGTCGCGCCAGTTCCAGCATCGGCATATTGCGCCTGCATCGTCGCGGTAGCACAGTTCTCCTGGAAGAGTCGGGTCGTTCTCGCTTTCTCCGAGTGCGATGAACTCGTCGCCTCCCTCGGTGATACCCAGGCGCACGTTGCCCACGAAGGTGTCGATGTCTTCTCCGCCGACAGGCAGGGCATATTTAAGCGAAATGATGTTGTAGATGTCGACCGATGGGGTAATGGAGCGTACGGGGTTGCCTTTGAGCACGCGCTTGAGCAGGTTTTCGACCGAGCAGCGGGCGCCTTTCCTGGTTTTGAACGACTGATAAGCGTTGCGCCATACCTTGACGACTTCGTTTTCTGAAATGGTATTGCTCGTAAGGTGATGTTCGGCCATGCCGTTTGCGGCGGTGAGCAGGCGTGCGATGGCGGCGGCGTCTTCGGCGGACACCTCGTCGGCGCTTTTCATGCCTTTCGCGACGACGATGCCGATTGCCGTATCAGGGAAAAGCTCCCAGAAGCTTTCTTCTGCGATAAATTGCTGCATAAGGGTCCTTCTTACTGTATTGATGCGAATAAATATGATTCGATGCATTTTAATGCATCGAATCACGAAGCAGCCAACGAATGCAGGATTGCGGAGGCTCTCTTAGGTTCGGGGCGGCCTCGCCGAGTTGTTCGACTCCTGCGCCGTCAGCGTGTCCGACGTTGTGGTTTTCGATGAATGTGACAAACCTTCAAAGGTGGGCCTGGCGAGACGGTTTTACTGGGTTGGAATTGCTGTCGTGCCGAAACGTCAGTTCCTCTTTCCGCTGAGCTCTTCTATATCGAGCGCCCAGACGGCGGTTGCATCGAGGTCTGCTTGCATTGCGGCGCCGATATCGTTTTTATGCTCGGGCAGATATTTCATGCACAGGTTCACAAGCGCTTTGCGTACGACAACGGGATCGATAACGCGGCGAATGCGGCCGAAAGCCATGGCGGATGAAAAGCCCGTCGTGAAAGCAGCATCCTGGAAACGTGCGGCCACGTCTTCGACGACGGTCGCGCAGACACGATCATTGGCTGCGAAGGCGTCGAGCTTGCGCCCGCTTTCATTGGTGGTGTGAAAATAGATCGTTCCTAAAGTGCCTGGCAGATCTGCGCTGCTCGTGCTGTCCTCGGCTTCTCCCGCGCATTCGCTTGAGAGGGGAGGATTGCTTTCGCATGAGCTGTGCCGTGTTCCGCCGTTGCCCGACTGTGCAGGTTCGTACGTGTAGGAGAGGGGGACGCCGTAAGGAGCGCCGTTTTCGTCGATGCACGAAACGATGCAATATGCGCCTCGCTCAAGAAGCCTTTCGAGTTCGGCTTTATCCATGCGACGTGCCGCTCGGCGCATTTCGTAGTGCTTCATGGCTCTTCCTCCTCTTGAATTATTTTCGAACAAGTGTACCATTTTCTTGTGGTAAAGTCGAAGGGAAAAGAGGGCGGAAGTTGTGCGGAAAACTCCATATTCTGTCCGCTTTTCGTTTTTCGAACGGCCGGTATGATGGAGCGACGCTGATTCGGAATCGTCGTGGGAAAATCGCGTCTTTTGCAGAGTCGTTTTGCCGTGATTTCGTTTCGGGCGCGTTGAGCGAAGCATAGATAGCGGGCATGAGCGTTAAGGAGAGAGCACACCATGGCATTCGTCCATCTTCACAATCACACCGAATACTCGATGCTCGATGGGGCAACCAAAATCAAAGACATGGTTCGCCGTGCCGCCGATTTGGATATGCCTGCCGTGGCCATCACCGACCACGGCGTCATGTGCGGTGTGCCCGAGCTGTGCGATGCGTGCGATGCAGTGGAGAAGGAAACGGGAAAGCGCGTCAAGCCGATCTATGGCTGTGAGGTTTATTTCACCGAAGATCCTGAGGTGGGAACGAAAAACAAATCGCGTCTGTACCATATGCTGCTTCTGGCGAAGAACAACGTGGGCTATCACAATCTTGTGCATCTGGTGTCGGAATCGCACGTCGATAACTTCTATTACAAGCCGCGTACTACGTTCGACATGCTCCAGCGTTATTCCGAGGGCATCATCGCGTCATCGGCCTGTATCGCGGGCATTATTCCGCGCTGCATCGACGCGCGCGATTTCGACGGAGCCCGCGCATGGGCGCGTAAATTTGCCGACCTGTTTGCTTCTGGCGATTTCTATATCGAGCTGCAAGACCAGGGCATTACCACCAATGGCGGCATGACTCAGCACGACATGAATGTCGAGCTGACGAAGATCGCAAACGAGTTGGGCCTGAAAACCATTGCCACGAACGACTTCCATTACCTGACGCAGGAAGACGCCCGCGCCCAAGACATCATGTTGTGCATCGGCACCGGCTCCAATATGGATGACGAAAACCGCATGCGCTTTGCAAACGATCAGTTCTATATGAAGACCGAAGAGGAGATGCGCGCTGCGCTGCGCGATTTTCCCGAGGCATGCGACAACACGGTCGAGCTGGCGGAGAAATGCAACGTGGAGCTGGAGCGCGATTCGATTCTTCCGCGCTTCCCTTTGCCCGAGGGCGAAACGGAAGACAGCTGGTTTCGTAAACGTGTGCAGGAAGGCTTGGTCAAACGCTACGGCGATCCTGTTCCCGAAGAAGTTCAGGAACGTGCCGATTACGAGATGGGCATCATCATCCAGCAGGGCTTTCCCGCATACTTTCTTATCGTACAGGAATATATCGAATGGGCACGAAGCCAAGGCATCGGTGTAGGTCCCGGCCGCGGTTCGGCTGCAGGTGCCATCGTGGCCTATGCGATGGGCATCACCGACCTCGATCCGCTTTCCAACGGCCTGCTGTTCGAGCGATTCCTTTCGCCCGAACGTGTAGAGATGCCCGATATCGACGTCGACTTCGAGGACGAGCGGCGTCAAGAGGTTATTGAACACATCAAAGACGTCTATGGCGAAGACCACGTTTCCGGCGTTATCACGTTCGGTAAGTTGCAGGCGAAAAACGCCATTCGTGACGCCGCGCGCGTGCTGGGTCATCCCTACGGCGTGGGAGACCGTCTGTGCAAGATGGTCGGCGACGAACTCGGCATCACAATCGATAAAGCGCTTGCCACCAACCCTGATTTCAAAAAGGCCTACGACACCGAGCAGGAGTCGCGTGAGGTGATCGATGCGGCGCGCTCGATCGAGGGCAATGTGCGTGGCGAAGGCGTGCATGCGTGCGCCACGATTATCTGCCGCGACCCTATGGCCGATCACGTGCCCATGAAACGCGATACCAAGGGCGGCGGCATCATCACGCAATACGACGGTCATTACACGCCCGATTTGGGCCTGCTCAAGATGGACTTCTTGGGCTTGCGCACCTTGGGCGTGCTTTCGCGCGCATGTCGCAATATCAAAGAGCGTTTCGGCATTGAGATCGTCCCCGAGGAAATTCCCACCGAAGACGACAAAGCCTTCGAGCTTATGCAGTCGGGCAACATGGACGGCCTGTTCCAGGTGGAAGGCGCGCTTTATGTGGGTTTGTTCGCCCGCCTGCCACCCAAGCGCTTCTCTGACGTTGTGGCATCGATCGCGCTGAACCGTCCGGGTCCGTTGGAATCGGGCATGGTGGAAGACTATATCAAGGTGGCAAGCGGCAAGACGCCGGTTCATTACTACGATGACCGCCTGCGTCCTTTGCTCGAGGAAACGTATGGAACCATGGTCTACCAAGAGCAGATCATGCAGATTTCTATGGTGATGAGCGGTTTCTCGGCAGGCAAGGCCGACAAGCTTCGCAAGGCAATGGGCAAGAAAAAGCTCGACGTCATGATGAAGCTCAAAGACGACTGGTGTAATGGCGCGGTCGAAAACGGCTATTCGCTTGAAATTGCAGAAAAGATTTGGGAAGACGCGGAGAAGTTCGCAAAGTACGCGTTCAACAAGTCGCATTCGGCGGCGTATGCCATTTTGGTTATGCGCACGGCGTATCTGAAGGCGTACTATCCGCACGAATACATGGCCGCTGTGCTTTCGAGCTATATGGGCAATGCCGACAAGCTGATCAAGTACATCGCCAGCTGCACGCATAGCAACATCCCCGTATTGCCGCCCGATATCAACTCGTCGAACCTTGAATTCACGCCGCTTGACGAAGGCATCCGCTTCGGTTTGGCGGGTGTCCGAGGCGTAGGCGGTGCGGTGGCCGAGGCCATCATCGCCGAACGCAACGAGAACGGGCCTTATACGAGTCTGCACGATTTCGTGAACCGCTTGGACACGAAGTGCTACAACCGTAAGACGCTTGAGGCGCTGATCAAGGCGGGTGCGTTCGATAGTACTGGCTATACGCGCAAGCAGCTGATGTACTTCATCGAAGAAACCCCCATCCTGGAGAGCGCTTCGAAACGTCAACGCGACCGCGATGCCGGTCAGGTGAGCATGTTCGATATGTTCTCGGGCATGGAGGACAGCGGTTTTCAAGAGGACGTTCCTCCTGCCGACGGTGTGGAGTGGGACAAGCGCACGCTGCTTGCCTTCGAGAAGGAAATTCTCAAGATTTACGTATCGGACCATCCATTGCGCCCGTTCGAGGGGGCTTTGCGTCGCATAACCAAATACCATTTGGGTGATCTTGCCGATCACAAGGGAGATATCAACAGCGGCGTATTTGCCGGGCTCATTACGAGTGTGGGTGTGAAGCTGACGAAAAAGGGCAAGAAGATGGCCAATTTCGTGCTTGAAGACACGACCGGCCACGTTGAGGGCGTCTGTTTCAAATACGACGATTTCCAGGATGCGCTGCAAGAAGACGCCATCGTGAAAGTCAAAGGAAAGTTCGAGCATTCCGATCGTGGCGATCAGATTATGGCGTTTGAGGTGGAGCGCCTTGAGCTCGACGAGGCGAATGCCGGCCCGAGCCATCTTGAGATCAGGCTGAATTCGTCTGATTTCAACGCTGCTACGTCCGCTCAGCTGCAGAAGATTCTGCAAAGCCATCCTGGGCGCGATGCCGTTGTGCTGCGCGTGCAGCAGGCCGATGGGCGTAAATTCCATGCCGAGCTTCCGGTGACGGTTGATGTGACGAATAACCTTTTGTATTCGGAGATTCTCGATTTGTTCGGCCGTCCGGTATGGAAAGCGAGCTAGTGCAATGCCTACGATTGCTCTTACGGTGGCATATAACGGCGAACCCTTCGCAGGGTTCGCCCGCCAGGCGGAATCGCATGTGAAAACCGTGCAAGGCGAGTTAGAGCAGGCTCTTTCCCTGCTGTATCGTCGTGAGGTGAAAACCGTTTGCGCCGGTCGTACGGATGCGGGGGTGCACGCCCTTGGCCAGGTTGTCAGCTTCGATCTGTCCGACGAAGAACTGCATGCCAAACCGCTGCGCTCGCTGCAGCGTTCCATGAACGCTTTGGTGGACGATGCTATTTCCATTTCGGCTGCCGAAGAAAAACCGCTCGGTTTCAATGCTCGGTTCGATGCGCGGTGGCGTGAATACCACTATCACATCTGCGCGCAAAGCGCACGTCCTGTGCTGGTCATGCCTTTAGTGTGGCATCTCGGAGGCGTTGAGCTCGATATCGATGCGATGCGTGCTGCGGCGGCGCGATTGGTGGGAGAGCACGATTTCAAAAGCTTCTGTATGGCGGCTTCCGCTCATATGATTGAAGCCGACGGCCGCTCGACGTGTCGCAATGTGATGGTGTGCGATGTTTACCCCGAAACGATCGCGGGCACGTCTGTGGTCACCGTGCGTGTGGTGGGCAATGCGTTTCTGCATTCCATGGTGCGCACGATGGTGGGAACGCTTGTCGAAGTTGGCCGTGGCAAGCGCGATGCTTGCTGGGTCGATGATGTGTTGGCTGCGCGCGACCGTTCGGCTGCGGGACAGAATGCGCCCGCGGCCGGTCTGACGTTTTGGCGCGTGGGATACGACGAGTATTTCGAGGCTTCTGCGCACTAGCTCGCGGATTGTTTTCTCGGCGAGCGGTGCGCTTCAAGGCTTTCAGCATCCTGAACGTTTCCGATATGTTGCCGTTTACTGCCCAGAACGAATTCTTCCGTCCGGAACAGGGGCGCTACGATACAATAAAGCGCCATATCCGCGAAATGGGTTGATTTTGCCGATAAAAGGTTCGCACATCCAACTGCAAGAATGTGCGAGCCATTTTTCATATCTGCCCGATTTCGCACAGGTTGCGGGCTTCGGCTCGCCTGAGTTGAAAGGACGGACCATGGCAGATTCGGCTACCCCCTCACGCGCATCGTGGTCGGGCAAGCTAGCATTCGTGCTGGCGGCCGCTGCATCGGCGGTTGGCCTGGGCAGCATGTGGCGCTTCCCGTATTTGGCGGCGAAGTACGGCGGAGGCACGTTCTTGTTCGTGTACCTCGTGTTCGTATTCACCATCGGTTTGGCATTGCTGCTGCTTGAAACGGCCCTTGGCCGTAAGACGGGTCAAAGTTCGATTGGCGCGTTCAAGGCGTTCGGCAAGAAGTACATGTTTATCGGCGTGCTCATGTCGGCGGTTCCGTTCATTATCGTGCCGTATTACTGCGTCATCGGCGGTTGGGTGACCAAGTACATGGTTGGCTACATGGTGGAAGGCCCTGCTGCTCTTGCCGACGGCGGCGGCTTTTTCTCCAACTTCATCGCCAGCGGTTCTGAGAGCATGGCGTTCATGCTGGTGTTCATGGCCCTGACCTATTTGGTGGTTGCTTTGGGCGTGAACAAAGGCATCGAAAAGGCCAATCTTGTCATGATGCCCCTGCTCATCGTCATGGCCGCAGCGGTGGCGTTCTATTCGCTTACGCTTCCGGGTGCTATGGATGGCCTGGCATTTTACTTGCTTCCCGACTTGAGCGCCCTTTCGCCTGAACTCATCATCGCGGCTCTTGGCCAGACGTTCTTTACGCTGTCTTTGGCCATGGGCATCATGGTGACGTACGGTTCGTATCTGAAGAAGTCCACGAAGCTTACCTCCAGCGTCACGCAGATTGCAGGCACCACGTTCGGCGTTTCCATGCTTGCCGGTCTCATGATCATTCCCGCGACCTTTGCAGCCCTGGGTTCGGGCGAAGCGGTCGCCGAGAATTCCGGCCCTTCGCTGATGTTTATCATCCTGCCCCAGGTGTTCGAGAACATGGGCGGCATGGCCACCATTCTGGGCTTCGTGTTCTTCATCCTGGTGTTGTTCGCAGCGCTGACGAGCTCTATTTCGCTTGTCGAAACCTGCACGTCCATCATCGCCGACGGCGCAAAGTGCTCTCGTCGTCGTGCCTTGCTCATCGTCATCGTCTTCACCACGATCATGGGCATCGTTGTGAACATGGGCTATAGCTCGCTGTCGTTCATCCAGCCGTTGGGCGAAGGCTCGTCGATCCTCGATTTGCTCGACTTCATCTCCAACTCGGTCATGATGCCCATCGCGGCACTTTTGACCTGCATCTTCGTTGGCTGGATTATTGGCCCGAAGACGATCATCGACGAAGTGCGCGTATCCGCCAAGTTCAAGCTGGCAGGCGTGTGGACCGTGATGGTGAAATACATCGCCCCGGTTGTTCTGGTTGTCATTCTGGTCGCCTACGTGGCCCAGACGCTGGGATTGTTCAGCATGTAGCGCTC
>JAUNLI010000205.1 GCA_030532315.1 Slackia sp.
GCGGTTTTCGTATCGCGACAATGCCGACCGCGTAACCGTGCGTGAGGTGGAGCCCGCGAAGCTTTTGTTCAAAGAACGGTCGTGGTATGTGCAGGCGTGGTGTCGGATGCGCGACGGTTGGCGCACGTTCAAGCTGCTGCGTATGGATTGGGAGTCAATCGAGCTTTTGCCCATTGCGTTCGAACTGCGCGAAGCTCCTCCTGTCACACGCTTTATCGGATCCGATGGGGTGGCTGCACAAAGCGGCTCATCGGGCGATGCTCCTCGTCTTTCTATGCTATTCGCTCCCGAGTCGGCGGGTCGTGTTCATGGGAGGTTGCGATAGAACTTGCGGAAATCGATGCGTATTTGCGCGCTCGATCCGGCGCTGAAAATGGTTTCAAGGCCGAATGGCAGTGTGGCGCTATTCGGTGGGTGTCCCTATTCTTTTCGGCCTCGTTCTCTCCGGCGCCCATACCTGAAAAGTGGTGCTATACTGCTAGCATCTTGAAGAGAAAGGGGCGCATATGGCTACGGCAGTCCAGCTCAACACACGTATCGACGCTGCCCTCAAGCAGAGCGGCGATGCTGTTTTCTCGCGCAATGGCTATAGCTCGAGCGAGGTGGTAAGGGCCGTTTGGCGTTATGCCGCCGAGCATCAGGCGGTTCCGCCGTTCATGGAGAAGCGCGACGTTCGGGGTGACTGTCCGTCATCTGCTGCTTCCCGTGCCGCTGCTGGCGCTGGGCTTGCGGTTCGCGTTGCGGCCGAATCATGCGGGTATAGCCCCTCTAATCAGCCGCTTCCAGAAAAAGACCGCGAGCGCTTGCGCGACGATATGTATGACTGCATGCTCGAAGAGATGGAGGCGCGATGTCGGTAATGCGCGCATCTCGGCTGTTGCTCGATACGAATGTGTGGTTCGATTACTTCGTGGGCGAAGGGCACAGCCTTCAAGCAATTCAAGGGCTTATCGAAGCGGGGTTGGACGGTCGAACGGATTTGCTGTACGCTCCGACGTCGGCGAAAGACTTGTTCTATCTGATTCCTCGTCGCCTTCGTTCGACTGATGAATCCGGTGGTGGGCAAGCGTCTGCGTCGTATCGGCCGGCGGCATGGGCGTGCGTCGAGCGCATGATGGAACTGGCTACGGCTGCCCCCTTGTCGCACGCGGAATGCGAGCTTGCCCGAATGCTGCGTTCGACGTTCGGCGATTTCGAGGATAATCTGATTATCGCGGCGGGGGAGACGGCGAAGGCCGATTATATCGTCACCAACGATAAGCCGCTTCTTACTGCTGCTCCCGAAGCATGCATAACTCCCGAGCGCGCCTTGGCGCTGCTCGCGCTCGCGCGGTAGCAGCGTTTTCGCTGCGTCTATGCTTGCGGCGTCGCCAAAGGGCGCCATGCGCATTGGACCAAGGTGTTCGGTTCCGCGTTGGTGTGGGAATGGATGATTGACCGTGCGTGCCATGCTGGAAAGGGGCTGGTAGGTGGTGAAGTCGAATTTTTCGCATAAAACGCGCATCGCGGCAGGGATAGCGGCGGTATGCGCTGTTGCGTGCATCCTTTATTCTCGAGCGGCTTCGCGCGTCGGCATGGCTGGGTTGGTTACGTATGCCGCGAGCGCCGCATCGATGGTGTTGGCGGCGGTGCTTCTCGGTGGCGTCTGTGCCGTTTTGACGGGAATGGTTTTGCGCGATGCGTGGGCCAAAGGTCCCAATCAGCGATTGGATTTTTCCTACAAAGAAGCATTCAAAGCCGAGCGTTCCGTGCTGCTGTGTGCGGTCTTGGAAGTGGCGGGTGTTGTCGGAGTATGGGCTCTTGGGATTGCGGTTTCTGGCTTCCTTCCGTATGGGGCTGCTCGTATAGTGCTTGTCGCGGGGGTCGCGATGGCGACGATTGCCTGGGTCGCGCTTGTATGGCGCGCGTTTCGCGAGCGCTTCGGAGTCCGTTGCAATGTCGTGCTGTTGCGCGGCCGTGTGATAAGCGGCGCGATCGTCGTGGCTGTTGCAATGCTGGCCTGCGCTACGCTTGCGCTCGGGGTCGTTC
>JAUNLI010000037.1 GCA_030532315.1 Slackia sp.
GAGAAAGATAGCTGCAATACTGGCTTAGATTCTCATGAGGGCCCTTTACCGCATCAGCAAACGTCAACAGCCCTCCGAGCGTTTCCTTTTTCTCATACAAAGAAACGCTGTATCCGCGCTCGGCGGCAACACGCGCCGCCTCCATACCTGCAGGACCCGCACCGATTACCATGACACTTTTAGCACCGTCGCCCGCAGGCGGCTCATAGCCCTCGGGCATCTGTTCGCCAAAAACTCGACCCTTGCACGGATTGACACGACAGCCCTCCATCATGCCGAATCGGTTATTCATATCGGCCGCGCAATGCAGGCAGCGCGTGCATGGACGGATGTCCTCGATTCGACCTTCGAGAAGCTTTTTCGCATACTCTTGATCGGCATTGGCAATCGGCCTGTTCATAAATAGGAAGTCGACCTTTCCTTCGGAAAGTGCGGCCTCAAACAAATCCGGGGCATGCGCAGGATCCATATAGGTAGCGCACCCGACAGGAATGGACACGCGCTCTTTCACGTAGGCCGCCGCACCGAGCATCAGGCCGCATCCCGAGGTGCTCCCATCGAGAACGCCACCGAAGTGCTTGGAGAAATCGAAGAATGTACCGAAGCTCGTCGTTCCATCAATTCCGTAGCCGCCGAAATACCCGTCGTTGAGAAACTGCGCCTCGTGATAGCCGAACACGCCTAGGATCAAATGCAGTCCGGCAGCGCCACCGTTCTCGAGCGATTGAGCAAGCGCAGCGATTTCATCCATCGAACTCATCGACGTATTCTGTCCGAGATTCGCGTCGTTTTCCTCGACACCGTTCATGCGCACTTGAACCGGGAAGTCATCGCCGCACTGTTCATGAATGGCGGCAATCATATCCGTCACAATGCGCGTGCGGTTCTCGATAGAGCTAGGGCCATAGGGATCGTCAAGTGAGCGGTCATTTTGATATCGAGAAAGGAACCGTGCAGGGATATTGTCGCCAGCGCAATTCAACTCGATGCCGTCGTATCCCATTGTCTGGAGGCGAAGCGCGGCGGACGCCGCATCGGAAATCATCATGGCGATATCGTCCGACGTCAGATCGCTTGCCATGCCTTTGCTTCCATCGGCAGGCACATTGTGCCATAGGTAGGTAAGACCCGGAGTGCCCCATTTCATCTGTATGAAGCAAGGCACATCCGCCGCATGAACCTCGTCGACGATCGCCTGCAAAGGACCGTTTTCCAAAGTGGGACGGACATCTCCTCCTTCTACCGTGCACCATTCGGACGAGTCAAGATGCTCGAAAACCGCATAGCTGCCCTCGACAATAATGCCGCCTACGCCGCCACGCGCGATGTTGCCAAAATAAGGAACGGCCGTCATCTCGTCGTAGTAACCAGAAGTAGCCGCGCTTTTAATCATGCGGTTCTTCATTGTCACAGAGCCCAAAGCGCATTCGCTGAAAAGCACCGTCTGGGAAAAGTCTTCAATCGAATTAGTGGCATAACCGTTGTCTTGCGGATTGATTCGGGAATAGACCGACGCTTCGGATGAACCCGTCTCGCTCTGGACGACTTCAGACGGTTCCGCGCTCTGCTCGGGCGCAACAGTCGGACTGCATGCCGTCAGCACTCCGCTGCCGAAAAGGCCTGCCCCCAGTGCCGCAACGCTTGCACCCCCTAGAAAGTTGCGACGGCTGATCCCTTTGCGCTGTCCCATACCCGATTGCGTGACCTCGTTCATAAGTCCCCCTTTTTCGATTCTTCGCTATTCCATCGCACGTTTATTTCGTCTGGATAGTCAGACTTGCGCACATCTCGCACCGCATCAGCGAATAGCGCCTGCACGAAGGCATCGGTGTCCTATCTTCATGAAGCGTCCGATACGCAATGCTTCCGCGATCCCGACGAGATGTTGCGAGCATAGGGGCGAAAAAAGGGAACGCCATCGTCTCGACAGAAGTAAATTGGCTCGACGCACGCATCGTCCTATCGGTACGATGCACTCGAAAAACCTGGTACGTTACAATAAGCCCATGAGAAAACGCCTTCTTATCGAAAAACAGCCGATACTCGCGTCCCTCGGATTGGGATGCCTTCTTGCATGCGTTCTCAGCGTCCTTTTGGGAAAATTTCCCTTTGCTGATTTCGACGAGGCTTTCGCATGCCAGATACCCCTTACCCTTTCGGGCGACTTGGGCTGTCTATGCGCGATAACCGCCTGCGCCGTCATGCAAAAGATGAACATACACGGAAGCATGCTTAAGGGATATTCCTACGCCTTCATCTCGTCGGGACTGTGCCTCTCGCTGCTCACGCGCTCGGGCTCGATCGCTGGGCAAAATCCCCTCAGCCTTGTTGTGGGAGACTTTTTCACGGGCATGTTCTTGATGTCTTGCGCTATTGCCTGGTGGATGGTCTATGCGCCCTGGGGAGAACAAAAGGCAATGCGCCGCCTTGCCTTCGCATTAGGATTTGCAGGAGCGATGTTCCTCTTCTTGACGCTTCTCCCCCAGGCGATAGCACGCTTCATTTTGTGTGTGATTTTGCCGCTTTCCACAGGAGCGTTTCTTCTGTCTTTTTCGATAACCGTCAATAGCGGAAATCCAGACAAGGAAAACACTCCTGGCAAAAATGCTTCACCGGCAATTCGAAACGATGCGCAGCAAAACGGAAGCATCAACGCAATCGATACCTCCAACCGAACCAAGCCGAATTCGACCATTGGAATCGGCAAATGCACGAAACGGTCATCGTTGACGATTGCAGCAACGATTGCGCTGTCGTGTTTTGCCGTAGACCTCGCCATGGCGCTTTTTCCCGTATGCCTCTTCCACGAAGCGAGCCCCCTGCTTGTCTCATTGGCCCCTACCTCGGGAACCCCGAATGCGCCCATCGGCACGCTTACCCAACCAGCACTCCTGTGTGCCACAATCGTCATTGCCGCCTCAGCAATCATCTATACCCTTGGTAGAAAAAGACGCATTCCGCTTTCTCTGCTCTCCTATATCGGATTCGCCATGACGGCATTCGACTATGTGGCTTTTCCCTACCATTCTTCGGGAGGGATTCCCCTGGCGATCGCAGAAGCGGGCCGCATCGTCATAGCGCTGTTCATCATTGCAACCGCACTCCGACTGGTGGAAGAGCGGGAAAACGACCCGACGCGACTCTTTCTCAGGGTAAGCTTCGTCGCGTTCGTCGCAATGCTAATCGCCGACGTACTTGCTATGGCCGCCCAAATGCAGCCCGGCTACGATTATGCAGACTTCCAATTCCGCACCCTATTCTCGGGCATCGGCATCGTTGCGCTCGTGCTCCTGCTTTTAGGGCCGCTACCCCATATCGACAAGGCAATCTCGCCAGCAAGGCCGACAAGCAACGAAATCGAAAACACGCCATACGAATCTTCTCTTGAGGGACATTTCGAGCAAGCTTGCACAACATTTGCTACCGACTGGGGACTCTCCGCAAGAGAGAGCGAAGTGTTTACCCTTATTGCAAACGGAAGGGATGTCCCCTATATAGAACGCGAGCTCGTACTTGCGAAGAGCACCGTGAAAACGCACATCAAGCATATCTACGAGAAGTGCGGCGTTTCATCGCGCCAAGACCTGCTTGATTTGTTCGCTTCCTATAAAAACTAATACGCCGCCAAAAGGCACCAAGCCGCCCCAGCAAATTCGGCAACGGTATCGAATCCGAAATGCGCCGCGTCTTTTCCAATTCCGAAAACCAATAGGAGGTGTCTACGACCTGCGGCCGCCGCCGTAAGCGCTCTTGCGACCAGCGGCGAATGCGCTGCCCTTGCGCGCCGTTTTCTTCAGATCGGCCAAGACGTCTTTCTCGGCCGTTCCTTCGATCTGCGCGCGCAGTTTGACCACCTGGTCGCGCAGACGGGCGGCTTCCTCGAAATCCATGCTGGCGGAAGCTGCAGCCATCTCTTCTTCCATGCTGGAAATCACGCGCATCACCTCGGAACGCGACAGTTCGGCGAGCGTCTTGTTCACGTCTTCGGCGCTTCCCACCTCGTTTCCGTCGCCATCAGACATAAAGCCCATCACGTCGTTGATGGCCTTGCGCACCGTCTGCGGCGTGATGCCGTGCTCTTCGTTGTATTGCATCTGCAATGCACGGCGGCGGCGCGTCTCGGAAATGGCCGTATCCATGGAATCGGTCACCTTGTCGGCGTACATGATTACCTGTCCCGACGCATTACGTGCAGCACGGCCGATCGTCTGAATGAGGCTGCGGTGATTGCGCAAGAAGCCTTCTTTGTCGGCATCGAGAATGGCAACAAGGCTCACCTCGGGCAAATCCAACCCCTCGCGCAGCAAGTTGATGCCCACCAATACATCGAATTCGCCCTTGCGCAGCGCACTTAAGATTTCCACGCGTTCGAGCGTGGCAATGTCGGAATGCATATAACGCGCACGCACACCCTGATCGAGCAGATGGTCGGTCAGATCTTCCGCCATCTTTTTCGTCAGCGTGGTGATCAGCACGCGTTCGTCGCGTTCGGCGCGCTCTTTCGCCTCCTCGATGATGTCATCGATCTGGCTGGCAATGGGGCGCACGATGATTTCGGGATCGAGCAGGCCCGTCGGACGGATAATCTGCTCCACCTGGTTTTGCGTGACCTTCTCTTCGTAATCTCCCGGCGTGGCCGACACGTAGATGAACTGCGGAATACGCTGCTCGAACTCGTCGAAACGCAGCGGTCGATTGTCCAAGCAGCTCGGAAGGCGGAAGCCGTGCTCGGCCAACGTGACCTTGCGGCTGCGGTCGCCTTCGTGCATGCCGCGAATCTGCGGCACGGTGACATGGCTCTCGTCGATGATGCACAAGAAATCATCCGGGAAATAATCGAGCAGCGTATAGGCGGGTTCGCCCGGATTGCGCCCGTCGAGGTGGCGCGAATAGTTCTCAATGCCGCTGCAAAAGCCCATGGTCTCAAGCATTTCGAGGTCGTAGTTCACACGCATCTCGAGACGCTGAGCTTCAAGCAGCTTTCCCTCTTCTTTGAACTGGGCAAGGCGGTCGCGCAGCTCTTCCTGAATGCTTTTGATGGCACGGTCCATCTTGGGGCGAGCCGTCACGTAATGCGAGGCAGGCCAGATGGGAAGCGCCTCGTATTCGTTAAGCACCTCGCCTGTCACGTTGTCTATCTCGTTGATGCTCTCGATTTCATCGCCCCAGAACTCGACACGCACAGGGTTGTCCGCATACGGGGGGAACACATCGAGCGCATCGCCGCGCACACGAAACGTGCCGCGCTTGAGCTCGTAATCGTTGCGATCGTATTGGATATCAATCAGTTCGTGAATGACATCATCGCGCTCGGCAGCCTTCTCTTTGTCCAAGAACACCGCCATGCCCGCATAGTCCATCGGCGAACCGATGCCATAGATGCAACTGACCGATGCCACCACGATGATATCGCGCCGCGAAAGCAAACTCGACGTTGCCGCATGGCGCAGTTTTTCCACCTCTTCATTGATCGAAGCGTCTTTCTCGATAAACGTGTCGGTTGAAGGAACATAGGCCTCAGGCTGGTAGTAATCGTAATAGCTCACGAAATACACCACGGCATTGTGAGGAAAGAATTCTTTGAGCTCGGCAGCAAGCTGGGCAGCAAGCGTTTTGTTCGGAGCCATGACCAATGTGGGCTTTTGCACGGCCTCGATCACCTTCGCCATGGTGAACGTCTTGCCCGAGCCGGTAACGCCGAGCAGGTTCTGATAGCGCAGGCCGCGACGCACGCCTTCCGCCAATGCCTCGATCGCTTGCGGCTGATCGCCTGCAGGCTCATAGGGGCTCTCTACCCGAAACGGCGTGGAGGCAAGGCGCACTTCGGGAAGCTTTCCCTCCATGGAAGCGCCTTCGATATTCTGCAGATGAGACGACATGGCCGCTCCTTCGCTTCGGGCATTCCGCAACGTTCGCATGTGCGATCGCGCAACTTCATAATGTGCGATCAGGATATCATATATCGATATTTTCGAACATATATTCGTAATTTACATGGGAAAGAATCTCGGTTACCATCGAACGATCCCGACGGTTGCTCTACGTGCCGGCAGCGCCTTCTTTGCGGAAGGGAGGTGATGCCCATGGAGCTTGCAATCCAGATCGTCCAGCTTGCCACGGCCCTTCTCGGCCTGGCGGCCGCCGTTCTCGCGCTCCTGCCCGGGGCACGGGGCGACGCCCGAAAGAAAAAGAAAAACCGCAGGCGCTAATCCTGCGGTTTCTTCAATAACCTGACGGTGCTGCCTGCTCACCAGCGTAGGCAACCGTCGCGGACAGTATAGCACGAACGCAACGAATCGAAAGGCCGTAAGCCGCCCTCCACCGCATCAGCGCAGGCCGTCGCCCGCAAGGCTAAACAAAACAGTGTTTAGCAACCTACGTCGGCGCATCGGCCTACGCCCGCAAGACCACGCGCACTAGTGCCGCATTGAGAATTCGACCCGCCCGACACAGCGATATCGCGGCGCCCCGAGAACCCGCCTGCCGCAACGGCATTCGCAACGGCGAAAACGTGCCCGCATCACAAGCCAGGGCGCACGACCCGTGCGATGCCCGATACCCAATGCCCATTCAAAACATCGACCAAGCCTTCGACCACGCCGAACGGAATGCCTGCCGACGTGAACGAACGCAATGGCATATCGGCCGCTATCTCGTCCATCATGGCCTTCATATCGTCGCTCATGCGCTTTGCCTGACGAGCCATGAGGAAATCGACGATGCGAAACGCCTGACGGCCAAGAAACGTCGCGCCCAGATCGCTTACCGGCGAATCGGGCGTGAAAGGTTTCACGGGCCGACGAGGCGGAAGCGCCTCGCCAAAAAGCGTCACGAAGGCCGCATCGGAAAACCCTCCCGGCACAACCTCGTAATATGGCGCAAGCGCCGCTCGCTCGGATGCACACGGACGCATCGTCTCGACGAAAAACGGGCTTGCCCCTTCACCTGCATCAAGAACAACATCGCACGTCAAGTGCACGTCACGGCTCGACGCACAGAACAAAACGCCATAGCGCCCTTCGTCGATGCGCCAGCGATGCTCCCGCGAATCCCAAAAACGAAACGCCTGCTCGTCGATGTGCATGCAAACGCGCGCGCTCTCGCCCGGCGCAAGTCGCACTTTCGAAAACGCAACCAGACGCCGCAGTTCCCCGAACGTTGCACGCCCGTGAGATTCGATATACAGCTGCACCGCTTCCGCACCTTCGCATGCGCCCGTGTTCGTCACCGTACACGATGCCTCCATGCCGCCGCCGACGAACGACACGGCGGGGTCGCTGTAGGAAAACGACGTGTACGACCTGCCGAAACCGAACGGATACGCAGGCTCGATGCCCGCCGCGTCGAAATATCGGTAGCCGACATAAATGCTTTCGCGATACAAAACCTCGCGATCGGTGTCGGGAAAACTTCGCCCAAGCGCCGTATCTTGCAGACGAACCGGCCAGGTTTCGGCCAGTTTTCCGCTCGGATTCACCCGCCCGAACAAAATATCGACCGCCGCATGTCCTCCACGACACCCCGACAGATACATCAGCAAAATCGCCGCGGGACGGCTGCGCCAAGGCATCTCCATGGGAGAGCCCCCCTGCAAAACCACGACGGTTCTCGGATTGGCCGCGCAAACGCGCTCGATGAGTTCGACATGGCCTTTCGGCATCACCATGAGCTTGCGGTCGAAGCCTTCGGATTCGAAACGATCGGGCAACCCCGCAAACACCACGGCAACATCGCTTTGCGCGGCAAGGACGGTGGCTTCCTTGAGCAGTTCTTCGGAAGAATCTCCCGATGCGGCATCGTAGCCTCGAGCGTAACCGACATCCGCGCCCGCATCGAGAAACGCACTCCACGGATCATCGAGATGCACGGGGTCGATTTTCGACGAACCCGCACCTTGATAACGCGGCAAAAGCGCGAACGACCCGATGACAGCCACTTTCTCCGCACGACCGAGCGGCAGGATGCCGTCGTTTTCAAGCAGCACGGCACTTTCGCAAGCTGCACGGTAAGCGATTTCGCCATGCAGGGCATAATCGCACTCGAACGGCGTTTTTCTGCCTCGCCGGGCCTTGCGCTCCAGATCGAGAACGTGAAACGCCGCTTCGTCAAGCGCGTCGGAAGAAAGCCCGCCCGACGAAACAGCATCGTCGATTGCCTGAATGTGATCGGCTCGCGGCCCCGGCATGCACACGTCCAAACCGGCCGCAACCGATGCCACGCTTTGGCTCATGGCGCCCCAATCAGACACTACGGCTCCGTCAAAACCCCACTCGCCGCGCAGCACATCACGCAAAAGCCACGGATACTGCGAACAATAGGTGCCGTTGAGGCGGTTGTAGCCCGTCATGACCGCCCAGGGCTTCGCCTCGCGCACCACACGCTCGAACGGCGCAAGATAGATTTCGCGCAAGGCTCGCTCGTCAATGACGGAATCGCCCACCATGCGCGCATGCTCCTGATTGTTTCCCGCCAGATGCTTCACACATGCGCCCACGCCGCGGCTCTGAATGCCGCGCACCATGGCCGTACCAAGCGCACCCGACAAATACGGGTCTTCGCTGAAATATTCGAAATTGCGTCCGCACAAAGGGCTTCGCTTCATATTGACGCCCGGCCCCAACACGACATCCACCTTTTGGTCACGCGCCTCTTCGCCGATGGCCGCTCCCACTTCTTCGATCAGCGCCTCGTTAAACGAGCACGCCAAAGCGCTCGCCGTCGGAAAACACGTCGCAGGGTTGCTTTTATGAATTCCCAGATGGTCTGCACCGTTGTCCTGCTTTCGCAAACCATGAGGGCCGTCGGAAAACACCACGGCGGAAACCCCGTGCGATTCAAGAGAATTCGTCTTCCAATGGGAAGCACCCGCGAGAAGCGAGGCTTTCTCGGCTTTCGTCAGGGAAGAAACCATGCCTGTGGCATCCATGCTGACCCCGTTCTGCATGCCTGCGAACCAAAACGCGACATGCGCATCGTTTTCGAAAACGGCTTTGAAAGCATTGTATCTGCGCACCGACCCAGACGATCCAGGCGGCGCGAACGTTGCCGAACGGAGAAAAACCCTGCGCGGAATTTCCGATCAGCGGACAAGCCGGCTCCACACCGCCTCGACCGCATGCTGCATCTGCTCGATCGGTCCGCCGTTGTCAATCGCATAATCGGCAATCGACAATCGCTGCTCGTCGCTCGGCTGCTGCGCCATGCGGGCGCGCACATCGGCTTCATCCTGGTTCCCACGAGCGCATGCGCGAGCAAGACGCACCTCTTCGGGTGCGCACACCGCGACGATCGCATCGGCCCATGCGAACGCTTCGCGCGTCATTTCGCCCGATGTCACTTCAACGACCACGACCCCGTGCGTTGCCCCCAGCGCGTCCACGCGTCGGAAGCATTCGTCCATGATGGCAGGATGCGTGATCGAATTGAGCAGCTGCGTATGTTCGGCGGAATCGAAAGCGGCAGCGGCCAAACGCGCGCGCACGACATCGCCCGCGTCGTCGAAAATCGCGTCGCCGAAAGCGTCGCGCAATGCCGCTTTCGTCATAGGAAACGAAAGCGCCTCATGCCCTATGTCGTCAAGCTTCACGACACCCGCCCCAAGGCGCTCGAATTCCTCGCACACCGTGGATTTTCCCGACCCGATGCCGCCAATCAAAACGACCTTCTTCATGAAGCACCCTCTTCTCTCGCCTTGATTACACCCGACGGGCGAAAAATCTTACCAACGCACCCTTATCGAACGTGCCAGACACCATCATCGACCGGCACGTTCGCAACGTGTAAATGAATCGATTACGCCGGCACCGAGAACAACATCGCCGTCGTAGAAAACAGCATACTGCCCCGGCGCCGTTGCAGCCTGGGGCGTATCGAGCATAACGGCAAGCGAGTCGACTTTTCCGACAGCTCCTTCGACTCCGAACTGGGAACCTCTGCTGCTCACGAACACCATGCCCACATCGCCTTGCATATCGCACGGAACGATGCGGCACGCACAGGCGCTTTGACGGTAACGCAGCTTCACCGTGCAGGCGAAAGGACCGCGCTCAGCACAGGCCTCCACCACAGCCTCGGGAGTCATCGCCTGCCATGCCATATCGCCGACACGCACGCTTTCGATCAGAGAATCGGCTGCAAAAGCCACAACCAGTTCGTTCGATTCGGCGCGTTTTTCCACAACATAATACGGCTCGGGGGCGCCGCCGATATCGAGGCCCTTTCGCTGCCCGATCGTGTAACGATGAAGGCCGTTGTGGCTGCCCACCACACGCCCATCGAGCGTCACGATGTCTCCCGGGCACCCAACAAGGCCACGATGACTCAGAAAATCAAGATGGGAGCCTTGGATGAAACAGATGTCTTGGCTGTCCGATTTCGACGCCACAGGCAGGCCCCACTGCGACGCAAGGGCGCGCACATACGCCTTGCCTTCGGAAATGCCGCCGAGCGGAAGCACCAGACGCGCAAGCTGCTCTTGCGAAAGCATCGAAAGCATGTAGGACTGGTCTTTTCTCGGATGAGCTGCGCATGCTATGGCGAAACGCCCATCGCGATGCACCACCCTTGCATAATGCCCCGTTGCCACGAACTCGCAGCCCGCTTCATCGGCGGCTTCGATCAGCGACGGGATCTTGCACGACCTGTTGCACGTAACGCAGGGGCTTGGTGTGCGCCCCGCGCCATATTCTTCGACAAAGGGGTTTACCACGTTGCAGGAAAACCGCTGCGTGCAGTCTTTCACCACATGTTCGACACCGAGCGCATCGGCGACCGAACGAGCATCGGCAACAGCCTCCTGCGCATGTTCGTCGTCAACGAAAACGCAGGTCACTCCAACAACCTGGAACCCCTCGTCCATCAAAAGGCGCGCTGCGACCGAAGAATCGACTCCTCCGCTCATGCCCAAGGCAACGCGTGCGCCAGGACGCATATCGATATGTTTCGCACATGAAGTCATGGGCGCCATTCTAGACCAAAGAACAGTATTCGAGCTTGCAATGCCCCGAATTCATCAGCCCCGAACAGGACGACCGGCATGCAAGCCATCGCACGATGTCGGCGGCAAAACGCAGAGAGGCGCGCACGGTTGCGCCCGTCGCAAGGAAATCTCGTAAGCCCTGCGACGGCATGCAAACCATGCGCGCCTTTTCATCAAGACATCGACGGCGTGGGAGGGGAATGCCGCGTGTCGCGCGTTATCGTCGTCTTCAGCAAGCTGCCGGCATCGCACATTTCGATCCCAACGAAATGCGCGTTAAAAAAGTCTCAGCGTGAAGCCGGCCTTCTCGGGTAAAATCCTACGATTCGGCCTTCCAGGTCATGCCCGTGCCAACCGTGTCGGAGCCGGTGGCGTACGTATGGCAGTTATCGCAGGCGTCAGGAATACCGCCAAGCTGCTCAGGCGTATAGGCAAGGCTGCTTCCGTGAACCGGGTTGTACGGGTCCCAGTCGCCAAGATTTGCGAACGATTCACGCTGCGCCTCGTCAACCGCAGGGCCTTCGGTGTAAGCGGTCAGTTCAGGAGCGTTGCCGTCAAGCTTCGGTCCCTGCCCGATCACGCCGTTCATCGCGCTTTCGGCGGCAACGAAGCCGAACGTCACCGCGCGACCGATCGACGTACCGGGAATGTGGCGCGGATAGTTGCCTGCAAAGAAGCTGCCGCTGGCGTTACCGCAGGCGAACAAGCCGGGAATGGGGTTGTCGTTCACGTCGAGCACGCTGCAGTTACCGTCGATGCACAGACCGCCCGTGGTTGCCAGCACGTTGCTGTTTGTGGTGAACGCGAAGAAACGCTGGCCGGTGAACGGAATCGTCGTGTTCAGGTCGCGTGCGAAGTCTTCGTCTACGCCTGCGTCGAAAAAGCCCTGGTAGCGAGCAACTTCATCAGCAAGGCCATCCGCATCGATGCCCGCGGCCTGCGCAAGCTCTTCGATGCTCGACGCCTCAAACAGCCAGCCCTTCTCCTTGTATTCGTCGAGAACGTCTTCCATGCCTTCATACATCGTCTCGTCGAAGATGTACCAGCAGTTCTTGCCGTAGGCAGGCTGAGCATTCTGGGCGTTCGAAACCACCTGGAAAGGTGCGTCTTCGCGCACGAAACGCCTGCCGCGGCCGTTGACGAGGATGCCGAAGTACACGGCATTCCAGGTGCGGAAGTCGGCGAAGGAATCGGGGGTGCCCCAACGGAAATTCATCACCGGATGCGGAATGGGGTCCATCTGGGCACCGATGGCGAGACCCATCATATGACCGTCGCCCGTGGTTCCCCACGACGGATTCCACCAGCTGGAATATGCGTAGTCTTCGGGACGCGTCCAAGCCTGCATCATTTCCGGGTTGCAGTCGTAACCGCCCGTTGCCATGATGACGCCCTTGGAAGCGTTCGCCTTGAAATAACCGTCGGCATCTTTGGCGATAACGCCCGTCACCGCACCGGATTCGTCAGCCACAAGCTGCACGGCCGGAGTGGAAAAGCGCATATCGACCGTATCGTAAGCCGTCTTGGCAACGTCCTGCATTTCAAGGCAGACGTAAATGCCCGAAAGACCGGAACGTACGCCTGCATCGGGAGGAAGCGAAGGAGAGTCATAGAAGCCGAGCTCGGTGTCAAGCAAGGGGGTCATTGCGGGAAAACCGCAGCTCGAAGGCTCCTGCTCGACCTTGGAGATAATGAAGCCGTTGGCGCCTTTGTCGAGCATCTCCTGCCAAAAGTCGGTCGCCTCGCCCGAACGGTTCACATACGTGCGTGCGGGTTCGGGGCGCGTACGGAAATAAGCGCAACGATAGATTTCGTCGAGCAGCGCCGCTTTATCGATTGCGATACCTTCCTGGCATTTCGCATTCACGGCACCGAAGCACTCGAAGCAGCCGCGGCCTTTCGTCATCTTTTCGAGAATAAGAACGTTGGCGCCCATGTCGGCCGCCTTCAAACCGGCAATCAAGCCGCCCACACCCGCGCCGACGACAACAATGTCGAAATCTTCCTCGCGCTTGATTTCGCTATCCGCGATTT
The DNA here is from genome assembly GCA_030532315.1 of Slackia sp. Lineage (GTDB taxonomy): Bacteria > Actinomycetota > Coriobacteriia > Coriobacteriales > Eggerthellaceae > Slackia. Next base: position 13,013 of record JAUNLI010000037.1, read on the forward strand.
CGCGCGCTTCGAAAGCAACCGGACCGCGAGGACCGGGGCATGCGGCCTTGCGCGCAGGCATCTGGCTTACGCCGTCTTTGTAAATATTCACGTAATCGGCGCCCGCCTGGTTCGCAGCATCGCCGCCTTCGGTTGCCGCCGGCTCCTTGCTCGAGCCGCTTGCAGGCGCACAGCCGACACCCGTTGCCGCAACGCCCATCGCTGCAGCAGCCGCCAGAGCGCCCCTCATGAAGTTCCTGCGGGTCAAACCCGTCCTGGTTTCTGCGGATTCCTCCATCACGAAAGCATCTCCCTTCGATTTCCCTCCTGTGTACGGTGTACACATTATGGTAGGAGTGTACACCGTACACATTCGGATTACAAGAGACTTCTTTTCTATCTTCTCCCACGAAACTGCGAGGGGTGCCTTCACGCACGCTTTCGACCACCAGCGATATGTCACACGCAGTTCACGAAGCAAAACCGCACTTCCGCTTGTCCTAAATAGACTGTTGCACAAATCCATCCACCGAAAACGAGAGCCCGTGATCGAACGCGATTATTGAGGAAGCGTTATGGACAAAACAACGATTCGGCCACAAGCACACCTCATGCCTTTAAGATGTGTTCCACCTTATTCCAGCCAGATTGCAGGCCCATGCCGACCACGGACGACAAGCCCATCCGCTTTGGCGCTTACGGGAGACACCGGTCGACCGTTGCATTGGACGCACCTTGCCGCAAAAGCGCCTGCACGCCCATACCGACCGCCGAGGATTCCATGACAAACCAGCCCGACACAACCGCAAGCAATCCGCTTTCGCAATCCTTGATTCTTGCCAAGGGGCTTGAAATAGCCGACCGCGAGGGCATCGACAAGCTATCCATACGAAAAATCGCCAAAGAGTTGGGCAAAACGCCCATGGCCCTCTATCGCCACTTCGATTCCATGAACGATATCCAGCAGGGAATTCTCGCCCTCGCGTTCCAAGAAGTGGACACCGCTCCAATTCCCGGCGAACGATGGGACGACACCATTCGTCGCACCACATCGTCCATCAGACAGATGCACCTGAACCATTCCAAAGCACGTCTTTACCTCGTTGAGTCGGAGGCTTGGGATCCCGGATTGCGCGACCATACGGAGCATGTCCAGAAACTACACCGCGAACAGGGCATTCCCGATCATATCTTTGCTCGAGCATGGCGCATCATCGACGCGTTTCTCACCGGATTCATCATCTGCGAATGCACTGCCGACGACCATCATGAGACGCTTCCTGACGACGAAGTGCCCGATTGGATCGGCGTTACCGACGCCGCATATTCCGACGAGGCGTTTCACGATGGCATCGAGATTATCATCGCAGGCATCCGCAATCTTGCTGCACCCGACCCGTGCGAATGGAGAACCCCGCTCGCATGACAAGTGAAATGCCATCTCTTGTCGAAGCACGAAAACGGACGACCGAGGCGCCCCACCGATTAATGTTCAAGCAATGCCCCGGAAGACGGCATGTTGCGTAAAAGCATAGGGTCGTCGAAAAGCGGCATGCAGAGAAGGTCTCGCGAACGAAGAACATGCTGCGTAGCGCACAGCATGTTCTCAAAGAATTTCAACAAGAATGAACTATCGGGCATTACCTGCGCTTTTGCATTACGGTAATTCGCACGCACAAGAGCATCTCGAAAGTAGCGCGCATGTTTGCTGAACGGTTCGTTCGACACATCGAATCCGAGATTGCGAAGATACAGCTCTGCGAAAACCGCAATCGTCCGCGTATTGCCCTCCCAAAACGGATGGACTTGCCAGAGGGACGAAATAAAACCGGAAAAATGCTCGAGTTTGGCGGCATCGAACGAAACGCCGTAATAATGCCCCTCTTCCTTACCGAACAAATGCACAAGAAAAGCGTCGAGAAACAAAGGGTCGCCGTAAACGACGCTGTCGCCGTTCAGCACGGTCTCAGGCTTCACCAGGTTTTCCGTCTTGAATTGTCCCGGGTGGTACACGTCATGCGAGAGGTCTTGGAAAAGCGTTTTATGGATGATTGCCAGCATATCAGGCATGAAGGCGAACGTGCCAGCGTTGAGCATTTCCGCTATGCGCTGGCTCACCAAGTCAGCCTCGAGCTCACGCGCGTCGACCGACTTCCCTTCGGCCGCGCGCTGCCTGTAATACGTACGCAACGCCTCTCCCGTTTCGGCGAGTGACATCGTGTTTTCAATATGACATTCGGCCAATTGCTCAAGATATGCGGAGGGTTTCAACCCGTCGACCCGTTGCAACCCGATAGCCGTCGCCCAATATCCTTCGCGCACGACGGCATCGGCGGCATCACCCGCTGGACGATAATCGAAATCTGTCTGATCGCATGCAGTCATGAGGTCATTGTAGCCGTTTTAAGTTCCGCTCCGCATCTGCGCCGAATCACGGCAACAAAAAAGCGACCCCGAAGGGTCGCTTTTTTTGGGGCTATAGGACAAAAAGTGTGTCTGGGCGCTTTATTCACTCCGTCGAATAGGGA
>JAUNLI010000038.1 GCA_030532315.1 Slackia sp.
ATCATCGCGCTGCCCAGCATCCACGAACACGTACGATAGAACTCGAAATACCCGGAATCTTGGGATGCCTTCACTCAGCATGCACCCCTATACTGCGCTGCACGATACCGCACAAATGCCGGAAGCGAATCGGGTTCGCCCGATACTGAACGCCATCGCCTCGCTGCAACCGCACCGGCGCACGCCTGATGCAGGCACGACAAAACCAAGGAGTTCGCATGCTTCGAATGAAAACCGTCCCCCTGTTCGGCAAAGACGCCCGCCGCGTCAAACGGCTCTACCAAACGGCCTTCCCCGTCGAACAGCGCGTGCCGTTCTGGTCGCTGCGCCTGCGGTCCGGCATGAACGGCATGGAAATCGTTGCCTACTACGACCAGGACGTTTTCTGCGGATTCGCGAACTTGGTTAAATCGGATGATGCCGTCTACATCTATTACCTTGCCGTCGACGAGAACTTGCGCGGCAAAGGCTATGGCGGGCAGATTCTCGACGACCTGAAGCGACGCCATGCGGGAAAGACCATCGCACTTGACATCGAAGCGACCGACCCGAGCGCAGACAACCCGAGGCAGCGTGCGGCACGACGCGCGTTTTATCTGAACAACGGGTTCGTCTCATCAGGATACGGGTTTAAAGACGGGGGGCTTTTCGAAATTCTCGTCTTCGGCGAAAAGCTCGAAAGCCCTGGCGCCTACGCCTCGCTCATCGACAGGCTCGCCTTCGGCCTGACCCACACCGTCGTGCGCCCCATGAAAGAGATTAGGCATTCTAAGAAGCATTCGAACAGCAAGATGCATGAATAAGAAAACGGCACGGCCATGAAAGCCGTGCCGTTTGAAGTTCATAGACACCTCGTTATGCATCCGATGCTTTTCGCGGCGAACGAAGACGATGCTTTCACGCCGCGCGCCCGGATGCCCAGACAAACGGGAGGGTGCGCGTCTTCTCGCAAGAAAAGGCCGCGTAAACAGCCTGTCTAGGCCCGTTCGCGCGCCCTCCAACGAGTCAGCCTGCGCTCGGCCACGTCGAATACCTCGTAGAGCACCACGCCCAAGAGCGCCATGGCGATGATTCCTGCGAACATCTTCGGATACGCCAACAGCGCCCAAGCGTCCACGATGAAGTATCCCAGACCGGTCGAGCCGGCAAGGCTCTCTGCGAAAAACAGAATCGCCACCGCCGTGCCGCTCGAAATGCGCAACGCCGTAAACAGCTCGGGCAACGTCGCAGGCACGATCACGTGCCGATAAATGTCGAAACGGCCCGCACCGAGCGAGCGCATGGACATCACGCTTTCCTCGGGAACGCCTTGGGCGGCATCGCGCACGGTTACCAACACCTGGAAGAAAATCGTCAGCGCGATGAGGGTGATCTTGGGCGCATCCGCCAAGCCCATCAGCACCACGAGCACAGGCAGCAGCACCACCTTCGGCAGCGGATAGAGGAAATAGAGCACCGGGGCGAACACCGCATCGACGCGGGGCGAGCGCCCGCACATCAAGCCCAACGGAATCGCAAGCACGGTGCCGATGAGCATCGCCGCCACCACGCGGTAAAGACTCACAAGAAACGCGGGCCAAAGGTCGCCGAAATACGTTCCCACCATGGGTATGGCATCGAACGGGCCGGGCAAAACGGCGTTGTCGACGATAAGCGCCGTCACCTGCCAGCCGGCAAGGATGAACACGATGGCGAACAGGTATCCCGCAAGCTTGCGGACGAAAGAGCTACGCATGACACTCCCCTTTCTCCGCACCGTTCGCCTGCGATAGACGCGCTCCGAGGCCGCATCTATCGGAGCCGAAACGCTCCTGGCCGCCCTCCGGCGCATCCGCCACAACCGCGCCGGCGCTTCGCGAACCTTCCTCGCGCAGCAATTCGCGAAGGGTACGGCAGCGCTCGAAGAACAAGGGGTCGTCGCGCCATCCGTCACGCTTCATCTCGGCGTTTTCGACCACAGCCGCAATACGGCCGGGACGCGGCGTCATCACCACGACTCGCTGGCCCAAAAACACCGCCTCTTCGATCGAATGCGTGACGAGCACCTGGGCATATCCCGCTTCGAGCCAGCAACGCTTCAACGTGTTCTGCATCTCTTCGCGCAAAAGAGCATCGAGCGCCGAAAGCGGCTCGTCCATAAGCAGAAGGTCGATATCGCACGCCAATGCGCGCGCCATAGCCAGCCGCTGACGCATGCCGCCCGAAAGTTCGGCCGGATACGCCTGGGCGAACTCCTCCAAGCCCACCTGGCGAAGTGCGGCATGGGCGCGCTCGAGGCGTTCTTTCTTCGGTATCTTGCGGACCTGCAGCCCCAACGCAGCATTCTGCTCAACCGTCTTCCACGGCATGAGGCCGAAATCCTGCAGAATAAGCGCCGTCTCAAGGCGCGGGCCGTCCAAGGGAACGCCGTCAATGCGCACCTCGCCTTCGGTCGGGCGCTGCAAACCGCACGCCGCAAGAAGGCTCGTCGACTTACCGCATCCCGAAGGCCCCAGAACCGCCACCGATTCCCCGCTTGCCACGCAAAGATCGACGCCGTCAAGGGCGAGCGTATCGCCGCGTGCCGTGCGGTAACGCTGACGAATGCCCCGAAGCTCAAGCTTCGGAACTTCGGCGCACGATGCGCAATCGGCGCAATTATGCATGCGCCTTCGCCTCCTTCGCCGCAGCGGCCTCTTTCGCCTCGGCAGAACGGCGATTGAGAATGCGCAGCTCCATGACCACGAACACCACCACGGTGAACACGGCCAAAAAGTCTGCCAAAGGCACCGCGAAATACACCGCATCAAGCGAATCGAGCATCGGTGCGATCGAAGGAAGCATCTCGGGCAAGATGAACAACAGCGGAATGAGGAACAGAATTTGGCGTGTAAGCGACAAAATGATGCTTTTCGCAGGCTGGCCGGTTGCTTGGAAATAATTCGCGCCCACGATCTGGAAGCCGATCAGCGGCAGGAAGATCAAATCGACGCGCAATGCGAACGCCGTGAATTCGACAAGCGAGTCTTCTTTGATGCCGAAAAATCCGACGATCTGCGGGGCGAACACCATGATGGCAACCCACATGAGCGTTCCCATGACGGTTGCGCCGATCGAACCCACCTTCAGCGTGGTTTTGACGCGTTCCCACAGCTTCGCTCCGTAATTGAAGCCCAGAAGCGGCTGGATGGCGACAGAAACACCGATCAGCGGAAGAATGACGAACATGCCGATACGCTGCACGACGCCGACCGAAGCAAGCGCGTTGTCGGCTCCGATGGGGTCGAGCGAGCCGTATTTCACCAGCATGAAATTGATGAAGAAATTGACGATCGCGCCCGCCGCCTGCACGGCGAACGATGCCGCACCCAACGAGAGAATGCCGCGCGCAAGCTTTGCCTTGATCGGGAAATAACGACGACGCAAACGAAGCGGCACGCCGGGGGTTTTCGTGAAATACCAGACGACCGTTGCGCAGCTGATAGCCTGGCCGCAAATCGTCGCCCAGGCGCTGCCGGCAACGCCCCAGCCCCACCACAGCACGAAAACAGCGTTGAAAACGGTGCAGCCGATTGCGCCGATCAGCATGGTGACAAGCGCACGGTTCGGCGCGCCGGCCGTTCGAATGAAGTTGTTCAGGCCCATGCCCACGATCTGGAAGACGCATCCGAGGCTGACGATCTGAATAAACTCGCGCGCATAGGGACGCACCGAATCGGTGGCGGAAGAAAGCGTGAGCAAGGGTTCGACAACGAACGGAATATGGGCGAGCACAGCAAGCGCCACGCTGACCAGCACGGCAAGCATGGCCGTATTGCCCAAGATGTGCTCGGCCTCTTCGTGCTTTCCTTCGCCCAAACGCAAGGCGCACAGGGCATTGCCGCCGGCACCGATCAGCATGGCCAATGCCAAAAAGATCGTCATCGTGGGCGAAGCGACCGTGATGGCAGACAAGCCTATCTCGCCGGCACCGTGGCCGAGAAACACCGAGTCGATCAGATTGTAGGCGCCGTTGACCACCATGCCCAAAATGGCGGGGATGGCGAATTCGACCGCGAGCTTAGGGATGCTCGCGGTGCCCATGCGATTCACGCGATCGGAAACGACAGGAGAGCCGTCCGATTTTTCCGCATGCTGCACCGGCACCTCCGACGAGGGCTCTTTCACCGCACCGGATGCGCCGTTGACCTTTTCGATATCGTGTTTCATATGCTCAAACCGCCTTTTCGCCGCTGTATGCTCATTAACGCAAACAATTTATTGTAACGGCGAAACAAGACGGTGTGCATCTATTGCAGAGAACCCTCCATAACAACCGCAAAGGCGCTCAAAAGCCGGCCGAGCAGATTGTCGAGAGCGCGCCTCGAGGGCGCAATGTAGTCGGATGCCACGTCGCACACATAGGCGGGATTGTTGCGGCCGTCGGTCACGATGGGGCGATCGGCATGAAACACATTCACGCCCACGCCCACCACGATGGCGCCGCAGCGCGACTCAAGGGAAATCCCGCAAAGCTTGCCTTGGTCGCATACGACATCGTTGGGAGCCTTGACACGAATGACATCGCCATCGACTCCGCATTCGTCACGAAGCACCGCAGCAACCGCTTCGGCGAACGCGCGGCTATACGCCGGCCACGTGCGCTCCGGCGTGCCGGGGCGCATCAGCACCGAGAAGTAGAGACCCCCCTCGGGGCTCATCCACACACGCCCCCACTGCCCGCGACCTGAACGCTGCTTATGAGCCACGACCACCGTGCCCGCAGGCGCGCCCTGGGCGGCAAGCTTCCAAACGTCGTCGTTGGTCGAGCCCGTGACATCTTTTGTCGTGATGTTAAATTGCATGGGCCTCACCGTAAGAAGCTCCCTCGGCCAAAACAGGAGTTTCGTCAGCAAGCACGTGATGCGGCAAAAGCTCCAAAAGCGGCTTCACCACGAAATCGCGCTCGGTGGCACGCGGATGCGGCAAAGTGAGCTCGTCGCTTTGCACCACGTACATCTGATAGTCCACGATGTCCAAATCAAGCGTACGCGGCCCATTGGCGATTTCGCGCACACGACCAAGGCTGTTCTCGATGGCATGCAGATAACGCAAAAGCTCTTTCGGCGGTACGCCGGTGCGCGCCAAAAGAACCGCATTCACGAAGGTGTCCTGGTCTTCGTAATACGCAGGTTCGCTTTCGTAAAAGCGCGAAATGTCGACGATCTGCGTGTCGGGAAGAGAGCACAGGGCCGTGATGGCCTGCTGAAGGTTCGCAATCTTGCCCTCGGTCTCTTCGCCGGGATTCGCAACAAGCGCGACGTTGGAACCCAACGCGATCAAGACATAAGGACGAAGGTCGGAAAGCGCTTTGACGGTTTCCTCGACGTTGTGCGCACGCACCACCGATGCACCCAGCTCGCAAGCCATAAGCGCTTCGGAGGCCGACGCCGCATCGCGCTCAAGGGGCTCAGCGATGCCGTACGCCTCACCGATATAGCGCTTCCGCGAAACCGCGCACATCGTGGGATAGCCCAGGCGGGAGAACTCGTGGAAGTTACGCATGAGCTCCATGGTCTGGGAGGGAGTCTTGCCGAAACCCGGGCCCGGATCGACGCAGATGCGTTCGCGCGCGACGCCCGCCGCTTCGAGCATGGCCGCCTGGCCGGCAAGATAGTCTTTCACCTCGGCAACCACGTCGTCATAGACGGGGTCGTTCTGCATGGTGGCGGGCTCGCCTTTCATATGCATGACCACGCAGCCCGCATCGCACGAAGTAGCAACCTGCACCATGGCGAGATCGCGGAATCCCGAAACGTCGTTGATGATCGCCGCACCGGCCTCGACGCAGGCGCGCGCCACCTCGGCATGACGGGTGTCGATGCTCACGCATATGCCCTCCGCCGCCAAGGTGCGCACCACGTCCACGGTGCGCGCAAGCTCTTCCTCAATCGACACGGCATCGGCGCCGGGCCGCGTCGATTCGCCGCCGACGTCGATAATCTGCGCGCCGGCCTCGACCATGGCTCGAGCATGCGCAAGCGCTGCCTCGTAGCCGTTATGCATGCCTCCGTCGGAAAAAGAATCGGGCGTAACGTTAAGGATGCCCATAACAACGGGCATCCTCGAATCGAAACGATATGAAGAACAGTTCCACATCATTTAGTTGTGGTCCTTCCTTTCGTCAGAAGCTCCATCCGCCATATCCTGGCGGGCGGCGGGCAGAGGAATCTCCTCGGCCGCCGGGTCGGTGAAAGACATCGATTCGCGCGTGCGCTGACCCGAAGCAGGGTCGTCGAAGCTCACCATGTCGCGTGCTGCATCGGCAACGGCGGGGTCTTTCGGCAAATCACCGCTGATCACGACATCGCTCGATGCGGGCATCGTGGAAGGAGCCACGAGCAATGCCTTCGCTTTCTCACGCGTATCGGCCTTCTGGGCCTCTTTTTCGCGTTCGAGATAGGCTTCCCACTCGTTGTTCAGCAAAGCCTCGCATGCTTCACCGTCAACCGTCTCGCGCTCAAGAAGCACGCTTGCCATAAGATGCATCTGCTCCTGGCGTTCGGACAAGATGACGTAGGCCAAATCGTGCGCACGCTTCATCAGGCGAGCAACCTCTTCGTCGATACGCTGGGCGGTTTCAGGCGAGTAATCCTGCGTGTTGCCCATGTCGCGGCCGAGGAACACCTCGTGGTTCGGCTGGCCGAACGTCTGCTGGCCGAGCGCATCGGACATGCCATAGCTCGTCACCATCTTGCGTGCCTGCTTGGTCGCACGCTCAAGATCGTTGCTCGCACCCGTGGTGATGTCGCCGCAGAAGATTTCCTCCGCAACGCGACCGCCCATGAACACCGCCAGATCGTCGTACATCTCGTTGCGGCTGACCAGGAATTTGTCCTCGTCAGGAATGGACATGGTGTAACCAAGTGCCATACCGCGCGGAACGATGGTGATCTTGTGCACCGGGTCGGCGTTGGGAAGCAAATGGCCGACAAGCGCATGGCCCGATTCGTGATAGGCGATGATGCGACGCGTCTTTTCGTTCATCACGCGATTCTTGCGCTCAGGACCCGCCATCAAGCGCTCCATCGACTCGTTCACTTCAGCCATACCGATCTGAGGCTTGTTGCGACGAGCCGTCAGAAGAGCCGCCTCGTTCATCAGGTTCATCAAATCGGCGCCGGTCATGCCGCTGGTAAGCTTCGCGATGCGCGGAAGGTCGACATCGGGACCGATCGGCTTGTTCTTGGCATGAACCTCCAAGATTTTCTCACGGCCGCGCACGTCGGGCGCATCGACCACGATTTGGCGGTCGAAACGGCCGGGGCGCAGAAGCGCAGGGTCGAGAACGTCGACGCGGTTGGTTGCCGCGATCAAAACCACGGCATCGTTTTTCTCGAAGCCGTCCATTTCGACAAGCAGCTGATTGAGCGTCTGCTCGCGCTCGTCATGGCCGCCGCCAAGACCCGTGCCGCGCTGACGGCCGACTGCGTCGATCTCGTCGATGAAGATGATGGCAGGAGCCGCTTCTTTCGCCTGCTCGAACAGGCTGCGCACACGGCTCGCGCCGACGCCGACGAACATTTCGACGAACTCGGAGCCGGAAATGCTGAAGAAGGGCACGTTCGCCTCTCCTGCCACGGCGCGCGCAAGCAGCGTCTTGCCCGTGCCCGGAGGGCCGACAAGCAGGCATCCACGCGGGATCTTCGCACCGAGGGTGCGGTATTTCTCAGGATTGACCAGGAAGTCCTTAATCTCCTGCAGCTCTTCGACCGCTTCGTCTTCGCCCGCCACATCGTCAAAACGCACATCAGGGCGCTCTTCGACGGTCTTTTTCGCCTTCGCCTTGCCAAACGACATCTGCGAATTGTTCGCCTTGTTCATCTGGACGAAGAAAAAGACCAGCAGGCCGGCAAGCAACAGCATGGGAAGCAGGCTGATGAGCACCTCGGCGAATCCGCTCGGAAGCTTCACCTGATAATGAATGTCAGGATGCGCCGAAAGCAGCTGCATCAACGAATCCTGGCCCACATAGGTCGACGTGTAATGGCGTTCGGTTCCGACCTTCTGCTCGTCAAGCTCGGTGGTCTCCACCTGAGGAGCATCGGAGCCCAGCACCGATTCGGTCTTGGCATCAAGCGCTTCGAATGCGGAATTGTACGCATCCGCCGCCGTGGAGCCCGCAGTGGCCGCAGGGTAATACGAGCCGCTCACCGTGTATTCGCCCGCATCGTAGACCACGTCGATAACGCGGTCCTGCTCGACGGCCTGAACGAATTCCGACGTGATCAGCGTGTCGGTTTCCTTCGCGTTCATCATGTTGAACATCTGGCTGCCGACGAAAAACGCCACCAACAGAAGAAGGATCGCCGAAATGACGCTGATGCGTTGCGGAGGCTTGGGCATCATCTGCTTGGGATCCTTGGGGTCGATATCGAACGCCGACGGATTCGCCCCGCGCGGCGCCTTCGGCGCATACGGCTTGTTCGAGGCGCTTCCCTCGCCTTCAGACGCCGGAGCTTGCGGCGCTTGGGGAGCAGGCGGGGCAACCGGAGCCCCGTCGCCCTTTTGACCGGAAGCGTCGGACGTGCCGGCGTCCGGAAGAGGATGCGACGCCTGGGGGTCTTTATCCAGGCTGTCGTTCGTGGTGGGATGGGAGGTGTCGCTCATTATTTTCCTTGATAAATCTCGGGTTTCAGAATGCCGATATAAGGCAGATTGCGATAATGCTCGGCGTAATCGAGGCCGTAACCGACGATGAATTCGTCCGGGCACTCGAATCCGACGTATTTGCAGTCGATATCGACCTGGCGGTCGGTCTGCTTGCGCAGAAGCGTGGCCACCTCGATCGATGCGGGGTTTCGCGATTCGAGAACACGCAGCAGATACTTCAAGGTCAGGCCCGAATCGAGAATGTCTTCGGCAATAAGCACGTGACGGCCTTCGATCTGCGACGAAAGGTCTTTCAGGATACGCACCACGCCCGAACTCTTCGTGCCCGACCCATACGACGAAACGGCCATGTAGTCCATCTCGAGCGGAAGGTCGATTTCACGCACCAAATCGCTCATGTAAATGGCAGCGCCACGCAAGACGCTGATTACGATAAGGCTCGGCTCGCCGGTACGCGTGCGTTCGTATGCGCGCTCGCGATAATCCTGCGTGATGCTGCGACCGAGCTCGCGTACGCGGCTGCTCAGTTCTTGCTGGGTGTACAGGATTTCCTTGATATCGTCGTCGCCGAAATACCGGTCGCGCTCGCCGGCGGCGAAAACGGTGCTCTGCTCGGTCATAATGGCCCTTCTTCACTTCGTGTATCGGGGATGCAGTTTAACACTTAGGGCAAGAAGGCCGCTCAACGAGACGGCAACACGCCTTCGAAAAACACGATTGCACGATGCCTGCAAAGAAAACGACCGCTCCTGTTGAGCGCCCGATACGCGCAGACGCGCCCGACAATGCGGACGCGTCCGAGGAAAAATCTGCTTTCGCCGCCGAAACGGCAGCCTGTCGCAAACGCTTTGTGCGCCGTACGTTCAAACAACCGACACTAGTAATAATAGTGCGGGGGAATCGAGCTGACCGCCGCACATGCCGCGCAGCCGAACAGGCCCACAACCAGAATCCACACCAGGAACTGTGCCAAGAAGCCGAACAGAGAGAACTTCACCGCGGCGCTTTTCGCCTCGGGGAAATTATGGGCATTGGTCAGCCACGCCAGAAGGATGCCGATGGGTCCCACGAAAAAGCCCACAACGGCCCAGCCAAACTTCATACCGCCCGTCAGCTGAAACAACGGCATGCCCGGAATGTTCTGCTGAGCAGGAGCCTGTCCCTGAAACGGCGGCACCTGGCCCATCGGAGGAACGGGGGCCGCACCCGGCATGCCCGCCGCGGGAGGAACCTGGCCTGCCGCAACGGGCTCAGCGGCCGGGGCCTCGGCCTGGAAAGCCTGAGGGACTTCGGGGGCAACCGGCGCGCCCGCATGCTGCGGGGCGACGGGAATCTGGCTATTCACGGGAGCCTCGGGCGGAGTCTGCGGGGCGCCGGAAGGATTGATGGTATCGCTCATATCGTCCTCGATTCGAAGAGGTTTACGTTGCGGCCATTATACCCGCCCCCTTCGCCGCAAATCCGGCAACGCTTGCACAACAGCAAACCGGCACGACGGTTACGGCGAATACGTCTGCAAACGTAGGCGGCCGCCGCATCCTTTCCCAGGACACGGCGGCCGCACGGCGCTTCGAAATCGTCGGATGAAGCAGAGAGGCGTTCTTTAGTAATCGGAACCCACCACGACGAGATACGTCCCGTCGACACTGTATGTTCCGTCGTTGCGTATGACCTGCGCTCCCCCGAGGCTTTGGGCGATAGCCTGCGCGGTGCCGGCATCGCCGTCCGAATCGTACACCACGATAGTCGTCGTATAGTTGTACGACTCCGCATCTCCGACCGTGGTCACGTCATAGCCGCTGTTCGTAAGCACGCTCGACGCATCGGCCGCCACGCCGCTTACACCGCTGCCGTTGCGCACCTCGACTTCCACATTCGCACGCGTGGCCGAGCCGTCGCCGCCGCCCAAAACGCTTTGCGCCACGTATTCGCCGCTGATCGACCCGTCGGCAACGCCGCCGTCGTTGGCGGAATCGGCCGCATCGACCGTCGGCGTCTCGCCCGCGTCGACGCGCTTCATCATGGCGCGCCATGCTTCGTTGTTGCTGTACTCGTACCACACGCCGTCTTCGTACGTCGAGATGGTGGGGTTCATGCTGGAATAAATGTTCGTTTCCGTATCCATGCCGCGCATGGCCGAGGCCACGGCGATAATGTCGGTCACGTTCATATCGGTATCGATGTAGTCGCACAAAGACGTCACCGTGGATGCGATCGTTCCCACGTCGGCCGAGAGGAGCTTTTTGGCAACCGCGCCCATCACCATGCGCTGATTGGCCGCTCGATAGAAGTCGCCCGCGCCGATTTCATCGTAGGCATGGCGTGCGCGGCACAGGATAAGGGCCTGGTCGCCATTGAGCGTCTGCTCGCCGGCAGGCACGTACCCGCCCGCATCCACGTCGTCGATTTCCATCGGAACGTTCACGTCGATGCCGCCAAGGGCGTCGACGGCGGCCTTGAAACCGTCGAAGTCGATTTCGGCATAGTGCGCAATGGGCACGCCCGCGAACTCGGACACGGTCTTCACCGTGAGCGCCGGACCGCCAAGAGCATGGGCCGCGTTGATCTTGTTCCTGCCATAGCCGTCGATTTCGACGTAGGTGTCGCGCACGATCGAGATGAGCGTCATCTTCTTGTCCTTCGGATCGACGCGCGCCAAAATCATCGAGTCGCTGCGGAAATTGTCGCCGTTGTATTCCGCGCTTTCACTGCGCTGTTGCGATTTGTCGACGCCCATCAGCAAAATGTAGAACGGCTCGGTCGGAGCCTTGACGTCGGCCAGCACGCCGCGCAGATCGGCGCCCACGTCTCCCGTCAGCTTGCCGTTGAGCATGCCGACATAGACAAGCGCTGCGGCACCAAGACCGACCGTAAGAGCCAAAACGACCGCAACGATCGTGCCCACGATTTTTTTCGTTCGGCTCTTCTTCGCACGAGTGCGAGAGTATTCGCCTTGGGACGAACTGCGAGAATACGAAGACGCCGCGTGACGCGGTGCATTGCCGCCGCTTCCGTACGAGCTGCGGGAATACGAAGACGCGTCGCGAGATTGCGACGGCGGAACGGCAGCGCGATGAGAGCGCCGAGAGGGTTCGCCCGTAGGAAAGGAATCGTAAGAGCTCGACCTGCGAGAAGCCATAAGGAAATCTCCTTGCTATCCGGCACGAGCCGCGAAGATTCGCAGCACGGCGGGCTTATGCATCGAAGCGCGCCGCATCAGGCAGCGACCTGCAGCAAAACTGCAGAAGCAGAGCTTCGACGCAATCGAACATGTGCCATCCTATCCTGTAGGCTCCGATAGGAAAAACCCCCGACAAACCTAAAGCGGCGAATCTTCATGAGGGGTTTGGGAAGAATCCGGAGCTTCTTCCACCCCGAGTTCCTGGATGCCTGTGATCGTTCCGTCGAGCGTGCCGCCGTCGTTGAGGTTGCGTTGTTCATCTTCATAGGGCGGAAGGCCCGCATCGACGCGACCCATCATCATGCGCCAAGCCGCAAGGTCGCAGTATTCGTACCATACGTCGTTCACATAGGCGGGAACCGTGGGGTTCATGGCCGAATAGATATCGTTTTCGGCATCCATGCCGCGCATCTGCGTGGCGACCTCGATGATGGTCTGCACGTCCATGTCGGTGGTGATGTAATCGGCCATGGCATTGATGGTATTGGCCATCGTCACTACATCGGAGGACAGGATTTTTTTCGCAATCGCCCCCATGACCATGCGCTGGTTTGCCATGCGGTAGTAGTCGCCGCTGCCGTACTCGTCATAGGCATGGCGGCTGCGACACAGGATGAGCGCCTGGTCGCCGTTAAGCGTCTGCAGGCCGGCTTCGACGCGACCGCCCGCCATCTCGTCGTCGATCGTGATGGGCACGTCTACCTCGATGCCGCCGAGCGCATCGACGGCGGCCTTGAAGCCATCGAAGTCGATTTCCACATAATGCGAAATCGACACGCCGGCAAATTTGGAAATGGTATCCACCACAAGGGCCGATCCGCCGAGCGCGGCTGACGCGTTGATCTTGTCGGGGCCGTAGCCTTCGATGTTGACGTAGGTGTCGCGCTCGATCGAAACGAGCGAAACGTTTTTGCGCTGCGGATCGACGCGAGTGAGAATCATGGAGTCCGAGCGGAACGTGTCCATGTCGCCCGCGGAAAGGCGCTCTTCGGAGCGATCGACGCCCATGATCAGCATATAGAACGGCTCGCCCGGAGCGGCCTTTTCGACAGAAAGCTCGTTCATGAGATTCTGGTCGACGTTTTTATGCAGCTTGTCCGAGATGGAGTTCACATACATCATGCCGCCGAATGCGACGCCGCCCACCGCAAGCAGCAATACCAAAACGACGGCCAAAGCGATCTTGGCGCCACGATGCTTTTTAGGCTTACGGAAAGTATAGGCATCGCGCGCGTAGGCCTGCGCGGAAACGCTCGGAGACACCGGAACCACGCCGCCGAACGAGGATCCATTCCCCTCATAGGGCTGCGCGACGGCTTTCCCATTATTGATATTCTTCTCGTGATTTTTCATATCAGGCATTATGCCCGATTCACAAGCTTTGGAGAGCAAAACCCTCAGCTTTTGGAAAAATGCCTGAATTCGAACCCGAAAATGCATCCCAAGCTGAAAAAACACGTTCGTTTCCAAGGAGAAGGTGAACGCCGCCGACAACGATGTGTCAATCCCTTAAAACTTATTTAAGGAAGGTCATCGCGCGCACAAGTTGCCACATAATGACTTCGAATGATGTCTAACCAACCTGAAACGCACATGAAAGGCATCCATGAATACCGAGCATAACGAGGACGCCCCGAAGGGACGCCCCGCCTCCCACAATACAACTTCCGGACGCTCGCCCGTCCCCCCTTCACGCGCCGACGAACGCCGCGCGCGCCCATCGGTCGCAGGAAGCCGTCGCGTCCATGGCGTCGGCCGCGTCGCCGCTCCGGCAGCACGCTCGGGAGAGCCTTCGCCGTCATCCAGCCCGTCGACAACGGGCCAGATGCGTCGCCCTTCCGTAAACGCCGATACTTTCCGGCATGCGCCCGGCCACGATGACCACGCGAA
Source organism: Slackia sp. (assembly GCA_030532315.1). Taxonomy (GTDB): domain Bacteria; phylum Actinomycetota; class Coriobacteriia; order Coriobacteriales; family Eggerthellaceae; genus Slackia. The sequence continues at coordinate 13,703 of JAUNLI010000038.1, forward strand.
CGAGCGGGAGCCGCGCATGGGTCAAAACACATACCCTGCAACCGACGACCCACACGCCGGCCCGACCCACTTCGAAAAGCCGCAACAGAACTTCACTCCGCTTTGGGACGAAGACCCGCTTCCGAACCCTCGTCTGACCAGGCGTGTCTTCGTTATCGGAGGCGTTGCCGCCGCAGCAGCCGTCGCCTTCTTCGGCTTTGGCGCCCTGCGCAAATTGATGCCCATATCCATCACCGTAAACGGCCAAAAGGTCGATCTCTCCGGCGCAAAAACGCTCCAGAACGCCTATGAAAAAAGCGGGCTCAGCATGACCCCGGGCAACCTCATCGACGTGGAAGGCCAGGTCATCACTGAAGGAGGAGGACGCCCTTACACGGCAACGATCAACGGCCAGGATGCCTTCGACGGCGAAACCGCCCTTGCCGACGGCGACACGCTCGCCTTCGCTGACGGAACCGATGTCGAGGAACCGTCGACGACCGAGGAAAGAACCGTCGAGCCCAACCCCGTCGAAAGCGGATACGGCCCGATCCATATAGTCGGAACACCGGGGGCATCAGGCGCCGCCATTGTGAAAATAGGACAGACTTCGGGCAAGGAAGTCGCCGAAATAACGCAAGCCGCCGAAGACCGCGTGTATCTGCGCGCCTACCCCGACACGGGCGGCGACAAAGCAATCGCGCTCACGTTCGACGACGGCCCCTGGGAAGACAGCACGACCGAAATTCTGGACATCCTGCGCGACAACGGCGCAGCAGCGACGTTTTTCACGGTGGGCGAACGCATCGCAGGCCAAGGCGTCGAGCTGGTAAAGCGCGAATACGACGAAGGCCATCAGGTGTGCACGCACAGCTGGGATCACGCAGCAGGCAGCGGCCAGGGCGTCAACATGGGATTCATGAGCGTCGATGAGCAGCGTGCCGAAATCGAAAAGGGCTACCAGGCCATCTCCGATGCGACCGGCGCCGAAGCAAGCCGCGTCTTCCGTTCGCCGGGCGGCAACTTCCCCATCGAAGTGTGGCGCAATGTCGAAGACCTCGTCGACGCCGAAATAGGTTGGGACATCGATACGCTCGACTGGCAACGGCCCGGCGCCGCCGTGGTCGCCGGCCGCATCAAAGCGGCAACGCCGGGCGACATCATCTTGATGCACGACGGCGGCGGCGATCGGTCGCAAACAGCCGAAGCGCTGCGCGACGCTCTTCCATATCTTAAAGAACAGGGATTCCGCTTCGTCACCATGGACGAAATGCTGCAATTCCCGCGCAAAGAGGGCTAGGCGCCGTAGGCATGATGAAGATGTCGGGAATGTAAAATCCGGACACTTTACCGAAATAAAGCGCGATAGCGTCTTGCGGCTGTGGCGAGCACGCCTATAATCCGAACTACTCGACAAAAAATGCGACGACAGGGCGAGCGAGGACGAACCCATCTTCAGCAAGCAGGCGGTCATGCAAGCCTGCGGTGGCGGAGCCTTGAACCCCCTCGAGCAGCGAAGTCGAACGCAGCACGCCGACGCGAGCGATCCCCGCCGACGCATGCTGCCGGGTACGCTTCGCCGGACGCCTTCCGTAAACAGGCATCGACGAGGGTTCTCGCTCGCATTCCTTGAGTCGCAACACAGCAAAAGGAAGCGAGACACGCGATGAACCATCGAAGCGATGCCATCAAGAAGGGCCTGGCGCGCGCGCCGCACCGCAGCCTTTTGAAGGCCGACGGCCTGACCGACGAAGAACTCGACC
>JAUNLI010000039.1 GCA_030532315.1 Slackia sp.
CGGAGGTCGATACCGTAGTATTCGACAAGACGGGTACGCTGACCAACGGCACCTTCAGCGTCGTTGCCGTGCATGCGCAAGACGGCATCGAGGTCGACCGCCTGCTTTCCCTGGCAGCACATGCCGAAGCATTTTCCGACCATCCCATCGCCGTTTCCATCAAAGAGGCCTATTCGGGAGAAATCGATCGGGCGCGTATCGCGCAGGTCGAAGAGGAATCAGGCCACGGCGTCAGCGCGAAAATCGACGAACATGTGGTGCTTGTCGGCAATGACAAGCTCATGGCGGCACACGGATCGAACTGGCACGAGTGCGATCTGGCGGGCACCATCCTGCATGTCGCAATCGACGGCGCCTACGCGGGCCACATCGTCATCGCCGACGTGGTGAAAGACGACGCCTCCCAGACCATCACCGACCTGCACGCTGCGGGCATCGAGCGCTGCGTCATGCTCACCGGCGACCGCAACGAGGTGGCTCGCGCCGTGGCAGACAGACTCGGCATCGACGAATACCACGCGCAGCTGCTGCCTGGCGATAAGGTGGAGAAAGTCGAAGAGCTGCTCGATTCCACACGCGGAAACCTCGCCTTCGTGGGCGACGGCATCAATGACGCGCCGGTCCTCACTCGAGCGGACGTGGGCATTGCCATGGGAGCCATGGGTTCGGATGCGGCCATCGAAGCCGCCGACATCGTGCTCATGGACGACAAGCCGTCCAACATCGCCCGCGCCATCCGTGTCGCACGCAAGACCATGCGCATCGTGCACCAGAACATCGTGTTCGCCATCGGCGTCAAGGTGCTCATCCTCGTACTTGCGGCAATCGGCGTCGCCAACATGTGGCTCGCCGTCTTCGGCGACGTAGGCGTGGCCGTGATAGCCATCCTCAACGCCATGCGTGCCATGAATGTGAAAAACATCTAGAGGCTGCAGGTGCCAAACGCGCACAACGCGGCCCACAGCGCGAAAAAAGCAGCTGCGGTATAAAAAACCAAGGTCCGGAGCACCATCGGCTCCGGACCTTTTCACGTTGCGAAGCAAGCGCACGGCACCCGCCAACACATAGGGAAAGAAGAAGACGGACGGCCCACACCCGATACGCGAGGCCTTTTTGCAGCCTTACCGGGCGTAAAGCTTGTCCTTACCCGCCGAAAACGACTTCACGACAGGCATAAGCGCGTCGTCGCGAACAACGCGCATGCCCGATGCAGCCATGACGCAGCAAAGCGAATTGCACCCGGAATCGGCCGCCGCCTTCGCCATGTCGAGCATGCTTTCGCAGTTCGCCGAAAGCGAACCGACAGGAACGCCTTCCTTGCGCAGGATTTCGTTTTCCTCCTCTTCGGTATGCCGCTGAAGGCCCTTCACGCTTTGAAGCAGCTCTTCGAACTCGATTATTGCCTGCTCGGCCATGGCCGAGCGCAACGCGGCACAACGCCTGTATCCCGCTGCCGCCGCATCGTAGCGCTCGAGTTTCCAGAAGGCATAGGCCATCCAATACAGCGCCAAACCGGCATCGGCCGGATGCCAGGCAACTTCAAGCGCCTTGGAGCACATGGCTATCTCGGACTCGTACTCGCCGCGCATGAAGTAGGCGCGCGCTGCACGCAGGTACGAATATGCACGCGAAGGAGCCAGTTCGATGCAGCGTTTCGCATGCTCAAGCGCGGCATCGGCCCCCGTTATCGAAGTCGTATACACCTGAGCGAGCGCATCGTGCACCAAAAACGCCTCGTCCGGCAGCGGCAACACGCGACGACCGGCAGCATCTTCGGCACAATGGCGCGCATACATATAACGAGCCTCGTAGCTGTCGAAGAAGCGATAGCACGTCTGGGCCGTATCGGCGAAGCCTTCGGTCGCTTCCACCTTGGCGAGCAGCTCTTCGAGCACCGCGATCGACTGCGACTCCTCATCGGCACGAACGAGCGCCGTGGCGCGCGCCATCAGCGGCTTGAACCCGTAAGCATCTAAAAACGCCTCTTTGACCTCGAGATATGAATGCTCGTCAAGATCGCCCAGCATGAAGCCGTCCATAAGGGCGCTGCAAATCCTGCGCACGAGAATGTTTTCGGTGCGGTCGTGGATGCCCTTGAGGCAATCGAGCGCCGAAGCCACCCCCGCATCAAGCGCCGCAGACACCTCGTCGGCATAGCGCGCACGCTCGGCGTCTTCGAAGATTCCCAAATCGCACGGAGCCGCCACGCCGGAAAGCCGACGCGCCTCTTCGGAGAACGGCGTGTCGTCGCGATGGATCAACGGCTCGCGCTCGTCGGCGAAAACACCCTCGCCCTTCGTAAAGCAACGTTCGACGTCACACAGCGAAAACTCCTCGCCAAGTTCGAATGAGATGCCGCACGCGCGCAAAAATGCGAACGGATCGCAAAACGCGCGCTCCTCGTCGGAAGCGAACGCTTCGCAAAACGCCGCACGCTCGAACACGCCCGAAACAACCGGCGCATCGGGACGGTTGCCATACATGCCGTTGAAAAAGACGCGTTCGATATCGCTTGACACGGAAAACGCATTCGCCGCCAGAAGGATGGCGACATGGGCGATATAGCGCGCAGCGTCGCCGTTGCGCGCCGCCGCAGTGCGAGGAGCAAGCCCCGCGCAGGCTTCGTCCCACGCGCCTTCGGCCATGATGTCGGACGAGGGGCAGACGACGTCGATGCCGAAAGCCGTCGTCGAGGCGTCGCTGCAAAAATCGTATCCGATTCGATACGGCAGACGAAGCCGCTCGCAAGAGCGCGCGAAAGCAAGGTGCTTGTCCCAGGCGCTTTGCGCAAGCTTCGCCTGGGTCGGATCGGGCGCCTGCGTGCAGATGCGGTCGCACAGCCAGGCATCCGCCGCACTGCAAAACGCCTCGTCGGCCGCAGGCGTGCCGCCCTCGAAGGTGCGGTCGAGATATTCACTGAGGAAAAGAAACCTGTTCAACGCCGCCTCAGTGCGCAGAAACGCACGACGCGCCGCCGACGTTTCGGGCGTCGTGAGAAACATGCCGTTCTCGACGACGGTGCCCGCCGCATCGGCATAGTAGAAATCGACGTAATACGTGTCGGCATAATGAGCCGTACGCAAAAGACGCACAGCGGGCGCGGACGAAAAACCGTCCGGCAACTCGACCGTCATATCCTCGCGCGTCTTGCCTACGATCTGCGCCTCGCGCAGCAACGCCGCCAGATATCGCTCGATGCCGGGTGCGGCCCCAGGATGCTCGGCCAAAGGCGACTCAACCTCGAGAATCTCCCTGTTCACCGCATCGAACAAGTCGAGCGAATCGAACCGCGCGAACACCGCACCCAAATCGAACGGGCGCACGTCACGCCGAATCGAAGGAAACACGATCAGGGCGAAATAGGCCCTCGCCATGAATTCGTCGTAGACTTGCCACGGTTCCGGCAGCGCGACCGAACCCGCACGCCCGTCTTCCGAGCTTTCGAGCCGATATCGCTCGTCGCGCCCGGGGTTTTCACACGAATACGACCCGACAAGCGTCTCGTCGCCGTTGCGCGCAACGCTCGTCAGGTATCCGCGCTCGCGATTCGTGCCCTCCTGGGCGAACGCACGCAAGTCGGGATAACGCGCCGGCGGAATAAGCTCGGGAGCATCGGTTGCAAACACGCGACCGAACTTGTCCGCATATGCAAGAATCGCAGCCCTCGACGCAGAGGCGCCGTCGAATTCCGCCACATAAAACGCGCCTCCTTCAGGAAGCGCGATACCCTGTTTCACCAGGCCGAAAAAACGTCCCTCGGGTGCGTCCGGCAGCTCGTCGAAAACAAACCGTATCGATTTCTCGCCCAATTCGTAAGGAAAAGCATCTGCCATATGCCACCTCGCAACCTCATGTACGCCCGTTTTGTCCAACGCCGATTATACGGCAGGACAAAGCGAACCCGTCATCAGGCTGCGAAGCCCTCCATAGGCGGCGCTTAGCGCAAAGAGCGCTTCGGACGCGGAAGATGAGGAACGCCCATCGGCGGGTTTTTCCGCGGCGCGGCCTCGCCGGTCACCACGACAGGCTCGGTCTCGAGCAGACAGCGCTTCAGGAATTCCGCCTCTTCGGCCGTCAGCCGACGCCCGGAGCCGGAAGAACGAACCTCATGCGTCGTATCCGCAGTATCAACCATCTAAGAACTCCCCTCCAAGTCGCGGCTTCACGCCGCGGCCTTCGGGCGACCGAGACGACGGCGCCCGGATGAAACCGCATGCTTGCAATTCCATACATTATTTCGTTGCATACTACGAAAAGTTCTCACGGCCTTTTTGCATGACGGCAAGAATCGCGGCACACGGCTGTTTTCTCCCGACGACGGAGAAAAAACGAACCGCAGCAGCGGCAAACGGCAGACATGCCTCGACGCAGACAGCGCCCTGATGCGACGGAAATCGCGCGCAGGCGAAACCGGCGGCGCTTTAGCGCAGCAAAGTGCTGTATTATAAACGAGCACGAAGATCTTTGCTGCGCAACGTGCACGCAGCACATCCTCGAGAAAGGAACTTTATGGCAGAAGAGCGCCCCATCATCGGGGTAGACGACCGCGTGCCGGTTGCCAAGGCCATTCCCTTGGGCATCCAGCATTTCATGAGCATGTTTGGATCGACCGTGCTCGTGCCGTTTCTCACCGGGCTTTCGCCGTCTTTGGCTATCATGTGCTCGGGCATCGGCACGATTCTTTACCTGCTGGTCACGAAAGGAAAAATCCCCAGCTATCTCGGATCGTCGTTTGCATTCATCACGCCTATCGCGATGGTGGCGCAAAGCCAGGGCGTCGGAGCCGTCGGCGGCGCACTGATCGTGACAGGCCTGGTGTATGTGGCAGTGGCGGGAATCATCAAAATCGCCGGAACCGGATGGCTCGATTTCATCCTGCCGGCACCTGTGGTGGCTCCCGTCATCGTAGTCATCGGATTGGGCCTTTCGGCCACCGCCATCAAAATGGCGTTTTTCAACGGAGGCTATGACACGGGCGCTCCGTTCAATTATGAAGGGTTCGCCGTCGCGGCGCTCACGCTTGCGGTATCGATCGTGTTCTCCACGTGTTTCCGGGGATTCTGGTCTACCATTCCCGTGCTCATCGGCGTCACGACCGGATACATCGCCTCGTGTTTCGTCGGCCTCGTCGATTTCCAACCCGTAATCGACGCCGCATGGATCGGCCTTCCCACCATTACGGCCCCGACGTTCGATCTGGGCGCCATCATTTTGATCGCACCCGTCGCGATCGTTATCATCATCGAGCACATCGGGCATCTGCTGGTGGTAGGCGAAGTGGTCGGGAAAAATTACAACGATATGCTTCCCCGCTCGCTTCTCGGCGACGGCCTGTCCACCATGCTCTCGGGCTTTCTGGGCGGCACCCCCACCACCACCTATGCCGAAAACATCGGCGTCATGAGCGCAACACGCGTCTATTCAACGCAGATTTTCTGGTATGCGGGCGGCATCGCACTGCTCGTCGGCGGCTTCTGCCCCAAAATCGAAGCGCTCATCAATTCGATCCCAACCTCGGTCATGGGCGGCGTAAGCCTGCTCCTCTTCGGCCTGATCGCCTCGAACGGCTTGCGCATGCTGGTTTCCAACCGCGTCGATTTCAGCAAGGCGCGCAACCTCATGATCGTTTCAGCCGTGCTCGTAGTAGGCGTCGGCATGGAAACCGCCGGCATCAAGATTCCCGTAGGCGTCTACGAGCTTCCTGGCATGGCAACAAGCGCCATCATCGGCGTGGTGTTGAACCTGTGCCTTCCCAAAGAAACCGTCGCCGATGAAACGTATCCCGCAGGACCGGCAGGCGGCGACCTTTAACGGACGAGGGACCGTCCTTAAAAACCTTGCCCCGGTTGCAACGACCCCCTTCGCATGCAAGGGGGTCGTTTTGCTCTCTTGTCGAACAAGGCATCACGCAGGCATGAAAAATAACCAGACGGCAAACATCACAAGCGGCGCGCCGACGCAGAAAAGCACGATGGGAATGGCCACGACCGCTCCAAGCGACTCGCCATTAGCGGCACGTTTTTCGCGCTGACAATACAAAACAACGCTCACGGCGATAGCGGCGATAGCGCACCCGATTCCCAAAAGCCCCGCAACGGCTGCCGCAAGCGCCAAGGCGAGCATAGCACCCATTACGAACACGAAGCATCCCCCCCATGGCAGCCCCTTTCGATGCGACCAAGCGCGCACGCGATGGCGAATGCGCGCCGTTTCTCCCAGCATACCCGATGAAACGGCGCATCCGAACCTACTGCGCGCAATACGCCCTCAGCGCATCGCGCAAAAACAGCGCTCCCCCTTCGACACGCGCGTCGTAATATGCGCGGAAGCGCTCGTCGGACACGTAACCTTCAGCAAGCGCGGCATGGGCTTCGCGCGTATACGCCCCGTCCGGCCAATACATCTTGAGCCACCTCTCATGCATGGCGCACAGCTTGCGCGCTTCCTTCCCACGCGCATCCCCCGTGCGGACCGCCTCGACGAGCACATCGAGGATCGCCTCGCCCAGCTCTTCGGCCGAATTCCACTGCCTTTCATCCATCGCAAGCACCTTTTCGTTCGAGGCGTCCACCACATCGCCTCCGTACGCCGCACGAATTTCTTCGCCGTAAAGGCGCTCGTTTTCTTCCACCGCAAGACGTTTCATACCCTCGAAACGTTCTTTATCGTTCATATCGATTCCTTTCTCCAAAGCATCCAGCGTCCGCTCGACCGAGCGCATCATGGCCTCGGTCTGCTCGAGACGCTTTTCAAGCCGCTGCAAATGTTCATGCAGCGCTGCGCGCACGTCGAAAGAGGCGTCGTCAAGCACGGCTTTGATGTCGACGAGCGCCATGCCCGCATCGCGATAGAGCAGAATCTGCTGCAATCGAGCCGCATCCTCCTTGCTGAAAACGCGATAGCCGTTCGGCAGTCTTTCCGGGAAAAGCAGCCCCACTTCTTCGTAGTAATGAAGCGTACGCACGCTGACACCCGAAAGCCTCGCCAGCTCTTTGACGGTGTATGCCATCGCATCCCCTTCCCTACCGCAATGTCGCATCTGTTTTCGCTGCGCCGTTGCAACGTCGTTTTCCGATCGGTTTCGATGCGGCAAGAGCAGCCCAAAAACCTCACGCCGTCTCACCTTCGAAAATGCAAGGGACGGCGGTCGTAACCTTTTAACCCACATCGACTTCGTGAAGTCTAGGGCATCACGCAACGTGAGGGTCAAGGGCGATAATGAAAAACTTTTCCGCCTCCCACATACCGACGCCGCACGCCGCACTTCAAGACAGACGCTTTCGCGCCGAAAGATGCGATAGCACAGGGAAGCGGCCGGAAGCGTTTCGAAGAAATTTCACCATCAAGGCGGCATGCCACACTTTTTCTTTTCGCGGTTTATGATGGAAGGGCATACGACAAAAGCAAGATGCGCGAGATGCCTTGCCGAAAGGAGAACGTCCATGACTATGATGAGCCCCCTTAACGAAAACCTCGAAACCATGTTCGCCACGCGCTTCACCTGCAAGCGCTACGACCCCACACATGACGTCACCGACGAAGATATGCACACCATCTGCGAAGCGGCGCGCTTCTCTCCAAGCTCGTTCGGACTCGAGCCGTGGAAGTTTCTGGCAATCAAGAAGACGTCGCCTCTGACCGAACCTTTGCGCGAGATCGCCTGGGGCATGAAGAGCAACGCTTCGTACACTATTGCCATCCTGGCCCGCAAACACATGGAAGCCGACAGCGAACATGTCGGGCACATGATGGCTGACATCCAGCACATCGCCCCCGAAGACCTGGCCGCACGCAAGGAAATGTTCGCGTCGTTTCAGAAAAACGACCTCGGCATCGCAGACGATCCTCGCCTGATGTTCGAGTGGTCGTGCCGCCAGTGCTACATCGCACTTGCCAACATGCTGACCACCTGTGCGCTGCTGCGCATCGACGCCACACCGGTCGAGGGCCTGAATTATGAGAAGGTCAATGCATTTTTCGCGGAGAAAGGCCTTATGGACCCCGAGGAATTCGGCGTCGCCGTCATGATCCAGGTGGGATACCACGACCCGTCGCACATCATGAATCCGAAAACGCGCCAAGCCCCTGCCGACGTGTTCACGTTTTTGGAATAGCGTCGCCCGACTCGCAATTCAGCATCCGTCGCGCAGGCCGACAGGCCGGCGAAAGCCACCCATGCCGACACACGCCGCAAAGGAACGACCATGCCCGACCATATCATCCATACGATAGAACCCGTCTTCGATGAAAACAGCCGCGTCCTTGTGCTCGGCAGCATCCCTTCACCCAAAAGCCGCGAAGAGGGGTTTTTCTACGGCCATCCGCAAAATCGATTCTGGCGCGTGCTGGCCTCCGTGTTCGACGAGCCGGCACCACGCACGGTTTCCGACAAGCGTGACATGCTGCTGCGCCGCCATATTGCGCTATGGGATGTAGTACGCTCCTGCGACATCGAGGGCGCAAGCGATGCCAGCATCAAAAATGCCGAACCGAACGACCTTGCGCGCATCTTCGATACGGCCGATATCAAGGCGGTCTTTTGCACAGGGGCCAAGGCAGGAGCGCTGTATGCGCGCCTGTGCGAACGGCGCTTCGGAAAACCGTGCACCGTATTGCCGTCCACCAGCCCCGCGAATGCGAAAGAAACCGTGAAATCGCTTTCAAAAGCCTATGCCGAAGCATTACTTGTGCATCTGCCTCTCTACGAACCGCCCATCCTCGACGTAAAAGAAGTCGTCGCGCTCGAGCAGGCGCTCGAGAAAAGCGGCACGCCTTTGGCAGACTTGATGCAGCGCGCCGGACGCGCGCTTGCGCAAGAGACGATGCGGCTTATCGAGCAATGCGGGAAAGAAGGACCTGAAGCGCCAGGCGTCCGGAACGAATATCCGAACGAGCGCTTCGGCTGGAAGAGCCGCATGCATGAAAACGCATGCGGCTCCGTGACGGACAGACACGCATGCTGCGATGACGAAAGGTCCGTGTGCTCGAAGCATTGCGACACGCCAAGCGCCGAAGGCGATGCGGCACAGCCGAACTGCGTCGTTTTGTGTGGCATGGGCAACAACGGAGGCGACGGATGGGTCGCAGCGGGCGAACTGGTCGCCGCAGGATACGACGTGACGGTCGTCAGCACCGTCGAGCCCGAAGGCATCAAGGCCCAGCCCGCCCGTGACGCAGCATTGTATGCCGCCGAAGCGATGCGAAACGAACCCCGCGCGCACTTGCTCATCGACCCGAGCGCAGCACAGCTCGAAAGCGCGCTTGAAAACGCAGGCGCAATCGTCGATGCAATACTCGGAACGGGGTTTGCCGGATCGAACGTTCGCGCGCCTTTCGACCAATGGATCCAAGCGGCCAACAACCGCCGCGCAAGCGGCTCGCTTATCGTAGCCGCCGACGTGCCGAGCGGCCTGAACGCCCAAACGGGCAAAGCGGCGCAACTCTGCATCAAGGCCGATGCGACCGTGACCATGATTGCGGGAAAGCCGGGGCTTTTCACCCCGTACGCCTTCGCCTTCTGCGGAAACGTACGAATCGCCCCGATTGCCTATGTCGAAACGTTGCTCGATCCCGAAGCCAACGCGCATTCCGGGCGAAGCAGTGCCAACGGCGTAAACGCGCCCGCTTCGATACGGACAGCAGAAAACGCCGCACGAACGACACGGCAGCAGAAGCCAAGCGAGCACGGCGACAGAGCGCTTGACGCAGGCGGTCATACAAGAAAAGACCCGCGCCCTGTAAAGACGCGGGTCTTGAAAACGCATGAAAACGCCGCCCCGCCCAATCGCGAGTTCTTCCGCGCCGAAGCAGAAGACGACGACGGCTACGACCCGTATTCAGACCGCAGACCCGAGCCCGAACCCCTTTTCGAGCAGGATCCCTGGAGCTGAGCGGAATCGCAAACGGCTATTCGGCAATGCGCTGTGCGAGAGAAGCGAATTTCGCGGGAGACCAATCGGCGTCCTTGCAACATATGCCATCGAACATGCCCTCGACCGCAAGCGATGCGGCACGCTTCGCATTCCCTAAGGTGTCAAGATAGAAAAGCGGCTCGTCGGCACCTTCTCCCGTCGCCTTCGCGAAGGCGATGCGCAACGCGGCAAGCCTGCCCATCACGAACAGTTCTTGGTCGAGCGCATCGCCCCCGCTCCACACGACCACGATGCGTCCGAGCGCACAGGCAGGAACCGCACTTGCGATATCGTGCGCCATCTCGTCGATCGCCGCACCCGAAACCACACCAAGGTCGCCCGCATCGACGATGACGGCGCGGGCATGCTCAAGATCCTCGACATCGCGCATGCATCCGGCGCGCAAGTCGTCAATGCCGCACGACAGAACGGCCCCTCCGGCAGCATCGCCGCCCGCAAGCCTCGATATCGCAAACGGAACCGATGCGATACCGCTTGCCGCTGCAGCATCGCAGACAAGCATCGCAAGAGACGGATCGGCCTCAAGGTCGTCGAAAGCCGTCGCAAGAGAGGCGATTTCTTCGCCAATCCGATCGGCACCTTTGTTCCTGTCGAAAAGATATAGAAGCTTCTCCATCGTTTTTTCCTTTCTCGCCAGCACCTCATACGAAAACACCGCGAATCCGAAACGAAGGCGCCGCAGCAATAAAAAGATGCCGGGCAGATTATGCCCGGCATCCGGTTTCGATCGCAACCGATACGGAAAACCCGCCCTGTCGCGATATGCTCGATACGCCCTTACTCGGTCCAAGCGGCAACGATGCTCTTCTGCTTGGCGAAGCAGTACAGGCCCATTGCCAGGATGGCGACGAACATGACGAGCGCGACAGCGAACACGGCATTGAAGCCGAAGGAGCCGCCGATCCATGCCCAAATCAAGGAAGCAAAGGAAGCAACCAGGTTGAACACGGAGCTGATGCGAGAGTAAATCAAGGAGTACTCACGCGTACCGAAGATCTGGCGAACCATGATCGGAACCAAGGTGACGGCGGTTGCATACATGAAGCCGAAGATGAAGGCGCCGCCGTAGAGGATGAACTCGGAAGCCGTGCCGAACCAGCAGAGCAGAACGCCGATGACGCCGCAGCTGAACGCGAAGATCAAGGTGGTGCGGGCATTCTTGTCCGCGAAGCCGCCCAGGGCAACCTTGGCGATGGCCTGGCCGACCATCATAACGGTAGCCATAATGCCGCCGACGACCACGACGTCGAAGGCAACGTCGGTCAGAGACTTCGTGTAGGTCGGGAACTGCTGGGCAACCAGGATGGCGATGTTGATAAGTCCCGCGAAGAGGCAGATCACGTAAAAGACGGGGGACTTCATAGCAGCGCTGGCGCTGAGGCCGCGAGGCTTGGCAGGAGCGCCCGAATCACCGACGGCGGCTGCACCGTAGGGACGAAGGCCGCAATCCTCAGGACGGGTGCGAACGCAGAACAGCGTGAAGGGAACCGACGTGACCAAGGCGATGACGCCCCAAATCATATAAATGGTATGGAAGTCCATGCCGCTCGTGGTGAGGGCGGTGAACACAGAAGACCACACAGCGCCGCCGACACCGGTCATGCACATGCAGATGCCGATGAAAAAGCCTGCGCGCTCAGCGAACCAGTTGTTGATCAGCGTAGGAACGGCCAGCCACAGAAGCACAACCTCGCCGATGCCCAGCAAAACGCCCGCGATGTAGAAAAAGACGATCGAAGACGCCATGCTCATCAGGATGAAGCCGACACCCACCAAGACGGCGCATGCAGTCAAAACAATGCGCGCATCGACGGTCTGGAGCAACTTGCCTGCGAAGGGCGATGCCACGGTCATGGCCAGATACATGATGGTCACGTAGAGGGCGAACGACGTCGTGGGAATGTCGAGAGCCGTAGAGACGACCGGCTGGAACAGACCCCAAGTGGAGAAACACAATGCGGAGCATCCGAAGGTGATCATGATGCCCGTGAGAACAATGAGCATGTGGCGAACGCTCATCTTCTCTTTCGTAGCCACTGCACTCAAGAGAAACCTCCTTCTCATTCGCTTGGCCGGACGAATCCGGATGAGTTTCGTCCGTCCAAGCCCTTTCACGTTATGTCCATAATCACCCCATCGCTCCTGCTTATGTATGGTCAAATTATTGATAATAGCCATTTGCTTTTATGAATCTATTTTCTAAACAGCATTCTTTCCTTATTAATTATCAAAATAGCTAATATAAATTACCCATTACTAGAAAACTATCCTATTAACTTTAAAAGGCATCGTCTATGAATCGGTATCAAGGCATTTCTTTTGTCTATATAAAATGAGGGGCCGCAGTGCGACCCCTCGATACGTTCGATGCGGACAAGCATGCAAAACGCGCCTATTCTTCCCCTTCTGCGCAATAGCGCTTTGCAATCAAAGGCGTGGCGATTTTCACCATGATCTGGTCGGTGCCTTCTGCAAGCTGATTGCCACGGCAGTCACGCCAAATGCGCGCAACCCGCGATTGCTCGGTATAGCCTTCACTGCCAATGACTTGCATGGCATCGGACGCCACCTGGGTGGCAGTCATAGGGATGAAACGCTTCATAAGCGCCGAGGAAAGACGCCTTTCCTCGCTTTGCGTGTCAATCTGCCACGCGGTCTTATAGAGCATGCCCCGCATGGCCTGAACGCGCACCTCCATGTCGGTAATCAATTGCGAAATCTGCTGGAATTCAATGACGCTGCGACCGAAACGGCGACGCTTGACAGCCGCGGCGACGGCATCTTCGAGCGCACCTTGCGCCATGCCCAAACACGATGCGGCGATGAACACACGGCCTGTGTCGAGAATTTTGAACAGCGCAGGGAACGACACTTCACGCGTGTTGAGACGCCACTCGGGCTTCATCTCCACGTTGATGAACTTCATAGCGGCAAAAGGAACCATCGCCTGGCCGATCTTCTCGATCGGATAGGCGCGCACACCGGGCGTATCGCTCGGCACAAGCCAAAGCGACAGATGCGGATGCTTGCTTGGGCTCTGGTCGTCGGCATCGATGGCGGCCACCAATATATACGGGGAATATTCGCCGTTGAAAACATAGGACTTCTCGCCATTGAGAAGAATGCGGTCGTCCACCGTGCGCGCCGTGGTCTTGATGCCCATGACATCGGAGCCGGCATCGGCTTCGGAGATGGCCACCGCGAACATGAGCCTCCCTTCGCGGCGATAATTCGTCAAAAGCGCACGCAGGGTATCGTCCGACGCAAAGCGCTCGATGATTTCCAGATCGAAGAAGTCATGCTGAAATGGCAGGGTGGTTCCGGCGCAACGCGACAATTCCTCGAGAATAAGCGCCTTGGAAACCAGGTCGTAATGGGCAACCCCGAATTCGTCGACGAATTCGCACGAATTGAAATAGACATCGGCGAATTCATGCACCACCTCGTCGGGCAGGCCTTGACCCGCACACCAACGCTTCACGTCTTCGGGAGTGAAGATTTTTTCGCCAAAAGCACGAAAATTATCAGCGACTTCTTGCTGTTTTTTACTCAAATTGAAATCCATGACCGTTCCTTTTCCCGGATTTCCTCGCATCTTTTCCCAAGCATAGTAAATTAAGCATCGTTTTCGATAGGCAATTTAAGAAAAATAGGTAATTGATACGTAATCCGTAGCCTTACCCCATACGCGAGAAAGGAGCATTCCATGGAGGATTATATCAAGCAAGGGGCGACGAACCATATCCACAACATCGAAGGGTTCGACAGCATGGTTCTGACCGAGCTTACGGAAGGGCACGCCGTCGTGCAGGCCAAGACGGGAACCGGATTCGCAAACACGAGAAATTTCATCCACGGCGGCGTGCTCATGGCCTTGTGCGACATGACGGCCAGCGCCGCAGTCTATTCTTACGGCAAAAGAAACGTCACGCTTCAGTGCAATTTCAATTTCGTCCATGGCGTAGGAGTAGACGACAATGCTCTGATGACCTGCGAGGCCGACGTCGTCCATAACGGACGTCAGACGGTGGTCGCCGAAGTGGTGGTGAAAGACCCCGCAGGGCGCGTATGCGTACGCGCCACATTCACGCAGTTCGTCGTTCAGATTATGGGACCCGACGACGAGCTGCCGATGACCCCCACGCAGAAAGCGGCAATGTAATCACAAAAATGCGCTTCTATCCGTTTTTCTATTCCTTTATTCAATAGAAGCAGTGTAGAAGAGACATAATTTTATATATGTCCAAATTACGCATTAAAACTACCGCTTACTAAGCCTTTTCCAAGCGCTTTACAGAATAGTTTTTACCTAATTCCAAACAATTGTCCATAGATAGGCTCTGAGCAGAATAGGATGATAAATCCGTCCAGTAATACCACAAGAATACGGGATATGGCATGAAAGGAGTCGCTATGCTCGTTAGTGAGAAACTGAATGGGTATGGTCCTCTCGCGGGCGTGAAAGTCGTCGAGCTCTGCGAGTGGGTGGCAGCCCCGGCAACCGTAAGGGTCCTGTCCGAGATGGGCGCCGAAATCATGAAGGTCGAACCCCTTTGGGGTGACGCCCAGCGCACCCAGGGTCCCGGCTTCGGCTGCGAGCAGACCGAAGAGGAAGATCCCACGATCGACCTGAACAACACCAACAAGAACTGGATCGCCCTCAATCTCAAAGACCCCGAGGCCATGGAAGTCATGATGAAGCTGCTCTCCGAGGCCGACGTCTTCGTGAACAACTGGCGCGACAAGGCTCTTGTCAAGGTCGGCCTTGACTATAACAGCCTCAAAGAGAAGTTCCCCACCCTGATCTGGGCTCAGATGCGTGGCTACGGCGAGTACGGCCCCGAGAAAGACACCCCCGGCTTCGACGCCGTGTGCTGGGCTGCTCGCGGCGGCGTTGCCAACGTCTTCCGTGAGGACGGCGAGTCTCCCGCCATTCCGCCTCAGGCTTTCGGCGACTACAATGCCGCGTCCATCCTTTCCGGCGGCATCCTCGCTGCCCTGTTCAACCGCACCCGCACGGGCAAGGGCGACAAGGTTGTCTGCAACCTGTACGGCGCAGCCATCTGGGGCGGCAACATCGGCGTCATGGCCACGCAGTTCGGCGCCCCCTATCCGAAATCGCGTCATCACGTGCCTAACCCGTTCAACAACACCTATAAGACCAAAGACGACAAGTGGATGCTCATCTGCATGCCTCAGTACGACAAGTACTACAACATGATGATGGAAATCACGGGCAACGAAGAGCACATCGACCAGGAAGACACCTGCAACCTGCCCGCCCTCAAGAAGTCCGAAAAGCAGCCCGAAGTCATCCAGTGGCTCGAGGCGTCCTTCGTCACCAAGACCTTCGAGGAGTGGGACGAGATTCTGCGCGAGCATGAAGTGCCGCACCAGAAATGCTTCCGTTACACCGACATCATCAAAGACGAAGAAGCCTACGACAACGACTCGCTGCGTTGGGTCGAATACGAAGAGTTCGGCAAGAAGGC
>JAUNLI010000206.1 GCA_030532315.1 Slackia sp.
CTCTCCATCGGCCGCGCCATTACATCGGGCTACGTCTGCGGCGGATACGTGGCGAGCCTGTAGGGCGCGACGGCATCAGCTCCTTACCCCTCCCATTCGCGCCGTATCGCCCTGCGACCCCCTCCTTCTTGCCGATTGCACCGGCACCCATCGGAGGGCATGCGGCATCAACCCCTTTGCAACCTGGATTTTCTTCCCCTCCCTCCCCATTCGAGTCCAGGCTGCAGACGGCATATATGGCCCGTCGATTCGTCGACGGGCCCTTTTCGTGTCCCGCAAAGCATACGAACGATATAATCGTTCCATGAATCGAAAAGAAGAATCCCCCGCATACAACGCAACACAACGTTGCGACAAGCGCCGCCGCATCCGCCTGCGCGGTATCGGCGCGTTTCTTTTAGCGCTCGGCTGCGCACGATCGTGGCTGACGCTTTTATTCGCATCGCCGTCACTGCCGCTCGATACCCCTGTCGATCCGCATCATGCATTCGACATCCTTTTCTGCATCACCTCGGTCATCGTGGCGCTCGGCGCATCACGCATCGCCCCTATCCTCGAAGCCCGATGGGCAAAGCCGACTGCGCTCATTGCCATGATGGGCGGATCATGCGCGGCAATCGCAGCATTTCTCTTACCGCAAAGTGCGCAAGCCCTTGCTCTCGCCAGCGGCGTTCTCGGAGGCATCGGCTTCGCCATGTTTCTCCTCATCTGGGCCGAAACCCTCAGTATGCTCAGCATCGCGCGCATAGCCCTCTATACCGCGCTCTCCCAGCTTTTCGCCGTCATCCTGGTCTATTTCTGCGAAGGTTTCGACACAAGCCGGCTTTTGCTCGCAATTGCTATTCTTCCCCCTGTCGCGATCGCGGCGCTCGAAAACGCCCGTCGCACCATCGAGGAAGAAGGTGGATCGTCTGAAAGCAAGAACGCGCGCACTTCGCGCACCATACCGTGGAAGCTCATCGTGCTTTTCGCCGTATTCAGTTTTGCCTACGGCCTACGCGAACAACAACTTGCCACGGGAGCCGGAGTGCATTCGAGCATTTCGACGGGAATCGCCATGGCAGCCCTCGCGGCAACGGTCTATTTCTTCTCCGACCGCATAAGTCTCAATGCCGTCAGCAAATCGGCCCTTCCCCTCATGCTATGCGGATTCCTTCTCGCTCCCTTCGAGGGCTTTCTCGGGTCCATCGTTTCCAGCTACATGATTTCGATCGGCTATTCGCTGATGTCTCTGCTGGTTTCGCTCATGCTTTACGACATCTCGAAACGATTCGGACTCTTTGCCATCTGCCTTCTCGGCCTGAAAAACGCCATGCAAATCTTTGTCGTGATGGGAAGCGATATCGCAGGAACCCTCGACTCATCGGCCCTTCCCGCAGGAACCACCGACGCGCTGCTCACCGCGCTTGTCGTGGCACTGCTCTTCTTTGCGGCCTTCATCCTCTTCTCCGAAAAAGAACTGACTTCCACATGGGGCGTGAAGTTCATGGAATCAGAGGCGCTCACTGAAGAAGGCCTGCGCAACAAGCAGATCGAAAAGCGTTGCGACTATCTTTCGCTCACCTGCAAACTCAGTCCGCGTGAAGACGAGGTTCTCCGCCTCTACGCCAAAGGGCTCAACGGCCCACAAATCGAAAAAGAGCTTTTCATAGCCGAAGGAACGCTGAAAACCCACACGCGACATATCTACGAAAAGCTCGGCGTGCCCAACAGGAAGGGTCTTTACGACGCGCTCGGCATAGAAAAGTAGCTGCGCAGCCACCCACGAAAGCCATGCAAGAAGCGAACAATCATCAGGACAGGAAGCATTTCACGCCCGAGGTTTCATACGATTTCTCAGACACGTAATTGCATGAAAAGAAAGCGAACGCGCGCAGGTGCGTTTTCAGCACAGCCCCTACGTCACGCCGGAACAACAGCCGCTCCTTTCCCCATCCA
>JAUNLI010000040.1 GCA_030532315.1 Slackia sp.
CGTTTTCTTGCTAGTATTAGCCGAAACCACGGCCGACGAGGCCCCATTCCCATCCGCGAAACGCCAAGGAGTAGTCGAATGGCATCAATGTACCACAGCACACGCTCTACCGTGAAGGAGTGCTCGGCCAAACGGGCCGTGCTCGACGGGCTTGCACCCGACGGGGGGCTCTACGTCACCGATGCGCTCGGTGAAACAAGCATCGACCTGGACCGCGTCGTCGCCCAAACGTATTCCGAAAACGCCGCGCTCATTCTGAAAACGCTGCTCGACGACTACACGGACGAAGAAATTTCCTCCTGCGTCGAAGCGGCATACGGCAACACCTTCGCCGCAAAGGAAACGACGCCCGTCGTCTCCGTCGGCGACGATTACGTGCTCGAGCTTTTCCACGGTCCGACAAGCGCATTCAAAGACGTCGCGCTGCAAATGCTTCCGCAGCTGATGAGCCGCGCCGCCGCATTGGCCAGCGAACGCATCATGATCTTGGCCGCCACCAGCGGCGACACCGGCAAAGCAGCGCTTGCGGGCTTCGCCGACACGCCGGGGCTCGGCATCACGGTGTTCTTCCCCCACGGAGGCACTTCGGAAATCCAGCGTCTGCAGATGGTCACCCAGCACGGCGACAACGTGGCCGTCGGCGCCGTGCATGGCAACTTCGACGACACCCAAAGCGCCGTGAAGCGAATCTTTTCCGACAAGGAGCTGCAAGCGCGCCTTCGCGAGCAGGGAATCGTGCTCTCAAGCGCGAACTCCATCAACATCGGCCGCCTGGCACCGCAGGTCGTCTACTACTTCGACGCCTACGCGCAGCTGGTGCGCCAGGGCGCGATCAAGTGCGGCGACAAGATCGACTTCTGCGTTCCCACGGGCAATTTCGGAGACGTGCTGGCGGGATATTTCGCCCTGCGCATGGGCCTTCCCGTACGCAAGCTGATCGTGGCAAGCAATGCGAACAACGTCCTCACCGACTTTTTGACCACAGGCGTCTACGACCGCAACCGCCCCTTCCATAAAACCATCTCGCCGAGCATGGACATCCTGATTTCTTCCAATCTCGAACGCCTTCTTTACTACATGAGCGACGGCAACGCCGATTTGGTAGCGAAGCTGATGGACGACCTGGCGCAAACGGGCCGCTATGAAGTTCCCACAGATATGCTCGAACGCATCCAGGCGATATTCTCGTGCGGATTCGCCGGCGACGATGAAGCGCGCACGGCCATGAAGGAATGCTTCGAAGAGACGGGTTACGTTCTCGATCCCCATACCGCCGTGGCATGGCGCGTCTCCCAGAACACCCCCAAGGCCGACGGCGTGGCCCGCGTGGTGCTTTCCACCGCGAGCCCTTATAAATTCTGTCGCGACGTATGCCGCGCGCTCGGACTGCCCGCCGAAGGAAACGACTTCGATTGCATGCGCGAACTCGAAAGCGCAAGCAAGACCGAAGCGCCCGAAGCCCTGGCCGCTCTTGAAAACGCAACGGTGCGCTTCGACGACGTGATGGACGCCGACGAAATGCCCCTCTATGTCGAACGAAAGTGTGGTGATCTGCTGTGAGCGTGAAAATCACCGTTCCTGCCACCTCTGCAAACCTCGGAATCGGCTACGACTGCCTTGGCATGGCCGTCAGCCTGTATTCCCATTTCACCTTCGACCGCGCCAACGAGTTGACCATCACCGGATGCCCCGAGAAATATCGCGACGAGAACAACTTGGTGTACCGCTCTTTCGTGCTTGCCCTTGAACATTGGGGAGAAGAGCCCTTCCCCATCTCCATCCACATCGACACGGCCATCCCCGTCTCCCGCGGACTCGGCTCGTCTTCCACTTGCACGGTGGCAGGCATCATGGGAGCGGCGGCGCTCACGGGCCGCATCGTCGGACGCGCCGAAGCGGTAAGCATCGCCACGCAGATGGAAGGACACCCCGACAACGTTGCCCCTGCAATCATGGGATCGCTCGTCTGCTCTTTCACGCCCGAAGAAGAGCTGCCGCGCTGCATCCGCTACGACGTGAACCAACATTTGAAATTCATCACCGTCATCCCGCCCTATGAGGTAAAAACGGAAAGCGCGCGCAAAATCGTCCCCACTGAAGTTCCCTTGTCCACGGCGGTGTGGCAAATGGGACGCATTTCGGGTTTGACGCGCGGTCTGGAAACGGGCGACGTCGACCTGATCGCGGCGGCTTGCGAAGACAAACTGCAAGAACCCTACCGACGCACGCTCATTTCCGACTACGAAGACGTGCGACGCATCTGCCTCGAAGGCGGCGCCTGCACCATGTGGATTTCAGGCTCCGGCTCCACCATGATGGCCGTGACGGCCGACGGACTGGTGGCCGAGAGTCTGCGCGCACGTCTTGCGGCGCTCTACCCCGCATTCGAAGTGCACGTGCTCGAATGCGATACGAAAGGCGTCCGCATTTCGTACGAATAGCCGCCGGCAATCGTCGCGACGACAAAGGCGTCCCCATTAAAAACCACGCGATGAAACCCGAACCACGCCCCTCTTTCGCCCTGCAAAACATCGCGAAAGAGGGGCGTTTCTTTATGAGCGGCAATCCGCAAGAGAAGGCCTGAAGATGTGGTCTGCGGCATTCGGCAGCGTCGACAAAACGCCCACAGAGTCATCGGCGATGCGCCCACATCCTACGCGAGCTCTTCGCCCCGCACGCCTTCCAAGCTGTCGAAATCAGGAATGAAACTTTCCTCGGCAGCATCGCCGTCCTGCCAGAAATAGTCCTCGCAGCCGATGCCGTCGGCGAAATCGAGCAAATCCTCGTACTCTTCCGCCGAAACCCTTCGTTCGAGCTCAGGATGATGAGGGCAAGCGGGCGGTGGCGTATATTGGCTCATCATGCTAAGCGTCACGCGATCGCCAAAAGTCTCGTGCACGAAGCGCACGTTCTCCTTCGCCTCGTCGAGATGACCGGGAAGCGCCAGAATGCGCACGATGACATCGGCGTCGGTGCGCGCCATGGCCGCAAGCGCCGCGCGAGCGACGGCGGGATATTCGGGTGCATGCGAATATGCACGTGCCGTGGCAGAATCGGCATAGCGCAAGTCGGTGAGAAAGACGTCGATATAAGGAGCGATGAAATCAAGCGTCCCAGCCGTCTCATAACCGGATGTGTTCCATACGGCAGGAATGGAAAGCCCCGCAGCTCGGGCGCGACGAAGCGCCTCGACCGCCTGCGGCGCATAGTGGGTCGCCGTGACCAGGTTCACGTTCAGCGCACCCTTATCTTGCAACTCGAGAAAAATCTTCGCCAAGCGTGCCGTCGAAATGTTCTCTCCACTGCTGCCATTGGCGATCGAGGCGTTTTGGCAATAGACGCAATGCAGCGGGCAATGCGAGAAAAACACCGTTCCGCTGCCCGCTTCGCCCGAAATGGGCGGCTCCTCCCAATAATGAAGCGCCGCTCGGGCAACGCGAAGTTCGTCGGCCGCACCGCATATCCCGCGCCGTCCCGCCAAGCGGTTCGCTCCGCACTTACGCGGACAAAGCTCGCAATGCCTCAAATGCTCCTCGAACACGCTTTCCTCCCCAACACGCTACGGCGGATCGCCGAGCAACCAGCCGAACGCAAATACCGCCCGTATCCCGTATAAAAGAAAGCGAGGCCGCGCAACAGCAAGACCCCGCCCTTGATTCAAACCTCTTGCCAAGAGACGAAAAGAAACGTCGCGCGCAACAACACCGACAACATGACCGATGAGCGCACCTCGAACCGTTCGAACGCAAAACATCGCTTCTCGCCCTCGAAAACGAGCTAAGCCCCCTTGACCTTGCGCGCGATGCGGTCGGCAACCGACAGATCGTCACGACGGTCTTTGCCCCAGAACACGATGGCAAGCATATCGGGGCCGACATGGCTTCCGATCACGGGACCGATAGCGCTGTCCATGAACAGCACACCTTCGTCCTGCTTGGAAATCAAATCGTGCAGACGCTCCATGTCCTTCGGACAGTCAGCATGGCCCGTCACCACGTCTTGCGAGGGATTGTCGGTATCGCGGCGTTCGAAATAATATTCGACCAGCTGCTTGATGGCCTTCTTGCGCCCTCGCGAAACGCCTTTCAAAGACAGCTTCCCGTCGATACCGATCGTCAGAAGCGGCTTCACGTCAAGCTTCGAGCCCGCATATGCCACCGAATCGGGAATGCGGCCACCGCGACGCAGGCTCTCAAGATCGTCCACCATGAACAACGCGTTCACGAAATAACGCGCCTCTTCCGCCCAGGCGGCAAGCTCGGCAGCCGTCAACCCCTTATCGCGCTGACGGATGGCCTCGTAGACCAGCAACGCTTCTGCCACCGAGGCAAGCTTGGTGTCGACGATGTGCAGCTCCATATCGGGATAACGCTCTTTGACCTGGTCGTATACGATGGTCGAAACATCGTAGCTACCGGAAAGGCCCGATGAGAAACTCAGATACACCGTGGGAACGCCGCTTTGAGCCGCCTCCTCGAAAGCCTGCGTGTACGCAGGAATCGAAACCTGCGCGGTGGTAGGCTGCTCGCCTGCACGCATGCGTTCGAAAAAATCATGCGATGACATGCTGCGGCCCAGATCGTCGAGATGCTCTTCCGACCCGAACAAAAACGGGAAGCGAATCAGCGTCACGCCGTCTCGGTCGACGACGTCGAAGGGAAGGTCGCAGCAAGAATCGATAATGAGGTTACATCGGGCAGTCATAGAACTCCTTTCGGGCCGAAGCCCTTGAAAACGCAAATGCGTCAGAAAACGCTAGCGTACGAACGAGATGAGGTCGGCTTTTTCGGTCAATTTCCCCTCGAGTGGACGCTCGCATGTATAGGCGATGCCCATAGCGGGCCCCACATGCAAGCCGATCACCGGGCTAACGGGCAGCACGCGCACCGAATAGCCCAAGAAAGGCTCGACCTTCGTTCGCGCCCACTCCAAAGCATCGTCGGGAGAACCGATATAGTGCACCACGGCGTCTTTGAGCCCCTTCTCCTGGACATCGGCCGCAAAACGCTCGAAGGCCTGAGCGATCGCTTTTTTCTGCGTACGCGCCTTGGCGATATCGAGCGGCATGCCGTCACGCACGGTCAGCACGGGAACGATGTGTACCAGATTTCCGAGCAGTGCCTTCGCGGCGCCGATGCGTCCGCCCTTCTGCAGGAAGGTGAGATTGGTCGGCGAGAAGAGAAAACGCGTGCGCTCGACGGCATCGGCGGCCGCTTGCGCGCATTCTTCGAGCGTGCGCCCCGCCTTGATGGCTTCGAGTGCGGCGAAAACGCAATAAGCCTGATCCCAACCGGTCGAATACGTGTCGACGATGGCGGCCTTGAAACCGATGTTGCGCGCATGGACCGCACGGGCGGCGCGCAGGGCGCCGTCGAAGGTTCCCGACATCTTCGAGGAGATGAACACACCGAGCACTTCATCGCCCGCCTTGGCGGCATTTTCGAAATATTCTTCGAAAGCCTGCTGGGAAGGCTGGGATGACGTGGGAATGTCGTCAACCATCCCGGGAAGCCTGCTGTAGAACGAATCCAGGTCCATTTCGGCATCGATATGCTCGACGCCGCCTTCGTTCAGATACAGGGAAATGACATCGATTCCTGCCGCCTTGGCGTCCTGAGCCGGAATGGACGCGACCGAATCGGTGAGAAGCTTGATCATGACACACCTGCTTCATCGAAGCGCCGAACCTCGCGGCGCAGACGTACTGTTCTTCTATTGTAGTCCGGCGCTCGACGCGAAAGCCCGCAAAGAGGCTCCGTCACGAAACCGCCGTCGCGCGCTTCGCCGCGAACGCGCCGGATGCTTTAACGAAGGGGCGTGCGCACGGCACGCAACGACGCCGCCATGTCGGCACGGCGATGCCACAACCCCGCCTCCAAACCGACCGGGTAGGAATGAGGATTGAGGAAACGCTTCTGGGACTCATCCAGATGCATAAGCCCTTCACGCGTGCGCGCCTGGGCGGCCATCGCCGAGCGCTCGTCGTCGGCAAGCACCGATTCCCCGTCACGCGCAAGGGGAGCAAGCAGCGTCTCGTATGCAAGGCCACCGAGTTCTTTCTGGCGCAAAAGGTCGGCGGGGTCGATGATCGTTTCGCGCGGATCGATTTCCTCGTTCACGTCGAAAACCATATCGCCCGCCAAGCGGCCGTCCGCAAAGCGATACCTTCTCACGTCAAGCACGCCGGGCAGCGTGAGTTTCGACGATTGCTCGGACACCTTGAGGCGCGCCGACCAGCGCGTCGCGTAGGCATCGCGCGTCGCGGACAGTTTGTATACGCCGCCAAGCGAAGGCTGATCGTAGGCCGTGGCAAGTTTGGTTCCCACGCCCCACGAGGAAACAGGGGCGCCCTGGTCGCGGATGGATTTGATCGTGTATTCGTCCAAGTCGTTGGAAAGCACGATGCCAGTCTCGCACAACCCCGCCGCATCGAGTTTTTCACGCGCATAGCGCGCAAGCCAGGCCAAGTCGCCCGAATCGATGCGAATCGCTGAAAGCCTCTCCCCTCGTTCGCGCATCTCGAGCCCGACCGTGATCGCGTTGTCGATACCGCGCTTCACATCGTAAGTGTCCACAAGAAGGACGCAGTTTTTCGGGAAGCTTTTCGCATAGGCACGAAACGCCTCGAGCTCGTCGTCGAACGCCATGACCCACGAATGAGCATGCGTTCCCGACACCGGGATATGAAACATCTTGCCCGCAAGCACGTTCGAAGTCGATGCGCACCCGCCCACGATTGCCGCACGGCTCGCCCACAGAGAGCCGCCCGCGCCCTGGGCGCGGCGCAAGCCGAATTCCGCTACGGGGGTTTCAGCCGCAAGGCACACGCGAGCCGCCTTCGTGGCGATCAACGTCTGAAAGTTCATGCAGCAAAGAAGCGCGGTTTCAAGCAGCTGGCACTGAAGGATGGGGCCGCATACCCGCACGATCGGCTCCATGGGAAACACGACGGTGCCTTCGCGCACGGCATCGATCGAGACCGTCAAGCGAAGATCGCGCAGATACGACAGGAATCCTCGGTCGAACAAGGCTCCGCCGCCCGGCGCATCGAGCGAGGCCAGATAGGAAATGTCGTCGTCGGAAAAGCCGAACCCGTCGATCATCTCGGCAAGCTGCGCAGCTCCGCATGCAATCGCAAAACCTCCCTTGAAGGGGGTTTCGCGGAAAAACATGTGAAAGCATGCCTGTTCGTCGGATTTGCCATTGGCCCAGTAGCCTTGGGCCATCGTAAGCTGGTACAGGTCGGTCAAAAGCGCGTAAGCAAGCGTCGTGCGACCCTCTTGTCGAATCGGCTCCTCGCTCATGCGGGCCTCCTTTCGTTTCGGGGCGCGCGAAGCGACGCCCGGATGCAAAACCGCCGCATGTCCTCCATGCGGCGGCAGGGTCTATCGGTCTTGACGGGAATCGGACCCTTGTGCTTTGTGGCTACGTCGGCGCGACCTGCGGTGCTCGGAAGAAGCCTGAGAGCCCGCTTGGCGAGGCTGCGACGAAGCATCGGTCGAAACGCGGCGGGAGCGATCCTGAGAGCGCGTGTCGGACAGGCCCGACGAACGCTGCCCGGGACGGCGGCTCTTGGTCTTGTCCGCAGCATTCTGGGATTTGCCCTGGCCCTGCTGCTTGCCCTGGCGCTGTTTCTGTCCGCCCTGGCTCTGACGCTGCTTTGTCGCCTGACCAGACGATTTCGAACCTTCGCGCTTATCGGATTGCGAACGCTGCTTGGGTGCGTTTTCCTGCGGCGCAGACGACGTTTCCTGGCCGCGCGTCCTCGACGTCCTGCGACGGCGGCGCGAAGAGCGCTTCTTCTCCTCGTCGCGGTCACGCTGCGCAGAAGAGCGCGAGGCGCTGTCGGCAAGCTTGTCCGTTCCGGTGAACATGGGCGTGACGAGCACTTCGGCAGAACCCGACGGAGCATTGCCCCGCCTGACGCATTCGTCGAAAACATCGGCGGGCACCACGCCGGGCTTTCCGGTCTTTTTATCGGGCTCCATTTCAGACACGGGAACCTTGACGCGCTTATCGCCCGCCAGAATCGTCACCGTCTCGCGCGGAACGTTGATGTCGATCACCTTGGCATCGCCTTCGGGCGTCGAAACCATCGAGTTCATCTTCGGACAACGCGTCTTGAATTCCTTGTAAGCTTCGGCCTCGTAGCGAAGACAACACATCAGACGCCCGCATACGCCGGAAATCTTCTGGGGGTTCAGCGAAAGGTCCTGGTCTTTGGCCATACGGATCGACACCGGATTGAATTCGCCGCCCAAACGCTTGCAGCACAGCTCCTGGCCGCAATGTCCGAGCCCGCCCACGATGCGGGCCTCGTCGCGCACGCCGATTTGACGCATGTCGATGCGCACATGGAATCGTGCCGCGAGGGCGCGAACAAGCTCGCGGAAATCGACGCGGTCTTCCGCCTCGAAGTAGAAAACGGCCTTATCGCCGTCGAACAGGAATTCGACCGTCACAGGATGCATATCCAGGCGGTGTTCGGCGACCATCTGCTTGAACACGGGAAGCGCCTCTTCGGCCTTTTGCTGCATGGACTGCCACGTTTGCACGTCTTCGTCCGTCGCCTTACGCACGACGGGCTTAAGCGCGCACTTCAGAGCGTCGATGGCCTTCTGGTCGACTTCCTTGAGGCCTTCTTCGGCAACGCCGTATTCCATGCCGCGCTCGGTACGCACGATCAACGCGTCGCCTGCGGCAAACTCCACGTCATTGGGGTCGAACCAGAGGATTTTGGGATTATAGGTCAGCCTAACGGCAGCGACGCTCGGCATACAATACCTCTCTTATCTCGAAAAGCATGGCTTCGATACTCACTTGCGGCGATACATTATACGAGATGGCGGAATCGGCGTCGGAAACACGCGCATAAGCTTCGCAAACCCGCGCAAGCTGCGTGCGTCCCGCGCAATCGCGCACGGCGTCGAGACAATCGACGTTGATCGCCAGATCTTCAGCGCCCGAACACACCATGGCGACATCGCGCAGCCACGACCGGGCAATGCTTGTCGCCTGATGCAAAAACTCGAAACTCGCCTGGGAAAGCATGCGCTTGTTACGTGTCTCAAGCGTTTTGAGGGCGGCCTTGTTCAGGAATTCGGCACGTTCCTCCATCATGCGATCCTGCTCGCGGCGCACCTCGTCAAGCGGCGCTTTGGAGGCAAGCACGATGTCGGCGGCGTAATCAAGCACGTCAAGGTCGTCGGCGCGTGCAAGGCTCGCAAGCGCGAACACCACCTTCTGACGGAATTGAGAGCGCTCTTTCGAACGCAAAAACGCCGCAGCCTTGGTGATCGATCCGCCGCACGCTTCGATTGCGATCGAAGCCTCGGGAAGCGTGCATCCCGTGTTTTGGACCAGAATCCCCGCAGCCTCGCTTGCCGGGATATGGCGAAAGGGAACCACCTGACAGCGCGACACGATCGTCGGCAGCACGCTTTCACGCGTGCGACCGAGCAAAACCAGCACCACATCAGACGGCGGCTCTTCAAGCGTCTTGAGAAAAGCGTTTGCGGCAGCCGTGCCCAGAAGGTCGACGCGGTCGATGATGTAGACCTTGCGGTTCGCCTTGATGGGAGCAAGCGACGTATCGGCCACAAGCTCGCGGATCTGATCGACCACATAGCCCTGGGCGCCTTCGGGGGCAAAATAATGCACGTCGGGATGGGTCTTGCGCGCAATCTGTGCGCACGATTCGGACGCACAGCCCTCGCAATCGGAGCACGGATTGCCCGAACAGAGGATGGCGCGCGCGAAAGCGAACGCCGCCTGCGTCTTGTTCGACCCCGCAGGCCCGCAGAACAAATACGCGTGGCTCACCTTGTCGGACGACACGCACGCACGCAAGAATTCGCGTACGCGCGGCTGCCCGAAAATGCCTTCGAAGATATCGGCCATCAACGCCTCGATTCCAAGGAACGCTGCGCATCGACGGCGCGCGCAAAGCCCAAAAGCGCATCGAGCGAAAGCTCGGGGAGAAGACCCTCGAGATGGTCGAACACCATGCGTGCCGTCGCCTCGACGGAATCAAGCGACGTCACCAAACGCATACGCTCGGGTTCGGTGGCCGCAAGTGCGCGAAACGCCTCGTTCACACGTTCGTGAAACGCCTCGCCCGCACGCTCGAGACGGTCGGGCCGCGCAACCGCCTCGGCACGCTTGAGGCCCGACGCCGCAGAAGGAGCCTCGAGCACGACGGTCAAATCGGGAGCGATGCCCTGGCAGGCAAGGTCGTTGGCACGACGCACGGCCGCTGCATCGAGACCGCGCCCGTAAGCCTGATAGGCCACCGTGGAATCACAGAAACGGTCGCACAGCACCACAGCGCCGCGCGCGAGCGCCGGAGCGATCTTCTCGCGTACGAGTTGCGCACGGGCCGCCTCGTAGACAAACAGTTCGCACATGTCGGCCATCTCGTCGTTTTCAGGGTCGAGCACCACCGAGCGCAGCTGTTCGCCGATACGCGTGCCGCCCGGCTCGCGCAGGCAGACCACCTCGCGACCCGACGCACGCAAGGCTTCGGCAAGAAGGGCCACATGGGTCGATTTTCCCGCCCCTTCGCCGCCCTCGAACGTGACGAACACGCCGCGCGAAGTCGCCTCCCCAGGCGAAACGAAACCAATATCACAGGTCATAGATGCACTTCCCTTGCGTGTCGATTCCTACGAATATAGGCAGGTCGCAAACTTCTATACGCCGTAAAGCTTCCGTGCCGAGGTCATCATAGGCAACCACCTCGCCCGACACCACGCATCGAGCGAGCAGCGCGGCGGCACCGCCCGTGGCAACGAAATAGACCGAGCCCGTTTCTCTGCAAGCTCGCACCACCTCCTGCCCGCGCACGCCCTTGCCGACCGTTGCCACGATGCCTGCGCGATGCAGCGTCGGAGCCGCAAAATCCATACGCGAGGCCGTGGTGGGGCCGACGGCACCGAACGGCCTGCCTGCCGCCGCAGGAGAAGGTCCGGCGTAGAAAATCGTCGCACCGTCGAGCCCGTACGGAAGGCTGCCGCGTCGATCGAGCTCGGCAAGCAGCCGGACATGGCCCGCATCGCGCAGCATGAACATCTCGCCGGATACAAGGCAGGCATCACCCGCGCGAAGCTTCGCAAGCTCAGCCCGGTCGAAAGGCAGAGACAGCCTCTTTCGGTCCATCCCTCTCACTCCCCCTCCCTTTCCGACACATGCTCGCCCTGCGATGCGACAGCACGGGCCTCGAACGCAGCGCACGTTTCGGCCGATGCGACTGCGGCAAGATCGATCGTAGCGCGTCTCATCGCCGAGCAACCCATATTGATCGCGAGCGGCAACGCCGCGATATGGCACGGTGCCGTCTCGACATGCACGTCGAGCGCAAGCGTCTTGCCGCCGAGAGCGCCGGGACCAAGACCTAAAGCATTGATCTCTTCGAGCAATTCACGCTCGAACGCGGCGGTGCGTTCGTCTTGCGAACGCTGCCCCACCGGACGCAAAAGCGCGGCTTTCGCAAGATGCGCCACACGATCGAACGTAGACCCCACGCCGATGCCGAGCACCAGCGGCGGACATGCGTTAGCGGCCTTGGCGCGCACGCAGTCCATGATTTCGCGCACAACGCCCTCGCGGCCCGCGCCAGGCGCGAGCATGACTACGCGCGAAGCATTATCCGACCCGCCGCCCTTGAGCATCACGTGCACGCGCGCACCAGGACGCTCGACAAAATGCACGTCGACGAAAGCAGGCGTGTTGTCACCGGTATTGGCGCGATCGAACAACGCATCCCGCACGACGCTTTTGCGCAAACGGGCCTCGTCGTATGCACGCGCCACCGCGTCATCGACGAGAGCGAACACATCGCCTGGCACAACCACGTCGGGGCCAATTTCCAAGCAAACCCACACGGTGCCCGTGTCCTGGCACAGCGGTACATGGTCGGCCGCGGCGATACGCGCGTTTTCAATCAGCTGGTCGAGCACGAAGGCGCCGCGCGTGGGGCCTTCGCAAGCACGCGCGTCCTCGAGCGCCACACGCACGTCGGCGGGCAATTCGCAAGCTATTTTCGGTATGGCCTCGTAGACAGCACGGGCAACGTCTTCTTTGGTGATGATTGCAGAAGTATTCATAAGGCAACAGTATACCCGCTTGCTGCGCGCTTAATACCGCTTCGTCGAAGAACCCCCGACGGTTTTCGCATTGCGCGATCTGCGGCAAAAGACCGATGCGTCGCCTTGCGCTCGACCGAAACCATGCAAACCCGCATAATCGAACTAGAACGCTTTCGACATGCGGTTCGTAAAAAAGCGTGCCCATGCAAGCCGCCTTTGCGAAGCCTGCATGGGCACGCCCTTTGCCACCGCAATGCGATATCTACGCTCGACCGCGCGTATGCGCATCGCTTTTTCCGAGCTTATTGGCGCAAATTAGTCGAGCAGCGTCGTGCCGTAGGAATTATCGATCGCGCAAAGCCATTTCCCGTCGACCTTGCGATAGACGTAGGTTGCCCTGCGATCCATGCTGTATTCGGAATCCTGCTTGTTATCGGCATCGAGCAGGGTCTGGGAAAGAACAAGCACCGTATCGCCCGCTTCAATCATCTGCATCTTGCCCTGCGTCGGCACGACGCTATTGTCGAAATATGCCGCAATCTTGATAAACGCCTCTTTGATGGCCTCCTTGCCCTGAGCCTCAAGACCGGGCCGCACCACCAGCACGGCATCGTCGGTATAGAATTCCTTCAGATCGTCGAAACGCTCTTCTTTTATCGCCTTATCTGCGGCATCGATCAGTTCGCGGATTTTTTCGCACTCCGTCATCGAAGCGCACCTCTTTTCTCTTCTCTTCTCTTTCTTCCCCCGCTTACGCCATAGCGTTGCAGAACCAACCCGTGATGCTCGTAGGATGCGTGATAGCGGTGCCGACGACCACGGCGAACGCGCCTGCATCAAGCGCGGCGCGCGCCTGCGCGGGCGTATGGACGCGGCCTTCGCAAAACACTGGGATGTCACCCGCCACAGCAACGGCTTCGCGCACGAAATCCAAGTCGGGGCCTTCAGTCTTTTCGCGACCAGGCGCATAGCCGGCCATGGTGGTGGAAACAATGTCGACACCTGCGGCCACGGCGCGATGCACATCGTCCATGCAGGCACAATCGGCCATAATCAACGTTTCGCCGCGCACGGCGTTCACGGTGTCTTCGAACGTGGTTCCGTCGGGACGCAAACGCCCCGTCGCATCAATCGCCACGATGTCTGATCCGGCGGAAATGCAGGCGCGCGCATGACGAGCGGACGGCGTGATGTAGACGCCTTCATGGCCCTCTTTCCACAGACCGATGACGGGAATCTCAACGCGGCCCTTGATGGCGGCGATATCGGAAAGGCCCTGGCAGCGAATGGCCGCGGCGCCGCCCAGTTCGGCGGCACGGGCGATCTGGGCCATGGTTTCGGGATGGCGCATGGGCTCGCCCATGTAGGCCTGGCAGCTCACGATGAGCTTGCCCTTCAACTGTTCGATGATGGGATCCATCTTTATCCTTTCAAAGAATCCAACAGATTTTCCGCCGCACCGACCAGAGGCGCAACGTCGCCAAGCGAAGCATCCAGCACGGGAAGGTCGGCAAGCACCTCGGGAGCATGTTCGACATACGCCGCGCGCAACGCGTCCCGCCAAAGGGGGCCGGCCTTGACAACCGAACCCGACACGACGGCCATCTCGGGGTCGAGCATGTTCGCCCACCCCGCAAGCGCGATGCCCAGAGCGCGGCCGGCATTCTCGATGGCCTCGCGCGCTGCAGACTCGCCATCGTTCGCACGGGCAGAGATTTCGGCACCGCTCAGATGCACGCCTGTCGCCGCCTCGTAGCAAGCCTCGATTCCGCTGCCCGCGGCTACGGATTCAAGATTGCCATCGCCCGCGCGCAGCGTATTCGGGGTTGCGCCGATTTCGCCCGCAAACCCGTGCGCGCCACGCAAAATGCGTCCGCCCGCGATGATGCCGCCGCCGAGGCCGGTGCCGGGAGCCATCACGATGCAGGTCTGGGCGCCACGCGCAGCGCCCCAACGCGCCTCGCCGAGCGCATGGGACTGGACATCGCCCAACACCGCCACCGGCATGCCGAATTCCGCTTTCAAACGTTCGGCAACGGGGCGCCCCGTCCATCCTGGCATGATTTCATTGGCATAGGCGATCGAACCGTCGCGCACATCCACACGACCGGCCGTGCCTACGCCGATGCCCGCGAGAGGCGCGTCATCCGACGCCGACGCCTTGACGTCGGCCACAAGGGCGACGATCCTGTCAAGCACCGCCTCGCCGCCCTCCTGGGCGCATGTGGCAACATTTCGCTTGCCCACAACGACGGGCTGCTCGCCTTCGCAATCGTAGCGAACCAGCGCGCAAGCGATCTTGGTGCCGCCCACATCGACGGCGATCACGGAAAAGGGATATTGCATCGCTTCCTCCCTGACAACGAATAGAAACATGGCGCGCGAACAGCCGCAGCACCTCGCGGCGGATCGACGAGGCAGCTGAACGACGATTCGACCAGGCTTCGAAGCGCCATCGACG
The DNA here is from genome assembly GCA_030532315.1 of Slackia sp. Taxonomy (GTDB): domain Bacteria; phylum Actinomycetota; class Coriobacteriia; order Coriobacteriales; family Eggerthellaceae; genus Slackia. Next base: position 14,548 of record JAUNLI010000040.1, read on the forward strand.
AATGCCGCACGCCGCCGAGAAATGCGCCGTAAACAAAAAGCGCCGCCCGCAAGGACGGCGCAATGATGCGTTGGCCTACAGCATGCCCGCGCGTTCAAGCACCGCGCGGATAGCCTCGACGTCTTCGCCTTCAAGCTTCTGAACGGGCTCGCGCATCTGGTTCGTGTTGAACACGCCCATCTGCCACAGGGCGGTCTTGAACGCACCGACGCCGGCACCGAAGCCGACGGTCGCCTTGACCACGCGGGTCACGAACATCAGGCGTGCAAG
>JAUNLI010000041.1 GCA_030532315.1 Slackia sp.
ATCCACCACGCGGCGTACGCTGCATTACTACTGGCAGGTCACGCGCAAGCACTTCGGCCTATTTTCGCTGCTTATGGTTTCGACGTTTCTCTTCGTCGCCTTGCTTTCCTACGGAAATCCGTACGTGATGAGCCTTGTCGTAGATAAGGTGAGTGCGGGACCCGTGTCGCCCGACCTGGTGTTTTCCGAGTTCGGTCCCTTCATCTTCGCACTGATTGCGATCAACCTGTGCGGCCAGGCGGCAAGCAAGCTGCAAGACTACGCCATGTACAAGCTGCAGATCGCGGCGTCGTACGACCTGGCCACGATGAGCTTCGATGCGCTGTGCAACCAGTCGATGAGCTTTCATTCCAACCGGTTCGGCGGCACGCTTGTCAGCCAGACCGCGAAATTCATGAGCGCCTACCAGCTGCTTCTCGAAACGATCACCTTCCCGTTTTTGCCGGTGGCCTGCTCGGTGGTGTTCACGTGCGCTATCCTGGCTCCGCGTGTTCCGGTGTACGTGGCCATTCTCATGGTGCTGCTCGCGGTGTATGCATGCGTCTCCTACTATATGTATAAACGCATCCTCCACCTTAACGAGCAGGCGGCGGGTGCTCAGAACCACTTGTCGGGCGAGCTGTCCGATTCGGTGGCCAACATTTTGGCCGTGAAGACTTACGGGCGTGAAGATTACGAGCGCAGCCTGTTCGACGCCGCAAACAAAGACGTGGTGGCTCGCGATTCTAAGCGCATGTGGGCCTCTCTTGCGCGCGGCATTATCACTGCTTGTATCACGGTAGTTATCATGGCGGTGGTGTCGGTGTTCATCGCGGGTGGCAATGCGTGGTACGGCATCACGCCCGGCACGCTTGTGATGATGTTCACCTACACCTATACGGTTACCAACCAGTTCAACTTCATCAACAATGGCCTGCAGCGTTTCAACCGCGCGTTCGGCGACGCTTCCGGTATGACGGCCACGCTCGACGAGCCGCGCCTGGTGGCTGATTCTCCCGACGCGTTCGATCTCGAAGTGCGCGAGGGTTCGATCGACTTTTCGGGCATCGGTTTCGATTACGAAGACGGCGGCGTCAAAACCCGTGTCTTCGACGGTTTTGATCTGCATATTCCTGCAGGCCAGCGCGTAGGTTTGGTGGGGGCGAGCGGAGCGGGTAAAACCACACTCACCAAACTGTTGCTGCGCCTGTCTGACATCCAAGAGGGTAGGATTGAAATAGACGGGCAAAACATCGCCGGCGCTACGCAACAGTCGCTGCGTCGCCAGATCGCCTACGTTCCGCAGGAGTCGCTTCTGTTCCATCGCAGCGTGGCCGAAAACATCGCCTATGGCAAACCTGATGCCACGATGGGGGAAATCCGCGAGGCGGCGCGGCGCGCGAACGCCCTCGAGTTCATCGAGCGCCTTCCGCAAGGATTTGACACTGTGACGGGCGAGCGCGGCGTGAAGCTGTCGGGCGGGCAGCGCCAACGTATTGCGATTGCGCGCGCCATGCTGGCGGACTGTCCGATTCTTGTACTTGATGAGGCGACGAGTGCGCTTGATTCCGAGAGCGAGAAGATGGTGCAGGATGCGCTCGGGGAATTGATGCGCGGGCGTACGGCGATCGTCGTGGCGCACCGGCTTTCTACCGTGGCGAGTCTCGACCGCATCGTGGTGCTCGAAGATGGACGCGTCGTCGAAGACGGCCCGCACGCCGATTTGATCGAGGCGGATGGTGTCTACGCGGGGTTGTGGAGCCGCCAGACGGGTGCATATCTGGAATAAGGTGTTAAGCTGCGTTGCGTTCGACAGGCGCGCAGGCGACATTCCGCAAACGGACGATTTTTTGCCGGGCGACGGCGGAAAACGCCCCGTTTGTGCGATTTGGTTTCGGCCCACGCGATTCGCCGTAGCGTTGCTTGCCGTCATGCTGAAATGCCGAAGGGCGGGGTGTTCGCACGGTATCGCCTGCAGTGTTTGAGTTGTGGCATTTGGGCGTGCTATAGCAGCGGTTGATGGAGCGATAGCACATTAATTGATACAATGAACCGTTGATTGTTCGAACTGTCGCTGTTCGGCGGCGGTTTTCGATGCCGTACAGGCGCTTGGACGCCTTGAGTTCGAATGGGGCATCGGCCGGTTGCGCCGGTGTTTGTATAGCAAGCTATGTCATCCGATTATCAGAGGAGTATTACCGTTTTGAGCAACGAACATATCCATGGCGAATCTAACGCCAAAAATACCGAAAAGAGCGCGGTAGAGCGCTCCCAGATTCGTCGTAGCACGCATGCGCAGGGTCGCAATCGCTCCCAGGCGCAGGCGTCGCCTTCGAAGGCCGGCGCAACGGATGCGGCTTCTTCCGACCAGCATGGCGGGCAGAATCGCCGTCGCCGCAACACGACGCGCCACAAGACTGTTTCGGTCGAGCACAAGCGTCCGCAAATCACGCCCGAAGACCAGATGGAGAAGGAAAGCTTCTCCAAGCCCCGCACGCGCAATGCCTCCAAAACCACGAACGGCACGCGCCGTCGCGCAGGCGTGAAGAAAAATCCTGCGGCCAAGCTCAAGATCATTCCGCTCGGCGGCCTTGATGCCATCGGCAAGAACATGACCGTGTTCGAATGCGGCGACGATATGCTGCTGGTCGATGCGGGCCTGATGTTTCCCGATGACGACCACCCGGGCATCGATTTGATCCTTCCCGACTACACCTATGTGCTCGAAAACGAGCACAAGTTGCGCGGCATCATCATCACGCACGGCCACGAGGACCATACGGGTTCGCTGCCGTATTTGATGAAAGACCTTTCGCGCAAGGTGCCGATCTATGGCACCAAGATGACGCTCGGTCTGATCGAAGGCAAATTCAACGAGCATCGCGTGAAGGCGAAGCTTGCCGAAATCAAAGCGGGCGACGAAATCAAGCTGGGCGGCTTCATCGTCGATTTCTTCGCGGTGAACCATTCCATCCCGGGCGCCGTAGGCGTGTTCATGCAGTCCGCTGCGGGCAACGTGCTGCATACGGGCGACTTCAAGCTCGACCAAAGCCCGATTGACGGCGTGCATACCGATTTCGGCGCTTTGGCTCGTTTTTCCAAGATGGGCGTCGATTTGATGATGTCCGACTCAACGAACGCACAGAACCCTAACTTCACGCCTTCCGAGGCCGAGGTCGGCCGCACGCTGCGCCAGATCATCGAAAACGCCAAGGGCCGCGTGATCATCGCCAGCTTCGCAAGCCATATTCATCGTCTGCAGCAAATTGCCGATGCGGCGGTGGCCAACGGACGTAAGGTGGTTGTCACGGGTCGTTCTATGGTGCAAAACACCGACATCGCACGTCGTCTGGGTTATTTGAAGATCCAGGACATCGATTTGATCGACGCATACGACCTCAAAGGCACGCCGCCCGAGAAGGTGGTCATCATGTGCACGGGTAGCCAGGGCGAGCCGCTTTCGGCGCTTGCGCGCATTGCCAACGGCGAGCATCGCACCATTCAGATCGACCAGGGCGACACGGTGATTATTTCGGCCACGCCTGTTCCCGGCAACGAAAAGGCCGTCACGCGTGTGGTGAACTCGCTCGCCAAGATCGGCTGCGAGGTCTACGACAAGAAACGCGCCATGGTGCACGTGTCCGGCCACGCAGGCGCTGAAGAACTCAAGCTGGTGCTTTCCATCGTGCAGCCGAAGCATTTCATGCCGGTGCATGGCGAATCCACGCATCTGCGCGCCCATGCGCGTCTTGCCGAGGCCACGGGCGTTGATGCGCGCAATATTTTCCTGTGCGAAAACGGCGACACGCTTGAGCTTTCCGAGGCGGGAGTGCGTTTCGGCGAGCCTGTGGAAAGCGGCATCGTGTATGTCGACGGTTTGTCGGTGGGCGACACCTCGCGCGATGTTCTTGACGAGCGCCAGGCGCTTTCGAACTACGGCATCGCTTCGATCGCCGCAGCGGTCAATGTGCGCAAGAAGCAGATCGAGGGAGTGGTGCGTGTCGAGATGCGTGGCATCACCGGAGGCGATGTCGCGCAGCTGCGTCGCGAAGCGTGCGAAACCGTGAAATCGACGCTGCGTCGCGCGCTTGACAAGGGCACTAAGGGCAAAGACCTCGAAAAGGTCTGCCGCGATGCGCTGCTTTCGCTTCTGTGGGAGCGCACCAAGCAGCGCCCCATGGTGGTATGCGCGCTTATCGAACTCTAGACACGGCGCATATGCGGCGAAACGCAGATGAAATGTAAAACAGACGCGGCATAAGGCAAGGAGTGTAGGAACGTGGCTCGCGGTTCTAAGACCACCGAATCACAATCGAAGAAGAAAAGCGATGCGGCCCGCGAAGGCCGCGTCGCTTTGAAGGACGCGCCTTCGAAAGGCAAGGAGCGCCGCGGCAAAGAGGCCGAAGCGCAAGACGTCGAATATGTTGCGCCGCGCATTTTCGACGAGCGCACGAAGCGCGATATCGCAGGCGTCGCCATTGCTGTGGCGGCGGTGGTGCTGTTCGTCACGGCGGTTCTTCCGCCTTCGGGCTTCATCACGTCGGCGCTTGCCCAAGGCCTGCATGCGGCATTGGGTTTGGGCGCCTATGTGCTGCCTGTTCTGCTTGCCGTAGTGGGGGCGTGTTTTCTTATGCGCGACGAGACCGATTCTCTTGCGTTGCGTATGGGTGTGGGCTTCGCTTTGCTCTTCGTCTCCTTCGAGACGCTTGCCTCGTTGTTCGTTGCGGGCGCCGATGTCGATTCCTCGGTGCTTTTCGCGCCAGGCGTGCTTGAATCGCACGGTGGTTATTTGGGGGCGGGCATCGCGTGGGCTCTGCTTGAGCTTCTTGGTCGCGTGGTGGGCGCGATTATCATGGTCGGCGTGGCGCTTGGCGGCGCCGTCATTATCGGCTTTTCCATTTCGGGAGCGCTGAAGAGCGCCCAGGATGCGCTTGCAAGCGTTAAGGAACATGCCCGTCGACGTCGCGAACGCGAAGACTTCGATAGCGAGCGAACGGCGCTTGACAGCCCCGCATACCATTCTGTCGAACAGGCTCAGTCGCCTGCGCGTATCGTGCGTCGCCCTGATCCAGTTCCTCGTGTTCCACGGGACCTTTCGCGCCCGCGTCGTGCATCGCAGTCGCTTTCAACCCAGGTGATCGGCGCCCCGCGCGTCGTGCAGGGCGGGCCTGCGACCATGTCGGTCGATACATACTGGCCTTCCGATTACGCCTATGGCGAGGCCGATGCGCTTGCCGATGAAACGCGTGCGGTCGAAGCAAGGCGTACGCGCGTTTTGGGCGTCGAAGACCCGCTGGACGAACGCGGCATGGTTCCTGTGCGCAAAAACACGGTCGAAGCGCCTTCGGCCGACGAATCGTCCGACTCGACCGTTTCCGCTTTCGATGCGGGCCGACAGATCGTTGACGATCGGGATTTCTCCGAGGGTTCCGATTGCACGGATTCCGCCCATACGCGCACCCTTTCCCCGCAACGCGCCTCCTCGCGCAAGCATGTGCTTCCGTGGGAGGACGACGCGGCATTTTCGGACGGCGAGGCGAACGATTCCGCACCGCATGCAGCATCCGACTTTGAGACGCCTGCTGCTGCCGCGCCGCGTCCTGCCCGGATGGCGCCTATGACCCGCAAGCTCGAACGGTCGACGTCCGAGCCTTCCGCTGCTGCCGCTGCGGCAACGCGCGCGCTTAAGAAGCCTGCTCGTTTCGCGGTGGAACACGTCGAAGACGCTCCCGGACAGACGCGCGGCGGTTTCACGCTTCCGGCTTTCAGCCTTATTCGCCATAGCGAGCACGCTGCTGCGGCCGATGAGCGCGAGCTTGCGTCGACCGCCTCTGAACTGCAGGGCACGCTCGAAGATTTCAATATCATGGCCACGGTGGTGGGCTGGGTTGCCGGCCCCACGGTCACTCTGTTCAAGGTCGACCTTCCCAGCGGTGTGCGTGTAAGCCGCATCATGGCGCTGCAAGACGACATCGCGCTTGCTCTCGCGGCACCCGGCGTGCGCATCTTCGCCCCGATCCCCGGCACCAACCACGTGGGCATCGAGGTTCCCAACAAGGTGCGTCAGAACGTGCTTCTGGGCGACGTGATCAAAGACGCCAAGGGATCGCCGCTCGAAATGGCCATCGGCAAAGACGTCGAGGGCCATTCGATCGTCACCGACCTGGCCAAGATGCCGCATCTTTTGATCGGCGGCACCACGGGCTCGGGTAAATCGGTGGCGATCAATGCCATGATCATGTCGATCCTCATGCGCGCCACGCCCGACGAGGTGCGCTTCATCATGATCGACCCCAAGCGCGTCGAGTTCACGCCTTATAACGGCATTCCGCATCTTTACGTCCCGGTGGTCACCGAGAACAAGGAGGCGGCGAGCGCCCTGGCGTGGGGCGTGGCCGAGATGGAGCGCAGGCTCAAGGTCATGTCGAAGGCGGGGGTGCGCAATATCGCCCAGTACAACGCCAAGGTCGAGCAGGGCGCCTTCGATTCCGAGGACGAGGACGCGGAGCCGGTCAAAAAGATGCCCTATATCGTCATTATCATTGACGAGCTTGCCGACCTCATGATGAACGTAGGTAAGGAAGTGGAGCTTTCGATCAGCCGCATCGCCCAGCTTGCACGCGCGGCGGGCATCCATATGATCGTGGCCACGCAGCGTCCGTCCACCAACGTCGTCACGGGTCTGATCAAGGCGAACATCACCAACCGCATCGCCTTCAATGTTGCCTCAGGCATCGATTCGCGCGTTATTCTGGACACGCCTGGTGCGGAAAACCTTATTGGCTTGGGCGATATGCTTTTCAGCAAGCCGGAATATGCCAAGCCGCAGCGTCTGCAGGGATGCTACGTTTCCGAGGAGGAAATCGAAGCCGTCGTGGCGCATCTGAAAGAGCAGGGCGAGCCTGAATACCATCAGGAAATTTTGCAGACCAACGTCATCGGCCTGGGTGCTTCGATGCCCGACGGATCGGGTGGTTCTTCAACGTCGGACGACCCGCTTCTATGGGAGGCCGCCGATATCGTGGTGGCAAGCGGTCTGGGGTCGACCTCGAACATCCAGCGCCGTTTGAGCGTGGGCTATTCGCGCGCCGGCCGTATAATGGACATGCTCGAAGAGAAGGGCATCGTCGGCCCGCCGAACGGCAGCAAGCCACGTGAGGTGCTGGTCGATGCCATGGAACTTGAAACGCTTAAGGCATTCGAAGCCCAGGATGCCGCAGAAGGATTCTAAGGAGGACAGGCGTGGACGAAATGAACTTCGGCGACGTTTTGCGCCATGCTCGCGAGCAAAGCGGCGAAGACCTTGTGTCGGTCGCCCGTCGCATCCGTATACGCCCCGACATCCTCGAACGCATCGAGGAATCCGATATCGACGCTATGCCGCCGCGCGGTTACTCGCGCAACATGATCAATGCCTATGCGCGCTATCTGGGCCTGAACACCACCGAAGTGGTGAAGATGTATCAAAACGCCCAATATCGCAGCCAGGTCGAGCATGCGCGGGAAAACATCAGGCCCGCAGGATTCGAGATGCCCTCGACGCGTCGTTCGGCAGCGCGCGAACGAGTTCACGATGAACAGCATGGCGCGCGGTCGGACGTACGTGAACCCCGCCCGTCGGCGCGTCGTTCGTCGGGCGGCTTCGACGATGCTTTGTTCGACGACATCGATGCGGCCATCGCGCCGCCGAAAGAGCCCGCAGGCCGTATCGGAGCCGTGCATGTGGGCTCCTATAACGCTTACGGTCAGGGTCTTTCGCAGCGAAACGCGCGCCGTTCGAGCAGCGAAACGCGCCGCTTGGAGCCTGTCGACGAATCGCGCCGCCATGATGCGCACAGCACGCATCGTGCACGTCGTTCGAGCATGCCGGGCGAGCATTACACCAATCTGTACGCCGCGCCGAAAAACATCGGCGTGCGCACTTCAAGCTGGCGTGACAAGCTTCCGTTCATCATCGTGGGCATTATCGTGCTTTTGCTTGTGGTGGTCATCGCCGTTTTGGCCAACGGCCTCGGCCGTGCGCAGGATGCCACCCAAGCTCCTGCTCCGCTCAATGTGACGGGCCTTCCCGGCTCTGAGGCGTCGCAAGATTCTTCGGGCGAGGATCAGGATGCATCGACCGACGAGGCTTCGGGCGAGGGCGCCTCGAAAGAGCCCGAACCTGCCGTCGCCGCTCCGACCAAGACCGTCATGGCGTTTGAGATTTCCAAGGGCGTTACCACGTATTTCGAAGCGTATGTCGACGGTAAATACGTCGATGGCGGCGATGTGACCGGTCCCAAGAGCGGTTCTTTCGACGTCACGGGCGATTTCGAATTCCATGTCACGCCGCCCGATGGCGTGAAGCTGACGCAGGACGGCGTCGAGATTCCGCTTGAGGCGGCTTCGTCGGGAGTTGCCACCGTCGAGGTGAGCTTCGCCGACGTGCTTGCGAAGTGGAACGAAGAACATCCTGAAGCTGCGGGGGCGAAGGCGGATGCATCCTCCGACGCTTCGGATGCCTCCGCCGCATAGCGGGTCTTTTCTTACGGGCGGGCACAGAAGGCGCGCCCGTTTTGCTGTTTTTTCATTCGAGAAGAAAGGTTTCGATCATGGCAAAAGAATCGAGCTTCGACGTTGTGTCCACCGTCGATATGCAGGAGGTCGACAACGCATTCGGCCAGGCAAAACGCGAACTCGCACAACGTTACGACCTCAAAGATTCCGGAGCGGAGATTTCGCTTGATAAGGGCGGTCGTAAAATCGTCGTATCCGCTCCGGCTGATTTCGTGGCCAAGCAGGTCATCGACGTGCTTGCAAGCAAGCTCATCCGCCGCGGCATCGATTTGAATTCCCTGAAATGGGGCGATCCGGTGGCCGCTGCCGGTCAAAGCGTTCGCCAGACGGCCGATATCGTCGAGGGCATCGACAAGGAGACGGCTTCCAAAATCAACAAGGACATCAAGGCGCAAAAGCTCAAGGTGAAGGTGACGATCGAGGGCGATAAGCTGCGCGTGAGCTCTGCTTCGCGCGATACGCTCCAGGAGGTCATCGCGTTCCTGAAGGGCAATGACTACGGTCAGCCGCTGCAGTACGTCAACTACCGATAGCAAGGCGGTGTTTTTGTGACCAATATCGATGTCACGGCAGCGCATTGCGATGCGTGTGCGGCAGTCCCTGCGGTGTGCTTCGTCACACTCGGCTGCGCGAAAAACGAGGTTGATTCGGCCGAAATGACGAAGCGCGTGCTTGCTGCGGGTTTCGAAGTCGTCGAAGACGCCGCCGCTGCCGATGCGGTGGTGGTGAATACCTGCTCTTTCATTCAGGCGGCCACCGAGGAAAGCCTCGAGGTCATCTTCGATATCTGTGGGCTCGATAATTTCGAGAACGGGGCAGCGAAGCTCATCGTCGCGGGCTGCATGCCTGCACGCTATGGCGACGAACTCGAAGATGAGCTGCAGGAGGCCAAGGCGTTTGTTCCGTGCAGCCGCGAAGACGATATCGTCGAAGTGCTTTGCTCCGTGCTGGGCGTGCGTCCCGAGGTGTGCTCGAATGATTTCACGTCGCCGTATGCCGAAAGCCCGGCTTCGTACGTGAAAATCAGCGACGGCTGCGACCGATTCTGCAGTTTCTGCGCCATTCCTTATATCCGCGGCCGCTATCGCAGCTTCCCGCTTGACGAGGTGCGTGCTTCCGTGGCCGAGCGCGTGGCGGCAGGTGTGCGCGAGATCACGCTGATTGCGCAAGACACCGGTCGCTGGGGAGAAGATTTCGATACGCCCGATACCACGGCGCATCTGCTTGATGTGCTTGCTCGCGAGTTTCCTTCGACGTGGTTTCGTCTCATGTACATCGAGCCGCAGGGCGTGACCGACGAGCTGCTCGATACGATCGCCGCGCATGACAACGTGTGCTCGTATCTCGATGTCCCGCTGCAGCATGTGAGCAAGCCGGTGCTGCGCGCCATGAACCGCGCAGGCGATGCCGAATCGCATCGCTCCTTAGTCGAACGCATTCGTTCGCGCGTGCCGGGCATCACGCTTCGCACTACGCTGATCGCCGGATTCCCGGGCGAGACCGACGACGATTTCGAGGAACTGTGCGAATTCCTCGAGGACGCGGAATTCGACTATGCGGGCGTTTTCCCGTATTCGGCCGAAGAAGGAACGCGTGCGGCGACGCTTGACGGCCAGGTTGAAGAAGACGTCAAAATCGAACGCGCCCAAAGGATTCGCGATATCGCCGATGCGATCGGCGAAGGTCGCGTTTCGGCGCGTATCGGATCCGAAATGGACGTGCTCGTGCTCGGGCGCGAAGAGGACGGCCAGTTGTTCGGACGCGCGATGTGTCAGGCTCCCGAGGTTGACGGCGTCGTGTATTTGGAAGAGGGCGAAATCGGCGATATCGTGCGCGTGCGCATCGTCGACACGCTCGTATACGAAATGGAAGGCGAGCTGTGCGATGAGCGATAACGTTTCCAAGCCCTCTGAAAGCGTGATGACGCCTGCGAACATCATCACCATGGTGCGCATTTGCCTGGTTCCGGTGTTTGTGGCCGCGATTATCAGCCCGTGGCCTGAATGGATCGGCTTTGCCGAACTCGATGTTTGGAAGGCGTGGATTGCGGCGGCTATTTTCGTCGTGATTTCATGCACCGACTGGCTCGACGGCTATCTTGCACGCAAGCGCAACGAGGTCACCGATTTCGGAAAATTCATGGACCCCCTTGCCGACAAGATTCTTGTAACCGCGGCCTTGCTCGTGCTGATCGAGCTCGGCGCCATCCCGAGCTGGGTCGTTTTGATCATCGTCGCGCGCGAGTTCATCGTGTCGGGTGTTCGCATGGTGGCGGCGAGCAAGGGCGAAGTCATCGCCGCGTCGTGGTATGGCAAATTCAAAACCGTCTTTCAGATGGTGGCCATCGTACTGTTCGTAGTGAAGGAAAGCCCCGCTTTCGGCGACTCGTCGTCGGGGTTCTATATGGCCTTGTATGTATTGAGCTGGGCGGTTATGGGCGTTGCCCTTGTTTTGACCGTCGTGTCGATGGTCGATTACATCTCGAAGGCGCGTCATCTGATCGGCTTCAAGCCGAAGGGGTCGCCTGCAGGTAGCGCAGTCGAAGACGAACGACCCGTCGCACAGCGCGTTATCGAAGCGGCGCGCGAGCGCGGGTTGCGTGTTGCAACGGCCGAAAGCTGCACGGGCGGATTGATCGCGGCGACGTTGACCGACGTGCCGGGCGCTTCGGAGGTCGTCTGGGGTGGTGTCGTGAGCTACGCCAACGAGGTCAAGCAGGAAAGCCTCGGCGTTTCGGCGGAAACGCTTGCATCCTGCGGCGCCGTCAGTGAGCAGACGGCATGCGAAATGGCGAAAGGTGCGCGCGCGTCGCTTGGCGTCGACGTGACGGTTGCGGTCACGGGAATTGCAGGTCCTGGCGGAGCCGTTGAGGGAAAGCCTGTTGGAACCGTCTGGATTGCCGTGTCTTCGCAAGCGGGGGAAGATGCCTGCCTTCATCATTTCGACGGCGACCGCGATGCGGTGCGTCGACAGACGGTCGATGCCGCGCTCGAGGCAATGCTTTCCACGATACTGCGATAGGCTCGAAGGTCGTCTTTCGCCTGCAGGCCTTGCTGCTGTTTTTCGTGTGCAGTAAAGCGTCGCCAGCCGGGTAAGGTGGGCTGGCGACGCTTGGAAAAACTCCATTCTTGCGTGGTTGCGACCGGATTCGCGCCGGGATCGCAGGGGAGTTTTCATAAAGAGCGGCAGGGTGCGTGTGGTTTCATAATCGCAGCGGATGCGTGGCGCAAGGTTTTTCTGGGCGACGATTGACATAAGAACATCCGTTCGTAATAATAACGCGGTACGCGTTTTCACGGCCGCATGGTCGATAGCAAGGAGCACGGATGAATCAGGATAAAGAAAAAACGCTCAAGCTTACTACCGAGCAAATCGAACATAAATTCGGCAAAGGCTCGATTATGAAGCTTGGCGAAGAGGGCCGCAGCCTTGAAGTCGGCGTGATTCCTACAGGGTCTCTTCCTCTTGACGCCGCATTGGGCATCGGCGGCGTGCCGCGGGGGCGTATCGTTGAAATCTATGGGCCCGAGTCAAGCGGTAAAACAACTCTTGCTCTGCAGATTCTCGCCGAAGCTCAGGCTCTCGGCGGCGTCGTCGCTTTTATCGACGCCGAACATGCGCTCGATCCTACCTATGCGGCCCGTCTCGGCGTCGATATCGACGAGGTGCTTATCTCTCAACCCGACACCGGAGAGCAGGCGCTTGAAATCTGCGACATGCTGGTGCGCTCCAATGCAATCGACGCTATTGTCATCGACTCGGTTGCGGCGTTGGTGCCGCGCGCTGAAATCGAAGGCGAAATCGGCGATAGCAGTGTCGGTCTTCAGGCGCGTCTTATGTCCCAGGCTCTGCGCAAGCTTGCGGGGTCGCTTTCGAAATCGAACACCACGTGCATCTTTATCAACCAGCTGCGTGAGAAAATCGGCGTGATGTTCGGAAATCCCGAAACCACGACGGGCGGACGTGCTTTGAAATTCTTCTCGAGCGTGCGCATCGACATCCGTCGTATCGAGACGCTGAAGAACAAAAGCAACGAACCTATCGGTAACCGTGTTCGCGCGAAGGTCGTCAAAAACAAGGTAGCGCCGCCGTTTCGCCAGGCTGAGTTCGATCTCATGTACGGTACGGGCATTTCGCGCGAGGGATGCATCGTTGACATGGGCGTTGAAGCGGGTGTCGTGAAAAAGAGCGGTGCGTGGTATACCTGCGGCGAACAGAGGTTGGGTCAGGGCAGAGAAGCGGCGAAGGAAATGCTGCGAACCAATCCCGACTTGCGTGATGAAATCGAAGCGAAGGTGCGCGAGTTCTTCGGCATTCCCAGCGCCTGTGCAGTGCGTGACGAAGACGAATAGATTGTGCATGCCCCATAAGGCTCTTATGCTTACAGCGCCGCCCTCAGTCGTGGTTTTACGGCAGGGCGGCGTGTTTGTTTTCGCATTTGGTCGATGCCTTGACCTCGGAGGCTGAAGGCGGATTTCGTTTGGAAGCAGGATTCACATGCCTATTATTGACGAAGAATTTCTCTCGAAGCTCGTGCGGGAACCTATCGTTGCCGATGTCTCCCAGGAACAAGAGGATGCGTTCTCTAAAATCGCTCGGCTCGTGTCGGTTCGCGAGCGTTGTTCTTGCGAGTTGGTGGCCAGGCTTATGCGCGATGGCTTGAGCGAAGACATTGCGCGCGATGCCGTATCTCGCGCGCTTTCGTGCGGGTTGGTTGACGACCTGCGATACGGAGAAACGCTCGTGCGTTCGCGTATTTCGCAAGGAAAGGGCAGGACGGGCATCGAAGAAGAGCTCGCTTCTTGCGGCATTTCGGCATGCGATCTTGAGGGGTGGCCCGACGAGTTTTTCCCGTCTGACGGTCCCACCGAAGAGCAGCGTGCGTTTGACGTACTGCTCAGGAAACCGCCTCGGTCGAAAAACGTCTATGCGTCCGCATGTCGCAAGCTTGCTTCTCGCGGTTTTTCGCGCGATGTGGTTTTTTCTGTCGCGCGACGTTATGCCGAACATTGCGATGGGGTTTTTTGACGAAACGCGGGCGGTTTTGCCGCCGTCTCGGTGTATCATGAGGAAAGCTTGAGTGTATTCGCATCGAATGTCCGATGCTTTTCGATAAAAACAATCGCATATGCATGCCTTTGTCGTTCCATGCGCTTCGCTCATGCCAGGTGTTTATGCCCGGCATTTTTTATTTCCGGTACACCGATACATCATTTTGTCTGAATCGAATGTAAGAAAGGAGAAGCCGATGCCCGAAATGATATGGCTTGTCATCGTCGCCGTCTTCACCGTCGTAGGCGTTGCTGTCGGTTTCTTTGTCTCCCGCTATCTGGTGAACGCTTCGAGCAAGAAGGCCGCCGAAGAGGCCGAGCAGCTTGTCGAATCTGCGAAACGCCAGGCCGAAACGCTGCGCCGCGAGGCCGTGGTGGAGGCCAAAGACGAGGTCTTCAAGATGAAGCAGGAGGCTCAGGCCGAAAACAAGGAGCGCATGCGCGAAGTTCGCAATGCTGAAAACCGCATCAACCAGCGCGAGGAAAGTCTTGACCGCCGTGTCGAGAGCCTCGATGCGCGCGAACACCAGCTTTCTTCGATGCAGGGGCAGGTCGAGCGCCGCGAACGCGATTTGAAAAGCGCCATGCAGGAGGTCAACGTTCGCCTCGAACGCGTTGCGGGTATGACACCTGAAGAGGCGAAAAAGGAGCTGCTCGACACGCTCCGCGACGAGGTCACGCACGAAAGCGCGACCATTATCCGCGAAGCAGAGCAGCGCACGAGGCTCGAGGCGGATAAGAAATCTCGTGAAATTCTGAGCCTTGCCATCCAGCGCGTTGCAGCGGACCATTCCGCCGAAACCACGGTCAAAACGATTCACATTCCTTCCGATGACCTCAAAGGTCGCATTATTGGCCGCGAGGGTCGCAATATTCGCTCGTTCGAGCAGCTTACCGGCGTGAATCTTTTGATCGACGATACGCCCGAATGCGTCACCATCTCGTGTTTCGATCCCGTTCGTCGCGAGGTCGGTCGCGTGACCATGGAGAACCTCATC
>JAUNLI010000207.1 GCA_030532315.1 Slackia sp.
CTGCTGTTCCTGCATGATGCTCTCCTATCGCGAAAAGACGCCAAGTGCCTGTTGTGTTCCATAATACACGCAGCGAGCGCCCCTGTTGCGGGGTTACCTGCGCGATAATGCCTCACGTCAGTTTTCCCGCCCTCAAATCTCAAGTTCCTGCCGACCCGCATCACGGGCCCCTCTGCCGACGAAAGCATAAAGCAAAGTTCATGGACAATTCGCTGCAATTTGCTGTTTAGCGCCTTCTTTTACCCCTCGTTCCAGTCAACATCGCCTTTGCAATTGATACACTCCGTTTTAAACTTGCGAAAATCCAGGAGGAGACAAAGCGCATGAGCCTTTATGAAAGCATCGCCGCATTTCAGCCTTTCAACGAGCAGGAAGCGACAGACAAAGAAGTCATCCTCCATGCCCTGAAAAGCGACCCGCATTGTTTCGACCGCAGCGCACAGGCGCACATGACCTGTTCGATATGGACCGTTGACGCAACCATGAAACAAACGCTCATGGTCTATCACAACGTCTACGATTCCTGGTCGTGGATCGGCGGCCACGCAGACGGCGAACACGACCTTGCCGCAGTGGCTCTGCGCGAGTTGGAAGAAGAAACCGGAGTGGCAAACGCCCATCTGGTACCGTGTGGTCCGGGAGGCATCTTCTCCCTCGAAGTGCTCACCGTGGATGGCCATGAGAAACGCGGGGTATACGTGGGCTCGCATCTGCACCTTAACGTGACCTACCTTGCCATCGCCGATCCGAAAGAGCCCCTACGGATAAAGCCGGACGAAAACAACGCCGTTGCATGGATGCCTCTTACCGAAGCGATCGAACGCTCCAGCGAACCTTGGATTCGCGATCGCATCTATCGCAAGCTCATCGACAAACTGGCCGCATTCTAGAACGCTTCGCCACCGCGATTCGAAACAGCCACCTTTCTCTATGCGATTTACAACTGCGCTTTATCGCGCTATCGTGCGATAAAGTCATCACTCGTATAACGAATCTTCGGAGGCAAACCATGTACGGAATTCACGATGTTTTGCTCCAGCAGGAGCGCGGCGACTATTCGGAACATCTCAGCGAAGGCGACTTCATCCTCGATTGCTCCATGGGCTCGAACCCCTACGGATCGCCCGAATTCACCATTCCCGCCAATGTCATGCAAGACATCGCGCACTACCCGCACTCCGACGCAGAGCTCACAGAGCTGATTCGCCAGCGTTTCGCCGACGTCCTCCCCATCACCGACGACATGGTCGCATTTTCGTGCGGATCGATCGGCACGTGCGTTGCGTTGAACCGCATGTGCCTCAAGCCTGGCAAGACGGTTGTCTGCATGGCGCCCACCTTTACGGCGGTCACCGACGATATGGCCACCTACGGCGTCGAATTCGAACGCGTCTATTTGCGCCGCGAAAACAATTATGCGTTCGATGCCAATGAGCTCATCGAACGCATCGAACGCAATCCCAGCGCATTCGTCTACCTTGACAACCCCAATAATCCCACCGGCCAGGTATTTCCGCTTGACCAGGTGAGGCGCGTCGTGCAGGCGGCGCAAAAAGCCAACTCGTTCATCGTCATGGACGAAGCCTACGGCGACTACATGGACGATGACCAAACCGCCCTTTCCCTCGTGCCCGAATTCGACAACCTGGCCGTGGTACGCACGTTTTCGAAGGGATTCGGCGCTGCGGGCGTTCGTCTGGGATACTGCATCGCCCAACCCCAAATCATGGCAGCGTTTCACAAGGTGAACATCCCGTTTTCAAAGAATTCCCTTGCCGACGCATTCGCCATCCAGGCCATGCAGGCCCGCTGGGCGCAGAAAACACTCGAACGCGTCAAGCAAGACAAACCGAAGCTCCTGGCCGCCCTTG
>JAUNLI010000042.1 GCA_030532315.1 Slackia sp.
GCATGGTTGAGCTCTTCGATGATCATGGCCATGGTCACATGATCGACGGCCTTTCCGCCGTGCTCCTCAGGCAGACCGTAGAGGCCCCAGCCGCTGTCAACCCAGGACTTGGCAACCTTGGGATCGATGCCACGGTTCTTGTAGCCGTTGGCGATAACTTCCTCGGTCAGGTTCTCCTTCGCCCATTCGCGAATGCCACGCTTGATGCGCTTCTGCTCTTCGGTCAATGCGAAATCCATCTGATTCCTCCTTCGTAGAAGATGCTATCTCTAGGCACTTCGTGCTAGATAACCTTGGTAAAAGCCCTCCCCGCCCCTTGCGGGGAGGGCGAAAACCCATTGATTACAGGGCCATGGCGGTGGTGAAGCCGCCCTTGACAGCCTCGAGGGTACGGAACACCTTGCCATCAGGGGTGACAGCGTCGCCCAGAAGCTTGGCCTCGGGGAAGTCCTTCTTAATCTGGTCGTACAGATCGGTGTTCTGCTGCACGCCCAGGCTCAGAAGAACGGTGTCGCACTCGATGAACTGCTCTTCGCCGGTTTCGATGTTGCGAACCTTCGCGCCCTTCTTGTTCACCTCGACAAGCTCGGTGGAAGGCATCAGGTTCACGCCTTCGCTCTTAAGCTTGCGCAGCTCGGGGTTCTTATCGATGATGCCGATGCCGTTGCCGAGCTTTTTCGCCGTGTCGATGACGGTGACCTCACGGTTGGAGTTCATCGCACCTGCGGTCTCGAGGCCGGCGAAGCCGCCGCCCACAATCAGCAGACGCTTGCCCACGACAGCGGTGGGGCCGGATGCCATGTTCAGGCCCATGCGCATGAAGCCGACGGTGCCGCCCTGCGCCTTGATGGCTGCAACTGCCGCCTTCCACAGCATGCCCTTGCCCTCGGGAACCTTGCCGGCAACCATGTCCTTGATGTCCTGGGACGACACGACGTTTTTGCTGTCGCGGCCCGGGAAGTCGAGGTCGAGAACCTTACCGCCGGGAGCAACGAGCACCTCGTCGGGGTTGAGGGAACGAATCAGCTCGGGGGTTGCTTCGGTCTTCAGGCGAATGTCGATGTTGGGATGGTTCGCCATCTCGGCGTTCCAGTAGCTGACATAGTTTTCCATCTTGTCGTTGAGCACCTGAGCCATGTTGATCAGGCCGCCCAGACGATCGGAGTGGTCGATAAGCGTGACCTTATGGCCGCGGATGTCGGCGACACGAGCCGCCTCGAGGCCTGCAGGGCCTGCGCCGATGATGACGACGTTTTTCTTGGTCTCGGCGGGATGGTCTTCGGGAAGACCCAGCTCGCTGTTGAACACGTTGGCGTTGACAGAGCACTGGCAGGGCTTGCCGATGAAGATGTTGTCAAGGCAGCGGCTGCACACGATGCAGGAACGAACCTGCTCGGGATGGCCGGCAGCAACCTTGTTCGGCAGGTCGGGGTCGGCGATGAAGGAGCGGCCCATGCCCACCATGTCGCCGTAGCCCTCGTCGACGACCTTCTTGCACATCTCGAGGCCGGTGATACGGGTGCCCGGGAACACCGGAAGCTTGGAGACGGTCTTGACCTGCTTGGCAAGATCGATGAACTCGCCTTCGGGAACAAGCGCGTTTGCCACGGGGCGCGGAGCCTCATGGAAGCCCGCCTGGATGGACCACGCGTCGATGCCGTGAGCCTCGACGATCGGAACGATCTTGAGGGTGTCTTCGATGCGGTTGCCGCCGGGCATCAGGTCGTCTGCGGACATACGGACCAAAATGGGCATATCCTTGCCGCAGGTCTCGTGAATCTCATCGATGATTTCGGTGAGAAGACGGGCGCGGTTCTCTTCGCTTCCGCCGTACTCGTCGGTGCGATGGTTGGAATACTTGGAGAGGAAGCGCATGACCATGTAGCCGATGCCTGCATGGATTTCGATAATGTCGATGCCCGCTTCCTTGGCACGGCGTGCCGCCTGGCCGTACTGCTTGACGATCGTGTGGATCTCGTCGACGGTGAGCTCATGCTCGGGCATGCCCACGAACGGACCGCTCATGACGTCGGCGGAAGGAGCGACGGAAATCAGCGGATCATCGCCGTTCGCGCGCCATTCGTAACAAAGCTGCAGCTGAGCGGCCACTTTTGCGCCGTGCTTATGGCAGGCGTCGGCCACGCGCTTGAAGCCGGGAATGAATTCGTCGCCCCAGATGCCGCAAGCGCCGGTGGTGGTGTGGTACTTGGGGGTGGAATCGTAGCAGTCGCTGACATAGCAGGAGCCGATCTCGATCAGGCCGAGACCGCCCTTTGCGCGCTGCTCGTAGAAATCGACCAAATCGTCAACGATGTGGTAGTTGTCAACTTTCTCGATCGTCATGGGGAGCATGACGAACCTGTTCCTCAGCTCGACATTGCCGATTTTAACCGGCTCCAAGAGCTTGTCGTACTTTCCCACCGCTCGACCCCTTTCTTACTTCGGGTAATCATTTTTCGCAATCTGTCCCGATTAATTCCGAGAAATCGGTTAATTCGGGCGATATATCCGATGCAATCCGCATCATGGTGATTTTGTTCCCCATTGCACTGCGTCGCTTGATTGCAAAACCCATTTTAGTGAGTCGATTTTTAGATATCGATGGACAGATAATTAAATTTGTTTATTATTGGTATCAGAAATAGGGGCAAATTTAAGGATATTGACCAGAAACTATGTATCCTTTTTAGCTATGGTTATGCAATAACCTCTCAAATTTGTCCTATAATACCAGCATAGCGATGGGTATCGACGCCATGCTGGCAATGTGAAGACCAGGAAGAAGGGTGGATCTTAAGATGAGCGCTATGAACACGATGCTTCTTATCGTCGATGCCTTTGTGTCGCTGTGCGACGAGATGCCGCTGCAAAAGGTTTCCATCAGCGACATCGTCGAGAGAACGGGCAAAAACCGCAAGACGTTTTACTATCACTTCGTCGACAAGAACTATCTGATCGACTGGATCTTCCGCTACGACCTCGGCCAGGCGCTGCGCTCCCACTTCCCCGAAGAGCTTCTTGTCTACGAAAACGACGCCGACAGTTCCACGGCGCAGTTTCCTTACTACATCAGGAAGAAATCGGGCATTCGCTCGCTTGACCACTCGGAGTTTTTCGGCGTGTTTGCACGCGTGTTAGAGTCGCGCCGTAAATTCTATGCGCAGGCCTTGCTTGAAACGAGTCCGAACGCCTTGCGCAACTATCTGTACACCCTGTACCTGCCGGCAATCAAAAGCGACATCGATTTCATTTTGTCCAATCGTTATCTGCCGAAGAACAACACCGACTTTCTCGCCGAGTTCTACACCTGCGCCTTCCTGTACTACTTCATCAGGAAATGCGACCAGCCAGGCGTCAAGCACATCATCGCCGACGCCGGACCTTTCGCAAATATCATTCACAGCTCCATCGAAACGCAAATCACCGAAGCGCAGCTCAATAGGATTTCATAGCGTCGGACGAGGCCCGCACAATTCAGTCGGGCAACAAGGGGGAATCAATGAATCTCGCACAATTGCGGTACTTCCAAAAACTAGCGGACCTCCAGCACTATTCGAAAGCCGCCAAAGAGCTCAATATCGCACAGCCGTCCCTTTCCAGCTCCATTTCGTCGCTGGAAAAAGAACTCGGCATTCCGCTGTTCCAAAAAGTAGGACGCAACGTGCGCCTCACGAAATACGGCCATGAATTCCTCGGCTACGTGAACGAAAGCCTCGAGCGCATCGACACGGGCATCGCAATGATGCACGAATACGCAGGAGCCGGAGCGGGCGGCCATATCGACGTCGGCTGCATCATGACCGTCCAGGCGCGCCATGTCCCGCGCATCATCAAGGAGTTCAAGCGCGACATTTCGCAAGACACCTGCTTCGATATCAAGGAGGAACCCTCCGGTCCCTTGCTCGAAAGCCTCAAACAAGACGTATACGACGTTGCGTTCCTCGCAAAAGGAGGCGATGACGAATCAATCGCCTATGTACCCGTCATCGCGCAGAAGGTCGTCGTAAGCGTCAACGAGCATTCGCCGCTCGCCTCCCGGGAATTCGTCACCCTCGAAGATTTGCACGACTACGACCTGATCAGCTACAAAACCGCCATTCCGCTCGGAAAAGCGATTCATGACCTGCTCAAAAAAGCGCGTATCGAATCAGTTTCGTATTCCTATCGCGACGAAAACATCCTTGCCGGCTTTGCGGCCACAGAAAACAAGCCCGCCATCATGCTCGACACCGTTTACGCACCAAGTATCGACGGGCTTATCGTCAAAGAGCTTTATGACGATGCCGAACATAAGAACAGCTTCTATCATCGCGTGTATTTCGCCTACGATGCGAAAAAGCGCCACCCCCATTGCGTGGATCGTTTCATCGAATTCGTCACGGCGCAATACGAGCTCAAAGATACCGCTGATCGCACGATTTTCATCGATTAGGCGGGGGCAAAACCTCGCCGTGGATTCGGTCGCGCATTGACGCCACCCGGCAGCCGTCCGCTTGAGGAAACCGCAACCACGCCGACCGGACAATGCAACGAAACCTTTCCAGTAAAGCCCCGACACTGCGTTGTTAACGGCGTCGCTCGTCGCACAATACGACAGCGACCCCCTTGGCAGCAAAGACCCCGCCCGTCATGCACGATAGGCGGGGTCTTTTCCCTTCTACTCATTTTTTCGCGACCCTTGTTGCACGCCGATTGGGCGCACCGAAAAACGCCTTCTTCTTGATTACCTTCTCCGAACTGGCATTTCTTATGCATATGACGCTTTTGTCATACATGATTCGAATATGCACCGATTTTGTATACCGCAGGCCATCCGAGGCAAGGCCGGCATCTTCTTACCCATAATCTGCCGATATCGAGCGCATGAAACCTCCTATGAATACTGCAATCCGCGCGATATGCGAAACCTCCTTCGGTGCGTACCCTGAGATGAGCGGTCGAAGCGCGCGAGCGCGTAATCCCATGTCGTCGCGTTTCGATCGAACACACCTGATGAGCAAGACTCAAGGAGGAACAATGGCAGATTACTATGGAACCGACACCGTCGTATCCGAGCTTCGCGAAGACGGCCTGTTGATCATCCGCATCAACCGTCCCGAGGTCGCCAACGCTTTGAACGGCGTCACTTCCAAGGCCATGGAAAACATCATGAACAACGCCGAAACCGACCCCGCCGTGCGTGCAATCATCGTCACCGGCACGGGCAAGGTGTTCTGCGCAGGAGAAGACCTCTCCGAGCTTTCCGAGGGCGGCGAATGCCAGACCGTCACCGAGCACGGCTTCGGCGGCCTGACCGCACGTCTGTGCTCCAAGCCCGTCATCGGCGCCATCAACGGCTCCGCCGCAGGCGGCGGCATGGAAATCGCCCTTTCCTGCGACATGGTGGTTGCCGCCGAGAACGCCAAGTTCGGCTGCACCGAGGTCGGTCTGGGCATCATCGCCTCTACGGGCGGCATTGTGCGCCTCGCCCGCGACGTCAACCGCAAAGACTGCATGGAGCTGCTGCTCACCGGCAAGAAAATCAAGGCTCCCGAGGCCAAAGAGCTCGGCCTGATCAACTACGTCGTTCCCGCCGAAGAGGTCATGGACAAGGCGATTGAGCTGGCCGAGCAGGTTCTCAAGAACGCTCCTTTGGCGCTGAAGTGGACCAAGTACATCGTCCATGCCGCCGATCAGATGTCCGAGGAAGACGCCATGCGTTACTGCGACGCCGCCTACCGTTTCCTCGAGAAGACCGCCGACGGCATCGAGGGTCCTGCCGCCTTCGTCGAGAAGCGCAC
Organism: Slackia sp.; assembly: GCA_030532315.1. Lineage (GTDB taxonomy): Bacteria > Actinomycetota > Coriobacteriia > Coriobacteriales > Eggerthellaceae > Slackia. The sequence continues at coordinate 5,781 of JAUNLI010000042.1, forward strand.
CCCCGTCTGGCAGGGCAAGTAACCCTTCTCTTGCTTCATCCTTACGAAAAAAGCGCCCATGGGCGCTTTTTTCGCGTCTAAGGGCAAGATGCGCTTCCGATCATTTCCCCTTTTCGTTTCAGGACGGCTTCGCACCTGCCGTTCTTTGCCACGCGCAGACAGCGCTTCGCTCCTTGACCGGCGTGCGTTCTTCGCGAGAGCTTGCCCACAAGCGAAGCTTTCTTGCATTTCTTACTCGTGCAATTTCTCGCAAAAATCTACGAGCGCTTTCCCTCGCAGATTGCGCAATAAAGCGCAATGCGGTTTCCGCCGAAAACCCCGGCACCACGAATGTGTTCTCCCGCCTGGGAACCAATCATGAAAGCGTTCAAAGCGGGCATGAGGGCCGCCGTGAGATGACGTGCACAATAAAAAAACGGCCGTAACGAAACCAATCGTTGCGGCCGCAGGATACAAAAAACAATGCCCTTAAGCTACGCGTGCCTCTCGCGCACGGCAGGAACGTCTTCGATGTCGGACAGCGCACTTGTCTCGGCAAGCGATTTGCCCTTGGTTTCAGGCGCCATCGCCAACGAAAGCACCCAACCGAACACGACAAGCGCCGCCGCTACCATCATGGTGGGACCGATGCCGTACGCCTCGAGGAAAAGAGGCGTGGCGTAGGTGGCCACAATGGTTCCGATGCGGCTGAAGGCGATAGCGATGCCCACCGCCGAAGCGCGCACCTCGGTCGGGAACAGCTCGTTGGGATAAAGCCACTGCAAAATGCCGGGGCCTCCGCTGAAAAACGCATACAGCCCGAAAGCAACGATGACCACCCAGATAGGAGCGCTCGGCCAAATGCCCAGCACCAGCAGGCCGATTGCCATCATGGCAAGGCTGACCAAAAGCAGCCTGCGTCGACCCATGGAGTTGAGCCAAAACATCGCGGGGATGCTTCCCACCAAAAAGAACAGGCTTACCGCGCTCTCTCCCAAAATGGCCTCGCGACCTTCGCCCAGCCCGAACGCCGTCATGATGTCAGGGCCGAACGTATAGATGGCATACATCGGAACGACCTGGCACAAGATGAACACGCCGAGAAAGACCATGCGTTTCATGTAACCCGACTTCAGCAGCGCGCCCAAAGACATCTTCCGGGTCACCGCCTCGGGCTCAAGCTCCACATCGTCGCCGAACACGCGATGCACCACGTCCTCGGCCTCTTCGATGCGGCCCTTCTGGGAAAGCCACATCGGCGATTCAGGAATATCATGCCGGCCGATCAAAAGAATGACACACGGCACAACAGCGCTGCCGAGCATCCACTTCCACCCGTCCTCGACGCCGTAGAGGCAATACCCCACCACGGCTGCAACGGTGGCCCCCAGATACCATGCGGCCGAAACCATGCCCATGGAAACGCTGCGGTGCTTCTTGGGGGTGAACTCGGCGATCAGCGACGTGGCGATGGGGTAATCCGCTCCCACGAAGACGCCGATGAAGAAGCGCGCCGCCACCAACTCGAGCGGCGTGGTGGCGAAAACGCTCAGAATCGAAAAAACCGCTATGGCGATGATGTCGATCGTGAACATCTTCTTTCGCCCGATGGCATCGGTGAGATATCCGCCGAAGATCGTGCCGAAAAAGATGCCGAGCATGACCGATGCTCCGATTGCAGCGCTTTCGGCGGCCGTCAAATCGAACATCGGGACAATCTGGGTCAAAGCAACGCCGATCAGCGAAAGCACGTAGCCGTCGAGAAACGACCCGCCGCTCGAAAAGAACGAAATCTTGCGTAGAAAAGGCGTCATGGCAACGTCGTCCATCGTCTTTTTCGCCACCTTTTTGGCAGAGGCGGGAATGTCTTTCACCTTGGCCGCAAGCTTGTGCGCACGCTGCGACGTGTACGAGCGCTGGGTGCGCACATCGGCGGGAACCATCTTTGCCAACCGTTCTTCCGGCGGACTTGCGACCTGGGTTTCTTTCTTGATGTCGTCCATGCAATCCTCCTTGGCGGAGCGCTGCGACACGCTCGCTTCTGCCTCGGCTTCCGCATACGGCAGCATTCGCGCCGCCCGAGAGGCAAGCCGCATGTTCTTCTAAAACGCCCGTCTATTCCCATTCCACGATGCAGGAGTTCAAAAACGGCTTGGGCGTGCGCTTCCCCGCCGCCACGGCGGCATCGAAGGCGTCGGCATCAACCATGCGGAAGCGCGCCTCGCCCTCGGAAACCTTCCACACCTGCGTGCGCAGCTTCGTGCCGGGAAGCACCGGCGAAGTAAAGCGGCATTTGAAGCGCTTCATGCGCTCGGGCTGCCCTGGAAACAGCAGCCTGATGACATGGCGCATCGCGATACCTGCGCTGCATACGCCGTGATTGATCGGACGCGCAAGACCGGTCTGTTCGGTATAGGACCAGTCGATATGCTGCTGATGCCAGTCGCCCATCATGCGATAGATCAACGGCCACTGAAGCCCGCAGACCTCTTCATAGACCGCATCGGGCGCACGGTCGGGATAGTCGACCACATCGGCAGGAGGCTGCTCGCCGCCGAATCCGCCGTCATAAATGCAGCAGTCGTAGGTTTCAACCGTGCACAGATGCGCTCCGTCTGCGCTATACGATTTGCCCACCTGCTTGGAAAGCGAACCGCGTCCGGCGCCCCGATCCCAGATGGCCTCCTGGGTCACATACGTCTCGATATGGTCGTTCATCTTGAACGGAGCATGAAAATGCACGTCGATGCCGTAATGAAGCGAGCCGGAATAGTCGAAGCCGTAATCGAGCGTGGTGGTCATTTCCTCGTTGACCGTCAGCGGCACGGCGAAGATGGGCAGCACCTTCAGCTCGGGGGCGTTGGCGTCATGCTCGTTGACATATTCCAGATCGACCGCTCCATCCCATGCGCAGCCGCAGCCCAACGCGCAGATTTCGAGGTCTTTGAAGGTGTAGTCGCGGATAAACGGCCCGAAGGTCTTTCCCACGATTTCGGTAGAAATAGCCATGGCTTTCCTCCTTGACGCGAAACACATGTCCAATACGCAAACCGAAAGCGCCTGCGATGCTTTAGCGCAGAAGCTTTTTGGCCACCTTCCCCACGCTGGTATGGGGCAATCCGTCTAAAAACTCGAAGATCGTCGGCACCTTGAAATCGGCCAGGCGCGTTGCGCAGTACGACTGCAACGAGCGCTCGTCGACGCATGCGCCCTCCTTGAAAACGACGAACGCCTTGACCGCCTGGTCGCGCACGGGGTCGTCGACGCCGATGACGGCCGCCTCGGCCACACCGGGATGATCGAGCAGCACGTCTTCGACCTCGGATGCCGAAATGTTTTCGCCCGCCCGCTTAATCATGTTGCTTTTACGGTCGACGAAGAAAAACCATCCGCTCTCGTCGCGATATCCCTTGTCGCCCGTACGGAACCGCCCGGCCTTATCGAAAGCGCGCCTTGTGGCGTCTTCATCGCGGTAATAGCCCTTCATCAAGGTTTCCCCGCATATGCCGCCGACGACGATTTCGCCGATGACGCCAGGGGCGCACGATGCGCCGTCCTCGTCGACGACGTCGACCTCGTAGCCAAGACCCGGCCGGCCGACAGAGGGCCAGTTCCCTTTCCCGTAGGCAAAATCGGTCAGCACCCAGCACACCGACTCCGTCGAGCCGTAACAGTTCTGCAGCCGCACGCCGAAACGCCGCTCGAACGCGTCTTTTTCCGCATCGGAAATGGCGAGGTAATACTGCACGGTGCGCACCTCGTGTTCGCGCTCGTGCGGGTCGACCGGCTGCATCATCATGGTGCGCGCCATCATGGCGACCGCCTGCACCGCCGTGGCGCGATGGGCGCGCACCTGCTTCCAGAAACGACGCGCGCTGTATTTGCGCACGAACACCAACGTCGCGCCCACCGTCAGCACCGGCATGAGCGCGGAAAGCTGGAAGTTCGAATGAAAGGCGGGCATCGTGGTGAGAAACCGATCTTCGGGCGTCAGGGCGAATTCCCAGTCTCCGTACAAACCGCTGTACAACAGGTTGTAGTGGGTGAGTTCGACGCCTTTCGGGCACGACGTGGTTCCCGACGTGAACATGATTTCGGCCGTATCGTGCGGATCGATCGCGCGATGCTCCGACAGCTTCTCGTCTTGACGCAAGACCGCAGAATCGAAATCGATCGCGCCCTGTTCGAGGCGGGCACCCCGTGCGTGGCAAACGAGCACGGTTTCCACCGAGCAACCGGCGTCTTCGCCGAAATAGAACTCTTGGAAATCGGGCTCGGTCACCAGCACGCGCACATCGCACCGTTCGTAGACGAACGCGCATTCCTCGACTTTATGCTGCATATTGATAGGAACCGCCACCGCGCCGATCTTCGCAAGCGCGAACGTGACGGCAAGAAACTCCGGAGAGTTGTAAAGCTGGACGGCAACGTTTTGCCCCTTGGCAACGCCAAGCTCGAGGAAATAGTTGGCAGTGCGGTTGATCGCAGCGTCGAACTCGGCATACGTGAAACGCGAGATTTCGCCTTCGCAATCCTCGAAGACCAAAAACTCGTGGTCGCCCCTCGAAGACGCCAGAGCGTCCCAAAGGCTGCGGATATTCTCGTTGCCTACGATGCCGCACATGATCTTGCGCCGCTCCTTTCCCCTTACATACGCGGAGCCCGATGCTTTTCGGGCTCCGCGTCTTGAAATGCCGCTGCCGCAACGCGTCCGATCAGGCTATTCGCTGATCTTCACGACGCCCTTCTCGGCAAGCTCGCGCACCTGCTCCTCGGTGTAGCCGGCCTTGACCAGCACATCGATGGTGTCGCCGCCCTGACGAGGCATGGGACGCCACACCTGGCCGGGGTTGTTCTTGAACTTCGGGAAGATGCCCAGACCGTGGAAGGTCTCGCCGTCGACGGTCTCCCAATCGAGCCAGTTGCCGCGAAGCTTCATGTGCTCCTGGTTCGGCAGGTCGTCGAGGTCGTTGATCACCTGAGCGGCGATGCGATGGGCTGCGAAGTCCTCTTCGATTTCGAACTTGGAGTGCTCCAGACAGTATTTCTCGAATGCAGCCTGGATCTCATCGGCATGCGGATTGGACAGCCACAGACCCGAAGTGTCTTCGGGAATGTCCTCGGTGCCCCAGAGATGCCCCAGGCCGATGGTCTCGAGGAAGTGCTTGTTCTGGTCGACGCCGTAGAGGCACACGCCCAAAAAGCCGTCTTTGCACTCGAACTCGCCGATACCGCAGAGGTTCTGGTTGCGCGCACCCGGACGGGGCCACTTCACGCCGTCGTTGAGGTAGTCGACCAGGTAGTACTGGCCGATGGCCAGCAAGGTCTCGTACATAGCGAGGTCGATCGACTCGCCCTTGCCGGACTTCTCGGCCTTGTAGAGAGCGGCCATCGTGGAGAAGCCGATCATCAGGGTGTTGAAGTAGTCGCCGGCGTAGGGTCCAGGCAGCATGGGCTGCTCGGGGGTGCCGTTCTGCATGATGATGCCGGAGTAGGCCATGACGGTCAGGTCGTAAGCGGCGCGCTTGACCATCTTGGGATCGCCCTCCTGGCCGAAGCCGGAGACATGGACGATGACCATCTTGGGGTTGAGCTCCCACAGAACGTCATCCGTGATGCCCTTGCGAGCCCAGGTGCCGCCCTTGGATGCCTCCATGAAGATGTCGGCGTCTTTGACGATCTCGAAGAAAGCCTTCTTGCCCTCTTCGGAGAAGTAGTTGATAGAGACGGAACGCTGGTTGCGGCGCTCGGCCTGCTTGACGTTCGCGGTGTCGCGGATGGTGTCGCCTGCGCCCGTGTTCTCGAGCCAGATGACGTCAGCGCCCCAGTCTGCCATCAGGTCTGCGGCCTTCGGGCAAGCAAGCTCGACTGCTGCATAGACAACCTTGACGCCATCGAGGGGGCCGAAGGACGGTTTTTCAGTAGGAATTGCCATGATATACACGACCTTTCTTATATCCTGGCGGGTCGCAGGGGCGGACGGCTTTCCGCCCCTTGCCCGTCAATCCCTAAGGGTTAAGAACGATGAAGCGCTATTACTGACGATAGGGCTTGATAGCGTTCTTGGAAGCGGTGAGAATCATCATCTCGTCGGTACCGCCGGAGACGCGGTCGACGCGCAGGTCGCGCCAGATGCGGTTGATGCGATGCTCGGAAGCAACGGCGATACCGCCCATGACCTGCATGGCGTCGTCGACGACCTCGAAAGAGGCGTTGGCGCAGTAGTACTTGCACATGGCGGCCTGACCGGCGTCGACATCGCCGCCGAGGTTGGTGTCGGCGTTCCATGCAGCCTCATAGAGCATGTTGCGCATGGTGTCGAGCTTGATGGCCATGTTGCAGAACTTCATGGAGTTCAGCTGGAAGCGGGCGACCGGCTTGCCGAAAGCGATGCGGGTCCAGGCATGCTTGGCGGCATCCTCGAAGGCGGAAATCGCGGTGCCGTAGTCGCAAGCGGCCACGAGCCAGCGCTCGAAGTTGAAGTCGGCAACGCCGCGGTTGAAGCCGTTGCCCTCCTTGCCGAAGAAGTCCTTCTCCTCAAGTTCAACGTTGTCGAGGTAGACCTCGGCGCAGGAATCCATGCGCAGGCCGAGCTTGGTCAGCGGGGACAGCTTGATGCCGGGCTTGGACATGTCCACGAAGAACTCGGAGATGACCTCCGGGTTGTCGGCGTCGCGCGCCATGATGACCAGGTATTTCACGCCCAAAGAAGAGGTGATGAAAGTCTTGGTGCCGTTGAGATAGATCTTGCCGTTCTCACGCTTGTAGGTGGTCTGCAGGCCGGAGACGTCAGAGCCGGCGCTAGGCTCGGTGCAGGCGGAGTTCCAGATCTGCTCGCCGGTGCCCAAGGTGGCCATCACGGCGTCGATCTGCTCCTGGGTGCCTTCGCGCAGAATGGTGCCGAAGCCGGGGAGCTGATAGAGCACATAGGTGGGAGCGCCGTACTGGCCGAGCACCTCGTAGATGGCCATCAGCGTGACCAGCGGCTGCTCAAGGCCGAGTCCGCCGTGCTCCTCGGGAAGCATGACCTGGTCGAAACCGAGCTCGCACAGGCCGCGGGCCCAGCGAAGCGGGTACTCGTGCTTTTCATCGCACTCGTGGAAATACGTCTCCCAGTTCTCGCTTTCCATGTAGTCGCGGTAGGACGCAACGATGAGCTCCTGCTCGTCGGACAGTTTGAAATCCATGACAACCTCCTGTTTGCTATAAGGATTTCCACCAGCGCCCCCATCTGCGGGAAGCGCGCTGATACCAAAGTTTCTCTACGGCCGCCCACGGGGCCGTTCAAGCCGCACTTAGGCGCGGCGGGTTTTCCAGAATTCGGAGCTGTGCTCGATGCATTCGGTTGCTGCGTCGAGCATGCGCGAGTAATGCACGAAGGCATGCAGCACGCCGTCGAACACCTCGAAGGAGTTGTCGACGCCGTTGTGCGTCAGAACGCGCGCGAGACATTCGCTGTCGTCGCGCAAAGGATCGAGCGCTGCGGCGGCGATGTAGCACGGCGCCATGCCCGTCTTAAGGTCGTTAGAGAGCATGTCGACATACGGGGCGCTCGACTCGGCGGTCAGATCGTTGAGCCAGCACTGGTTGTAGTAGTCGAGGTCTTCCTTGCGCATGCCGTCGATGTCCCAGCCGTAAAGGCGGCGGGAAACCGAATCGACAAGACCGTAGAATCCGTAATAGAGAAGCAGCGATTTCACGAAGGAGTTGTCGCCCTCCTCGTCGCGCAGCCACAGATTCGTGGCCATCGAAAGCACCGCTCCGCCGGAATCGCCCGCAAACGAAAGGTCGTCTCCGTCGATGCCGCGCTCTGCACCATGCTCATGCAGATACTTCGCCACGATCGCACATTCCTGGATGTTCGCCGGATACTTGGATTCGGGCGAAAGATGGTAGTCGACGCTTACGACGGCAGCACCCGTGCGGTCGGCAAGAATACGGCAGACGCGGTCATGCGTATCGGGGCTTCCGACGACGAAACCGCCGCCGTGGATGAATTCGATGACGGGAAGCTTCTCGCATTCCACGGGATAATAGAAACGAGCGGTGAATTCGCCTTTCGGACCGTCGAAGACGACATCTTCGGTCTTGGCCATCACGGGGCCGCCTTCGTTCCAGAATGCGCGCTCTTTGACATAGTTCGCGCGCATCTGGTCGAAGCCTACGTCGGTAACGAACGCGTCACCGGCAAGTTCGGCCGACTTTTTCAGTACGGCCTTCATCTGATCGTTCATGAGAGACATCGCATCGAGCTTGTTTTCCATGACCACAATCCTTTGCATGTATCGAAAAGGCGTTAAAGGAGGGGTGCGCGGCGATGGGCTTCGCACCCCGCTTGTCGTATCGGATTCGGCGCGAACCCGACGAAGGGGCCCAGACCCGGCCGCCGACGAGGACGGCCGGCCCGAGACGAAACGCGGCTTAGGCGTTTTTCGCAGCGAGATGCTTTTTCACGGTGCGCAGGCACATGAAGAGGAAGAAGACGCCGGCGATTGCGAAGACTG
>JAUNLI010000208.1 GCA_030532315.1 Slackia sp.
GCCACGGGGTTGCCTTCGGCCATGACGCCGCGGGCGTAGGCGTTCTCGATTTCGGCGCGGCCTTCATGCAGCTGGCGCATCAGCATGGCGATGCCCTGCAGCACGTCGAGCGGCTCGAAGCCGGTGATCACACCGGGGATGCCGTACTTTTCGGCCAGGAATCGGTACGGCTCGACGCCGATGATCGTGCTCACGTGGCCAGGCAGGATCAAGGCGTCCACCTTCAGTTCGGGGTCGCCCATCAACACGTCCAGGGCGCCCGGCATGTTCTTGTGGGCGGCGTACACGCTGAAGTTCTTCAGGTCCAGCGCCACGGCGCGCTTGATGGCCATGGCAACCAGCGGGGTGGTGGTCTCGAAGCCCACGCCCACAAACACCACGGGGCGGTCGGGGTTTGCCTGGGCGATTTCTAGCGCATCGAGCGGCGAATATACGATGCGGACGTCGCGGCCCGCTGCCTGCTCTTTGAGCAGCGAAGACGAACTGCCCGGCACGCGCGTCATGTCGCCGAACGTGGTCAGGATCACGTTCTCCACGCGAGCGAGCGCGATTACGGCGTCGATATCTTGGTTGGCGGTTACGCACACGGGGCAGCCTGGTCCGCTGGCCAGCTTGCAGCCTTGCGGCATGAGGTCGCGGATGCCGTTGCGCGCGATGGCCACGGTGTGGGTTCCGCACACTTCCATGAGGGTGGCGTGTTCGGGTGCGAGCGCCTGGATGCTTTTAATCAGGCCGCGTGCCAGCGCGGGGTCTTTGAAGCTGTTCTGGTCCACCATGGCGCTACACCGTCTCAACGTCTGCCAGTTCGGGGAAATCCCTGATCAGATCAAGCGTTTCCTGAGCGAACTGTTCGTCTACCACCTCGATGGCGAAGCCTGCGTGCACAAGTACGTAATCGCCCACGGCGGCCTGCGGGGTCAGGTCGACCGAAACCTTGCGCGTGACGCCCAGAATGTCGACGGTGGCAAGGTTGTCCTCTCCGATTTCTGCGATCTTAGCGGGAATTGCCAAGCACATATTCGTCCTTTCCTGCATGCGGCACGGCATGTCCGCGATGCGTGCGTATCGAAGTTGGGCGCCGAGCTGCGCGAGCCCGACGCTCAAAGTTAATCTTGCGTTGCGAATCGGGCTTGCGCCACCACGGCCTGGCCGAAAGAGACGGCGCCGTCGTTAGGGGGAAGCTCCTGCGGAAGCGCCACGGTGAACCCGGCCGTTTCCAGAAGGGCCACGCTGCGTTCGGTGAGATAGCGGTTCATGAACACACCGCCGCCCAGCGCCACCGTGGAAATGCCATAGGCGGCGTTGGCGACTAAGCACGCTTGCGCGATCGCCGTGGCAAAGGCGTTGTGGATCTTCGCGGCGATGAGCGAGGTTTCCACGTCTGCCTCCATGTCGTTCAGCATTGCCTCGAACATGGTTTCGGCGTCCAACAGCACGACGCTCGTGTCGTGGGCGGTGCTGGTTTCCAGCGCGGTGTTTTTCACGATGCCCACCTCGTAGCTTTCGTCGGTGTGCGCGCCTGCGATGGCCGCTTCCAGCAAAATGGCTGCTTCGCCTTCGTAGGTGGGTTGCGTACACACGCCCAGCAACGCGCTTGCTGCGTCAAGCAGACGCCCTGCGCTCGAGGTCATGGGGCAGTTCAGGCCGCGTTCGATCATACGCTCGCACATGTCGGCTGCATCTCCCAGGTCCGCTAGCGCTCGTTTGGCTGCGGGATGCTCCAGCAGGTCGTATTGCCACAACACGCCGTATGCCATGCGCAGCGGGTTTTTGATAGCCGCCGCGCCGCCCGGCATGGGCACATAGGAGAAGTTGGCGAAGCGTTCGAAAT
>JAUNLI010000209.1 GCA_030532315.1 Slackia sp.
AGAACCTGCAGCGCGCAGCGGCGCGCCAAAGAGCGCTCGTGACGTTTCATCTATTCCCTATCCTTGATCGATGTTGTGCATTACGCCGAAAAGCGGATGCCGTCCACATAGACATCGACCGACGACACTTTGAAGCCGACCTGCGTGACCACGGCGTCGGCCACGGCCTGGCGCACTTCGGCGGCAACGTTGGGAATGGGCCTTCCGTAATACACGTCGACATGCACGGCGATATCGACGCCCTCGGTCTCGTTCATGCTAACTTCGATGCCCTGTGCGGCCGCGTTGGACACGAAGCGCGAACGAATGCCCGAAAACGTCGAGGAGCCCACGCTCGCGACGCCTTCGACCTCTTTAGCGGCAATTGCCACGATGGTTTCCATAACGCCCGGAGCAAGCCCCAAGCCATCGACATACAACTCTTCGCTCATGACGGTCCTTTCGGCTCGTTGTTGACTAAGCATCCCGTTATTGTACTCCATTCGACGCGCGGCCATGCAATCCCGACGAGTTTCTTGCGAAATACGGAAGCCGTTCATATGAGCGAGCGCTCCTCGACCCGCTTTGCCGCGATAGAATCGAAAACGCAGAGAAAACATCCGAACACAAGGAGAAAGCCATGACCCCCGAAAGCAACGCGGCATGCACCTGCCAGGCCGATGCGCTGCCCGTCTTCGACCGCGAGGCACTTGCCGAGCATGCCCTGAAACTGCACGCCCGCAACTTCAACTGCGCACAATGCGTGACCTGCACGCTTGCCCCGTTCGTGCGCATCGACGCCGACACGGCGTTTCGCGCGACCGAGGGCCTTGGCGGCGGATTCGGCGGCTTCACCGAAACCTGCGGCGCGATCGCGGGCGGCGCGGTGGTTGCAGGCCTTGCCCGCAGCAACGGATACGACGATCCCACCAGCAAGCAGGGCACCTATGCGCTGTCCAAGCAGCTCGTCGACCGCTTCCGCGAACGCATCGGCTCCACTTTGTGCAAAGAAATCAAGGCCGCTGACGGCGGCGAGCCGCTGTGCGCCTGCGACGAATGCATCGTCGAAGGGCTGAACCTGGCCATCGACATGCTCGAAGACCTCGAACGCAACCCCCGCTAACCGCAAAAGCCGTCCAAGCGCGGCAAAGCACGCATCTGTGCGGCAGAACTGTCACGCCGCCCGTCGGCCCTGCTGCATATGCGTTTTCAACACTGGCAAAAGGCGGGGCCGATGCGACGATTTCCGCCCTTTGTTCAAGGTTGCTCGCATACAACGCGCCCTCAAGCAAGAAAGGACCCGAATGGGTCCTTTCTTTGTGCGATTCAAAAGAACGATGGCGTCTGCGCCGTCGGACTTACTTCACCGGCGGGGTGCCTTCGAAGTTGCCGAAGATGGCATCGATCATGACCAGAGCGTCGCCCTGCAGGTTCTTCACGCCCACAACGCGGCGAGCGGGAGTTCCCTCGGGGAAGAACTCTTTGTAGGCCTCGTTCACGGCATCCATATCGGCGAGGTCTTTCACGTAGATGTTCATCTTGACGGCATCTTCCATCACGTGGTCGACGCACTCGATGATGGCCTTGATGTTCTTGAGGGCCTGGACAGCCTGGGCCTTCACGCCGCCCTCGACCAGCTTGCCGGTGGCAGGGTCGATGCCGTACTGGGCGGAAATGTTGTTGTAGTGAGAGAACGCCACGGTCTGCGTGGAAAGCGCGCACTTCGGAGCGGCGTCGGTGTTGTTGGCTTCGAGAATCAGGCCATGACGGTCTTCAACGGCCTGCGGCGGGGTGCCGTCGCCGTGAGAAACCACGGCCTCGATCTGCACGA
>JAUNLI010000043.1:0-10496 GCA_030532315.1 Slackia sp.
TCTATCCTAGGATTATGCGAATGCATGGCGGGAAAGGCGGCGTACGGCGTGCTGAGCGCTCTTGTCGTGACATATTTGTTCTTAGGCGGCACCGGTGCGGGAGCTTGCTTCGTGCTGGCCGTGCTCGGATTGCTCATTCCGCGTGAAGACATGGGGGCTGTCGGTTCGCGATCTGCTCGGTTCGCACGCTTTTTGCCGTGCCGGCCTTATGCGTCGTTTTTCATCGTGGGCTATACGGCTTCTCTTGTGGCGCTTGCGCTCGGGTCGGTGTGCCTTATGGCTGATCTTGGTCGCGCCGATCGCATCGCTTTGCTGTTCGTGAGTCCTGAATTTACGTTGATCAATGCGGGAACGTGGTCAATCGCTTGCTGCATGGCGCTTGTTTGCGCCATGCTTGCGTTGTGGGGCTCGGTGTTTCGCTGTTCCGTTTTCGCCGTTCGTGTCGTGCAGGCGGTTTTGGCGGGCGTTTCGTTTTTCGTCATGCTGTACACGGGGCTTTTGCTTTCAAGCATTGCGGCGGTTCCGCTTTGGCACAGCGCATGGGTTCCCGTGCTTTTCGTTTTGTCTGCCCTTTCGTGCGGCGTAGCTTGCGTTGTTGCCGCAACGCAAGCTGCGGGGGCAGCTCGCCCGTTTCGTGGCGTGATGCGATCCTTGCTTCGTTTCGATGTTGCGGCAATCGTTTTCGAGCTGGCGGCGTTGATTGCTTTTGTCGCCTTCGCGTGGGCGGATACTCAGGCTCCTGTGGCAACCCATACGCTTGCCGCCCAAGCGGCATCGCTTGATATTCTTTTGAAAGGGGAGGCCGCCTGGGTGTTTTGGGGGGTGTTTATTACGGCGGGGCTTTTTGCGCCACTTTGCGTCGAGGCATTCGCCGTGACGAAGGCCCCGGACCTCATGCGACCCGCTCCTTCTTTTTGCGCCGCCGCCTGCGTGCTTACGGGCGGGTTTGCACTGCGCGCGTGCATCGTGTGGGCGGGCGTTCATCCGATTGTTTCATCCGCTTCGGCGATATTGATAGGTTGAGGATACAAGCACTATGACGACAGGTTTTCCTTTCGAAGTCGATTCTACGAGCAACGTGCCCCCCTGGGTCCAGCTGAGCCAGCGCATTGCGTATCTCATCAGCACGGGATATTTCAAGCCGGGCGACAAGTTGCCCACGGTGCGCGCGCTTGCCGCGGAGGTGTCTCTCAACTTCAATACGGTGAACAAGGCGTATTTGAGTTTGGCCGACGACGGCTATGTTGAATCGACGCGCGGACGCGGTGTGTTTGTGCGTAATGTCAACGAAGAGCTGGGCAAAGAGCATACTCAGCAGATCGATCGGATGCTGGATGATTTCATTTCCGGATGTCGCGACATGGGTCTTTCGCTTGACGACATCCAGCAGCGGGTGAACCGCAGGGTGAAGCAGATGAAAAAAGACGAGAAGGATGCATAGGGCGAAGGAGGCCTGACGGTGAAATCGAACAAAAATGCACGCAGCCATGCGGCCGGGCGTCATGACGGCGTGCGACATGAGCGCTTCGCGATGCGTCCTGACGCCTCGACCGAAATCATCGAGGGTGAACATGCCTCGAATGCAGGGGTGTGGCTTTTCTCGGCTGCGGTGTTTACCATCGTGTTCGGCGTCGTGTCATTTGCGGTTTCGGCGGTTGTTGGCTCGTTTGAATTCGTGTCTGTCGTATCGGGTGTCGTGGCGGCGGTTCTCGCATCCATGTCTGCCCATATCGCGCAGCAATGGGAAAAGGTCATCGTTCTGCGCTTCGGCAAGTTCAACCGCGTAAGCGGGCCGGGTCTGTTTTGGACTATTCCGTTCATCGAACAGAACACTATGCGCGTCGACACGCGTATGCGTGTGACCACGTTCGGTGCGGAAGAGACGCTGACGGCCGACCTGGTTCCGCTGAACGTGAACGCCGTATTGTTCTGGATGGTATGGGATGCCAAGGCGTCATGTCTCGAGGTGGGCAATTTCACGCGCGCGGTGGAGCTTGCCGCACAAACGGCGCTGCGTGATGCGATCGGCCGCGCGGGCGCCGCAGAGGTTGCCATACGGCGCGAGCAGCTCGATCGCGAGCTTCAAAGGGTGCTTGAAGAGAAGGCGAATCAGTGGGGCATCAGCATTCTTTCGGTCGAGATAAGAGACATTCTGGTTCCTAAGGAATTGCAGGACGTGATGTCGCTTGAAGCCCAGGCCGAACAACGCAAGAAGGCGCGCATCATCTTGACCGAAGCCGAACAGGACATTTGCACCATGTACGACGAGATGGGCGAGGTCTACGGGCAAAACGACGCCGCCATGCGCCTGCGTGCGATGCATCTTCTGTACGAAAGCGTCCGTGAAACGGGTGGCACGGTGGTGGTGCCGAGCAGCTTCAGCGAAGGTTTTGGCGACGTGCTGGGCGATTCGGACAAAGCCTCGGCGCAAAGCCTTCTGCGCGATTTAGCGGCAGGGAAGTAGAAATTGTCCCTCGAGAGCTTTTCGAGAACCGAAGTTTGCGACGGCTTGAGGTGCTGTGAGCGCTGCGTCTGGAAGTGTCCCATGCAGTGCATGCGGCGCTTTCGGTCACATGCGGTCGACGGGGCCCTTTTCGATGGGGTTCTTATTGATGTGAGGCATACATTGCGGGCGGTCGCTCTGAATTGCGTTATGAATTTTGAACGCTCCAATTCAAATGGGCAGCAGGGCTGCTATCGAGGACTGATTCCGAACTTTCGGGATCGGTCCTTTTAGTTTTTCCTGGCGTCTGTGGGCGTTTCGATACGTGGTGCGGGCCAACGAGTTGCCTTCGATTGGCTCGGGGTTGCTTCGGTTCTTGTCGCTGAAAGGCTTCCTTTATCACAAATTAGAATAATCCTAGGATAATAAATCCTAGGATAAATATTGATTATCCTAGGATAGCTTCGTATAGTTCGAGGTGGGGAATTTGGCCTATTCCGAAAAACAAGGAAAGGTGCCATCGGTCGTGTCCGCGAGGGGTCGACGGATCTTTCGGAATCGACGACGGAGCATCTCGGCTATTTCGAAGGGGGAGAAATGTCAGGAGCGAATAGTTCTCGCAGCTCGATGACGCGCAGAAGCTTTCTCAAGAAAACGGGCGCCGCAGCAGGCGTCTTGGGTCTTGCGGGCGCAGCGGGCATGACCACCGCAGACGGTTGGCTTGCACCTGCCGAAGCGCACGCAGAGCCTGCGGAGCGTACGGCCTATCTGTGCCATCAGTTCCATTGCCTGACGGGCTGCAACCTCAAATGCACCATCCGCGACGAGCGTGTTTCGCTGATTGAGCCGAGCGACATTGCGGAAGAGAGCCATCAGACCATTTGCCTGCGCGGCATTTCCGAGGTTCAACACATCTATTCCAAAGATAGGATTCAGACGCCTTTGAGGCGTGTCGGCGAACGAGGCGAAGGCAAATTCGAGCAGATCAGCTGGGATGAAGCCATCAAGGAAATCGCCGATGCGATCAAGGCCTCTCAGGAAAAATACGGCCCCGAATCGGTCTTTGTTCGCAAATCCACCGAAGCAGGCATCGGCTTCGATTTCTTCGGTCCGATTATTAATGCCGACGCCGGTGGAAACTGGGGTCTCGACCGCGGCCAGCCTAACGGCACGGCAGCGGCGTTCGGTCCGTTCAGCTATTGTCCGAATCGTTCCATCCATGAGTTTTCGGATGCGTCAACCATCATCGAGTTGGGGCATAACCCGCTTGAGAGCGGTATCGTATGGTCGCGTGCGCTTATGGATGCCAAGGAAGCCGGCACTTACATCGTGACGGTCGATCCGCGCTTCACGGGCACTGCCTCCAAATCGAACGAATGGCTGCCCGTACGTCCCGGCACCGATGCGGCGCTTATCCAGGGCATGATCCGCGTCATCATCGACGAAGGCTGGTATGACGAGGCGTTCATCAAGGCGAATACGTCTCTCGTGCATTTGGTCGACCGCAAGACGGGCAAGACCTACCGCAGCGACAGCGTGATGTGTCCCAATCCGACGATTATCGGCGAGAAAGAAGTAGGCGCTCCCTTCGTGTGGGACGAGCAGGGCAATGCGCCGCGCGTCTACAACGAGGAAGGCGTCGTGCCTGCGCTCGAAGGATCGTGGGAGGTTGACGGCCGTGAGCTTGTCACCGAATTCACGCTCATGAAAGAGTGGCTTGCGAACTATTCGCTCGATTGGGCTGCCGAAACCTCGGGTATCGCGAAAGAGACCATCGTCGCACTGGCGGACCGCTATGCCAACAACGGCCCCGCCATCATCGACTTCGGTCTGGGCGGTCCCGACAAATACACCAATGCCGACGTGCTGGGGCATTCGACATCCATCTTGGTTGCCATCACGGGCAATTACGGCCGCAAAGGATCGGGCTTTGGTTTCTACGGTGGCGTCGGCGTAGACGACCCCTTTGCCGCCTTGAATGTCTGGCCGCTTCCTGAAGATTGCGCATACACCACGTGCGGCGTGGCGATGTATGACATGCCCTACAAGGAGAACCCGATTCGCGTCGCGCTTACGTTCGGCGATGCGCTCACGCTCCAAGCGGCGAGCGCGAACGACATGCTGAACTGGGTTAAGGGCCTCGATTTCTTTGCCATTGTCGACATCTACCATTCTTCCGCGGTCGATTACGCCGACATTGTGCTTCCTGCCTGCTCGAAGTTCGAATCGGAAGAAAACGTCAAGCAGCTGCGTGCGAGCTACGGCCATGTCATGCTGGCGAACGGCATGATCGATCCGCTGTTCGAATCCAAGAGCGACCTGCAGATCGAGCGTCTTTTGGCCGCCCAGTGGGGCCGTGAAGACCTTCTGCCCGAAACCTACGAAGAGCTTGCTCGCTTCATGCTCGAAGGGGCGGAGGAGCTTGATCCCAATATGAAGGGCATCACCTACGATGCGCTTCTTAAGCAGGGCGGATGCATGGCGTTGCCGGGAACGGGCCCTGATTGGCGTCCCGACGGCGGCGTGGACAATATTCCCACGCCTTCCGGCAAGATCGAGTGTTTCTACGAGTATCTGAGCGATTGGGACCATCAGCTTCCCGTTTACACGGATGCCAACGAAGCCTTCGAATCCAATCCGCTGAAGGAGAAGTATCCGCTGTACTTCATGCAGGGTAAGAGCCGCTATCGCATCCATGCCTACTACAGCGCTTCGCAGTGGTTCCAGGAAAACTTCGGCCCCTATGTGAACATCAGCCCCGAAGACGCCCAGGCTCGCGGCATCGAGACGGGCGACACCGTGCGCATCTTCAACGACCGCGGCGAGTTCAAGTGCGGCGTGCATGTGAATCGCAGTCTGCCCGAAGGCGTGCTGTTCATGGCCGAGACCACGTACACGCGCTACTACCCCGAAGGGTTCCTGCAGAACGTGACGAATTCCCATCGCGAAGACAGGCAGTACGACATGTTCTTCGGCCCTCAGATTCCGTACAACGACACGCTTGTCCAGATCGAGAAAGCGTAGGTGATGCGCTATGACGAAATTGGCTATAGCCATTAACAAGACGCGCTGCATCGGTTGCCAGACGTGCGCCTACGCCTGCAAGATGCAGAACAACGTTCCCTCCGAAATGCGCTGGAACAGGGTGCTTACCGAAGGTTGCGATGTCGAAGACGGCGCTTTGGGCGAGTTCCCCAATCTGACGCGCACGTATCTTCCCGTTGCATGCCAGCATTGCGAAAACGCCGCCTGCCAGCGCGTGTGCCCGACGGGCGCCACGTACAAAGACGACAAGGGCCGCGTGCAGATCGACTACGACAAGTGCATCGGCTGTCGCATGTGCATGGCCGCTTGCCCCTACAACGCCCGCGTGTTCAACTGGAGCGAGCCCGTGCGCGACCCCGACTTCAACTATGGCGATAAAGAGGTTCCCGTGCGCCCGAAGGGTGTCGTGGAGAAGTGCACGCTGTGCAAGGAGCGTACCGATCGCGGCGAGGAGCCCATGTGCGTGCGCTGCTGCCCCACCAAGGCGCGCATCTACGGCGACCTGGACGATCCGAACAGCGAGATTTCCAAGGTCGTTCGCGAGCGCAATGCATACGTGCTGCTCGAAGAGCAGGGCACCAAGCCGCAAGTTCGCTATTTCGACTAAGGAGGTGTACCGATGACTTCTTCTAAGACAAAAATCGCGTACGGCGTGCTCGGCGTTTTGACGCTTGCGGGCATTGCCGCCTGGATCTATCAGCTTATGGGCGGCCTGGGCGTGACGGGCATGAACAACGGCACATCGTGGGGCCTCTACATCACGTGCTTCATGTTCTTCGTGGGCCTTTCGGCAGGTGGTTTGATCGTGGCCTCTTCGGCTTCGGTATTCCATGTGGCCGAATATAAGAAGGTTGCGCTTCCTGCCGTGATTCTTTCTACGGTATGCATCTGTATCGCAGGCGCATTCGTTCTGATCGACCTCGGTGGCATTCAGCGCGTGTGGCGCATGTTCACCGGTCCTAATTTCTCATCCCCTCTTCTGTGGGATATGTGCGTGATCACATGCTATCTGGTCATCAATATTTTGTACCTGTATTTCATGTGCTCTAAAAACGCCGACGAGCGCAAGGTGTCGATTATTTCTCGCTTTGCTTTGCCTGTTGCCGTGCTCGTGCACAGTGTAACGGCGTGGATCTTCGGTCTGCAGCTGAGCCGAGAGGGCTGGTATTCCGCCATCATGGCTCCGTTGTTCGTGGTGTCCGCCATGGATTCCGGCCTGGCGCTGTTGCTTTTGGTGCTGGGCGGTCTGAAGAAATCGGGCAGGTTCGTCACCGACGGCGGCCTTATGTCCAAGCTTGCCGGACTGCTTGCCACCTGCGTTGCCATCGACGGCTTCCTGGTTGGCTGCGAGGTTCTGACCATGGCATACCCTGGAGCTTCCGGTGCCGAAACCCTGGCTATTATGACAACTGGCGTTACCGCTCCGTTCTTCTGGGCCGAAATCGCTCTGGGCATCGTGATTCCGTTCTGCATCCTGGTGTTCGCGAAAAACCGCGCCAAGACCGGCATGGTGATGGTCGCCAGCGCATGCGTAGTGGCAGGCGTGTTCTGCAAGCGCGTGTGGCTGCTGTTCACCTCGTTCTTCATGCCCAACGTCTATGGTGCGCCCGGCATCATGGCGGGCTCGAGCGCTTCGGCGAATGCTGCCGGCATGGATTTGTGGGCTACGGTGGGCACCTATGCTCCCACGTGGGTTGAGATCGTCGTGGTAGTAGGCGTCATCTCGCTGGGAGCCTTGGCCTTTTTGATGATGGTAGACAAGCTTCTGGGCAAAAAAACCGCGACGAAGTAGTTCGTGCCTGATGCGACAGGCGATAGCTTGAAAATTCTGATGACGACGACGTGCGATGCGAGCCACCCTCCCGATTCGCGTCAGCCTGAACATCTCGCGCGTCTGTTTGTCTGAAAAGGGCGGCCGCACGTTCGTTTCCCCGACGCGCGGCCGCTTTCCGACCATGCAGGAGGATTTCGATGATCGATACGCAGATGTGGAATGCGTTTTCGCAAGCCTACGCCTTTTTTGGCAATTCTCTGCTGAGCCCGATGAGTAAGACGTCCGATGCGGGGCTCGATCCCGACTTCTGGCGGGCTTTCCCTGACTTTTCCGACGAAGGGGTGGTTGCTGCGGTTGACGGCGCACTGTCGTTTGCCGAAGAGGCGCAGCGCAAGAGCGCTCAGGGTGGCAACGCGGTGCAGGATGTATCGGTGGAATACACGCATCTGTTCGTGGGTCCTTCTCCTGCGGCCGCGCCGTGGGAAACCATGTATCGCGGCGTGTCGGGGTCTGAAACGTCTGCGGGTTTCGGGCAGGCCACATACGAAATGCGTGCATTGTTGCGCGCCGCTGGGCTTGAGCTTCGCAACGAGAACAACCAGTATGAAGACCACATCGGAATAGAGCTTCTGTATTTGTCCGAGCTGTGCCGTCGTCGTTCGTGCGATGACTCCGATGCAACGGCAAGCGATGCAGCGGTATTCTCGTTCATCGAGACGCATCCGCTGGCCTGGATCGGCGCATTGCGAGATGCTGTCGAGCTGGAATGTTTCGACGGCTACCTGCGGCACATACTTGGCGTGGCCGAGGCTCTTCTACGTCGTCATGCGAAGCTACTGGTGTAGAACGGGCGTTGTCCATTGAGTTGCATTTCACGAAAAAGGTCGACCTTGTGTCGGCCTTTTCTTGTGTCAACGTTTTCTTTGCGTGGGCAGAACCGCGCCGATTGCGCGTCGAAACCTTTCCAAATATGCGACAATGGCACGTGAAAAAGAGGTTATGACGTAAGGCACGTGACATTATGGCAGCGCAATTTCATGTGGCGTCGGCTGACCCGACGCTTGTTTCATCGTTTCAGCAGGAATTCGGGCTTCCGCGCTTTGTGGCGCGCACGATGGCGGCTCACGGCATCGCAAGCATCGACGAGGCCCGTTCGTTTCTCTCGCCCGACCTTGAGCGTGATTGGCGAAATCCTTACGAGATTCCCGATATGAGCCAAGCGGCCGATCGCCTTGAGGCGGCCATTCGCGAGGATCGGCGCATCCTGGTGTTCGGCGACTTCGACCTTGACGGCATTTCGGCGACCACGGTGCTTACGCGTGGTCTGCGAGCGCTCGGTGCCGATGCGGTGCCGCTTATTCCGAAGCGTTTCGAGGAAGGCTACGGCCTGACCGCCGCTTCGATTGCTCGCGCGAAAACCTACGAGCCGTCATTGATCGTTACGGTGGACTGCGGCATTTCGTGTAAAGATGAAGTGAATGCCGTGCTGGCCGACGGTATCGACGTGGTCATCACCGACCATCATGAGCCGGGGGCTTGCGTTCCCGAAGGCGTTCCCGTGGCCGATCCCAAGTGCGACCCTGATTGCGAAAGCTCCATCCTTGCCGGCGTTGGTGTGGCGCTCAAGATGGTGCAGGTGCTCGGCGGACGTTTGGGGCAGCCGCACCTGTGGCGCGAATACACTGATTTCGCAACGCTGGGCACGGTGGCCGACCTTATGCCGCTGCGTGGCGAGAACCGCGCGCTGGTGGCCGACGGCATCGCGCGCATGAATGCGAATCCGCGTCCGTGCATTGCGGCGCTTATCGGCGTGTGCAACGTGGCGGGCAAGCCGCTTTCCTCGACGAATCTTTCGTTTTCGCTCATTCCGCGTCTGAACGCGGCGGGCCGTATGGGCAATGCCGATCTGGCGCTTGAGCTTTTGATGGCCGACGATTTCGAAACGGCTCAGATCAAGGCCGGCGAGCTCGATCTTGTCAACGACGCCCGCCGCGCTATCGAAGCCGACCTCGCTGAAGAGGCGAAAGAAAAGGCCGACGCCATTTATTCAGGCCAGCGTGCGCTTGTGGTTGCGGGCGAGGGCTGGCATGAGGGCGTGAAGGGCATCGTGGCGTCGCGTTTGGTAAACGCGTACGGTGTGCCTTCGCTCCTCTTCACCATCGAGGGCGACGAGGCGCGCGGTTCCGGCCGAAGCGTGGGCAGGGTGAACCTGTTCAAGGCCGTCGAATCCACGTCCGACATTCTGACGCGCTTCGGCGGGCACGAGGCCGCCGTGGGCGTGACGCTTCCCGCCGATAAGCTGCCCGAGTTTTCCGAGCGCTTGTGCGCATATATGGACACGCTTCCCGAAGACAGCTTCCATCCGCTGGTCGAGGTCGATTCGCTTGTCGATTTGGGCGAGCTGACGCTCGAAAGCGTCGATGCGCTATCAAACTTGGCGCCGTTCGGGCAGGAGAACCTCACGCCGCGTTATCTGGCGCGCAATATCCGCCTTTCGAATTGCCGCGCGGTTGGTGCGGGCAAAAACCACCTTGCCTGCACGCTTACCGACGGGGTGTCCTCGGTCGATGCGATTATGTTCCACTGTGACGGCATCGGCGAGTTCATGGCATGCGGCAGCGTGGTGGATGCGGCGTTTCAGGTGCAGATCGACGAATGGCGCGGCCGCCGTACGGTGAAATGCATGCTTGACGTGGTGGAGCCTGCCAGCGCATGTCCCGCGCTGAAGGCATGTCTTCCCACCGAGGACATGGAATTCATCGACGATTTGTGTGGCGAAGACCGCGAGCCATGCGTCGACGGGCCGTGTTGTTGCGGGGCGCAAAGGCGCGAGCGGCGTGAACATTGGCAGCGTGTCGCTTCAGCCGATCCCGCCGGCCTGACGGATGCGCTGGTTGCGGCCATCGTCGGAGAATCCGAACTGCACGATGCTCAAAAACGCGCATTGTCCTGCCTTGCGCGTGGCGAAAACACCTTGACCATTATGGGCACGGGGCGCGGCAAGTCGCTTGTCTTTCATGTGCATGCTGCACGTTGCGCGTTGACGGCCGGTCAAGTGAGCGTGTTCGTCTATCCGTTGCGCGCGCTCATTTCCGACCAGGCATATCACCTGTCCGCGCTTCTTGCGGGCTTCGGGCTTGCTGCCGCGTCGTTGACGGGCGAAACGTCGTTCGAAGAACGTGTCGATGTATATGCCGGTCTTGCGGACGGGTCGGTCGACGTGCTGCTTACCAC
>JAUNLI010000043.1:10506-13984 GCA_030532315.1 Slackia sp.
GGCATGCGGGCGCATCGGCTTTCTGGCGGTTGACGAGGCGCATCATATGGCACAGGCGGGCTCTGGAAAACGCGAGGCGTACGACAAACTGCGCGATATCGTTGCCATGATGGGCAATCCTGTCGTGCTAGCGGCAACCGCAACGGCCCCCGATGAAACTGCGGCGCGCATCGCGGAAGTGCTCGACGTTCGGGAAGTGGTCTATGACGGCGCTGACCGTCCGAATCTGAGAATCGACGACCGCCGCAGCCTGCGCGATAAAGACAGCTATTTGGCTTCGATCGTGGCGTCGGGCGAAAAGACCATCGTGTATGTGAATTCACGCATGGGCTCGGTCGACCTTACGCGCAGTCTCAGGCGTATGGTTCCCCAGATCGCCATGCAAATCGGTTTTTACAACGCCGGCCTCTCGCGTGACGAGCGTTCCCGCATCGAGCGTCTGTTCAGGGAAAACGTCTTGCGCGTGTTGGTGTGTACTTCCGCATTCGGCGAAGGCGTCGATATAGCCGACGTACGTCATGTGGTGCTTTACGGCATGCCGTTTTCCGAGGTCGAATTCAATCAGATCAGTGGCCGTGCCGGACGAAACGGGCAGGATGCGTGCATCCATCTGCTTTTCGGAAGTCGCGATGCGGCGGTCAATCAGGATATTTTGCGCCAGGCCGCACCCGAGCACGATGCGTTGGGGCAGGTGTATCGCGAGCTGCGCTGCTTGCAGCGCGACGCCGAATCGCGCAGCGATGCCGTGCGCAACGAAGATGTTTTCTTTACAATGTCCGACGAAGAATTGGCGCGTGTCTGCAATGCGCGCACGCCGCGCTTTTCCGTGACGCCCGATGTTTGCGCCAGCGGCATGGCTGTGTTCGAAGAGCTGGGGCTCGTGCGTTTGCGCGATGCGTCGACGAACGGGGTTGCGCGCCGTCAGGTTCATGTATGCGCGTTCGGAGGCAAGGTCGAGCTGACCGACAGCGTGCGCTATCGCGAGGGGCTCGACGAATCGGAAGCGTTCGCTCGCTTCACCGAGTGGGTGATGCGCACGCCCGCATCGTCGCTTCGCGAGCGGCTCATCAGGCCGATTGCGCCGAAAGGCGTTTTGGGGGAAGGGGAAAGCCATGTCCGATGAGGCAAGGGTGGAAGGTCGCGATACGATGCGCATCGAGCCGATGCTCGCCAATGCCGTCGGCGAACCGATCGGTGAGTTTTTCGACGGGGGCATCGCTCCTTCTGCAAATCCGTCCGAAGCGAAGTCTCCCGAAGTCCGCTTCGCCAAGCTGAAGAAAATCGCCTCGACGTATTTGTCCGAGCAAGACTGCGAGCTGATTGAAAAGGCATATCGTTTCGCGTCCGAGGTCCATGCCGACCAGAAGCGCAAAAGCGGCGAACCCTTCGTTGCCCACCCGATCGAGGTCGCACTGATTCTGACCGATCTGCGCATGGATGCCGATACGCTGTGTGCCGCCCTCCTTCACGACACCGTGGAAGACACGCCCACCACGGTCGAGCAGGTCTCCGACCTGTTCAACCCTCAGGTCGCCCAGCTTGTGCAGGGCGTTACCAAGATTACGCGCATCGAGGTGGAAAGCCTGACCGACGAACAGGCGGCGACTATTCGCAAGATGTTCGTCGCCATGAGCAAAGATATTCGTGTCATCGTGATCAAGCTCGCCGACCGCCTGCACAACATGCGCACGCTTTCGGCCCTCAAGGAAGATCGTCGCATCTTCAAAGCGCGCGAAACGCTTGAAATCTATGCGCCGATCGCGCATCGCCTTGGCATCGGCTCGATCAAGTGGGAGCTTGAAGACCTGTCGTTTTACTATCTCGACCCAGTCAAGTTCGGCCAGATCAGCCGCATGGTGGCGGAAAGCCGCATGGAGCGAGAACGCTACCTTGCCGACGTGATTGAACTTTTGACGGGCGAACTCGACAAAGTGAACATTAAAGGCCATATTGCCGGGCGCCCCAAGCACCTGTATTCCATCTATCAGAAAATGACCAAGCGCGGGAAGGGCTTCTCGGAAATCTACGACCTCATTGCTGTGCGCGTCATCGTAAAGACGGTGAAGGATTGCTATTCGGTGCTCGGCGCGGTCCATTCCCTGTGGCATCCGATGCCGGGGCGTTTCAAAGACTATATTGCCATGCCCAAGCTCAATATGTATCAGAGCTTGCACACGACGGTCATCGGGCCGTCGGGTCGTCCGCTCGAGGTGCAGATCCGCACCGAGGAAATGCATCGCATGAGCGAATACGGCGTGGCTGCGCATTGGCGTTATAAAGAGAAGGGCAGCAAGGCCGATGCCGCTTTCGACCGCCAGATTGCATGGCTGCGCCAGATGGTCGACTGGCAAGAGGAAACCAAAGACTCGCGCGAGTTTCTCAGCGAGCTTAAGGTCGACCTTGCTCCGACCGAGGTGTTCGTATTCACGCCCGCAGGCGAGGTCATGAGCCTGCGCAGCGGTTCGACCCCGGTCGATTTCGCCTACAACGTGCACTCGGAGGTGGGCAACCACTGTGTTGGCGCGAAGGTGAACGGCGCTATCGTTCCATTGTCTTACGAACTGCAGATGGGCGATCGCGTGGAAATTCTCACGCAGAAAAGCGCCACGCCGTCGCGCGACTGGATCAAGATGGTCAAGACGCCTTCGGCACGCAGCAAGATCCGCAGCTACTTCTCGAAGGTCAGCCGAAGCGACGATTTGATCCTCGGCCGTGAAAAGCTGGCTCGCGAGATGAAAAAGCACGGTCTGGGCCTGGGTTCCACCTCGTCGGTGCGCGCGCAGAAGCAGGTCGCCGAGCAGATGGGCTACAAAGACGTCGAAGACATGATGGTGGCCATCGGTGCCGGCAAAGAAACCGTGTTGCACGTGGCGAACCGCCTGATCAAGATCTTGCATCCCGAACCCGTAGACGATACGCCCACCATTCCCATGATGAGCAGCGGCATCATGCCGCCCATGATAACGTCGGTCAAACGCCCCTTGCCGCGTCGTGCCCATTCGTCCAACGGCGTCGTCGTTGCGGGTCTCGATAGCGCGCCGGTGCGCCTTTCGCGTTGCTGCAACCCCGTTCCGGGCGACAAGATCATCGGTTTCGTCACGCGCGGACGCGGCGTTTCGGTGCATCGCGCCGATTGCCCCAATGCGAAAGACCTCATGCGCGACCAAGGCCGTCTCATCGGCGTTTCGTGGGAAGATTCCGCCGAGAATACAAGTTCGTATCAGGTTGAAGTGTTCATCGAAGCACTCGACCGCATGAACCTTTTGCGTGATATCATCAACACGTTGTCCGATACGGGCGTCAACGTGCTCTCCTCGAACACGGTAAGCCATTCAGACGGCATCGTGGAAATGAGATATTTGTTCCAGGTGTCGCAGGTTTCCAACATCGAGAACATTTTGGAGGCGTTGCGTCGGATCGACGGCGTGTTCGATGCTCGCCGCATGCTTCCGGGCGATGCGGTGCATCGAAGGAAATA
>JAUNLI010000210.1 GCA_030532315.1 Slackia sp.
CTCTGGCTTCGTTCATCATGTTGAACTTCTCGGTGTTCTGGTTCTTCTTCATCAAAGAAGGCAAGCGCAAGACCTTCGGCGACTGGGTCAAGTACCTGATTTGCCCCTGGATCGGCATCATCATCCTGGCCTACGTGTTCACCGGCTTCCAGCCGATAACCTACATCATGGGCATCACGTGGTTCGTCATCGGCTTTATCATTCTGGTGGTGAAATCGAAGGGCTTTAAGGAAGTTCCCGAGGCATTCAAGCATCTGGATGTGTAACTGACGCTCCCTGTTTGCATGGTGCGTGATTTCATGCGGCCCTCGCCATTGGCGGGGGCCGTTTTGCTTTAGGTGCGCAAGGGCCGCGCGATGGCTTTCGGCGCTTGTGTGACGGGGTATATCATTGTCGCGGGAAACGATGGAAAGGATGCGATTCTGATGAATGCTGAAACGAAACCGCTGGTGGCCGAGGATGCTCCGCTTGATGAGGTGCGTGCGTTTTTCGCAAACGACCGCTATGCCACGGTTGCGTGCGGTGCCGTCATAGACCAGGCGTGTCCCGGGTATGCGCGCGTGAGTCTTTCCGTGGGAGAAAATCACCTCAACGGCATGGGATCGCTTATGGGCGGCGTGTCGTTTACCATGGCCGATTTCGCATTCGCTGTCGCGGCAAACATCGGGCGTGCTCCCACGGTGTCGACGAACTGCAGCATCGATTTTCTCGGCGCGCCGAAAACGCGCGAGCTCGTGGCGGAGTGTCGTGTCGAAAAGGACGGTCGTACGTTGTGCTTCGCGCGCGTCGATGTAGCCGACTCTGCAGGAAATCCCGTGGCGCGCATGAACGTGACAGGATTCAGGAAGCGCTGATTGCGAACTTTGCGGGCGGGCCTTCGGGTCCGCCTTTTTCGTATGCAGGGAATGTCGATTGCGTGTCTGGGGAAGGGGTTTCGGCGCATTCCGCACCTCGTCTGCCGCTTTCGCCGTGCTTTCTGCCTGAGCACACGTTGCGGCGCGGTCTCTGTTAAAAGGGCTTTTCTTTTCGAGGCGATGCGTGCTTAGCCGATGCATGGCGTTACCATGGGTCGGGTTTTGCGCTCGCGCGGCGCTACGAACATACGAAAAGGGAGGATGCGATGGCGGAAATTCTCGAAGCGGTCATGCTGGTGTGCTTTGGCCTTTCGTGGCCGATGAATGCGTATAAGAACTACCGGGCTCGTACGGCGGCAGGTACAAGCTGGCAGTTTCTTGGGCTGATATCGTTGGGCTACGTGGCAGGCATCGCCGCGAAATTCTGCGCGGGATCGCTTACGTGGGTTTTGGCGGTCTATTTTCTCAATCTGGCATGTCTCGGGGTGAATTGGGCCGTGTATTTCCGTAACAAGAAGCTTGACAGGCTTGCCGTCGAAGCGGGCCGGTACGCATAGCGCGCCGCTCGCCGATCGGTTGGGCGTCGATGGGGCCGTTGGCATTGGGCGGACGGCAATCGAGCCGCCGCTGCAAAGATGCTCGCCTGCGCGCCCATGCATCGGCTGATGTCGCGCGATGCTCGGTCGAAGGATGTGGCGGGTCGGTTACATCGTTTTCGTCCGTGCCCGTCCAGTGTCTCCTGCATTGTCTCGTGACACCGCTGCGCTTGTTGAAAAAGTAGTTTTACCTGTTCGGACGCCTATGGCGCGAGAGTCGCTTTTGTTGTCGGACGTTTTCTCGTTACGTTGCCGAATTGGGGATAAATCAGGGTTTTGAGGTATCGTTTCTCCCTTATACTGCGATGCAACAGAGAAAGGCGCAATGCAAACAAGGGGAA
>JAUNLI010000044.1:0-9739 GCA_030532315.1 Slackia sp.
GCCTCTTCAGCTTCGGCGATCAGGTCGGGAAGCTTGGCGGTGTAGGGGTTGGGCACGTTGCCCTCGATGGTGATCTCCCAGTTGTCGAACAGGCTCTGCGGCATTTCGAGGTTCAGGCCGTTGACGCCTGCGCCGTGACGCATGTTGTCATAGTAGGCGTGCATCCAGTCGTAGGAGAACACGTCCTCCTGGCTCTGCACCATGTCCTGATCGATGGCGAACTCGCCCTGGACGTCCTCAACCTTGTTGATGCCCCAGAGGCGCTCGTACTTGGTGAGGTCCCAAAGCTGCATTCCTTCGCCGTTCTCGGTGCCGTTGTGGCAGGACATGCAGCTGCCCTCGTAATCGCCCTCGAACTTGCCCTTGCCGGGGCCTGCATAGTGGATGCCGTGCATCAGGGTGCCGAACTCGTACTGCTTGGCGATGTAGCCGGGAGCATAGGAGTGGCAGAACAGGCACTGCTGGACGGTGGTCTCGTTGCCCAGGGCGTCGTTCCAAGCCACGGGATGCTCGTAGGGCAGGTTCTTCAGCAGGGCGTCCAGGTCGGCGTGGCACGACTCGCAGCCGCGGTCGTCAGAGCCCAGCCAGTAGGTGTTGTAGGAGTTGGAGCCCGCCTGGATCTGCCAAGCGTCCGGGTTCACTTCGTACTCGGTGGGAGTACGCTGCACCATCTGGCCGTTAGGCAGGGTGCGGATTTCAGGAGCATGCTCCTCGCCGATGGTTGCCCAGCGGTCGTACAGCCCGTCGAGGTATTCCTTGCCCGGGTAGGCTTCTTCGTTGATGTCGGCGTTGGTGATGCCTTCTTCGCCGTCGATAACCTTCTGCTGCTCGGGCGTGACGGCGGTCTCTTCGGTATTCTCGGATGCGGCGGGAGTGCTTGCCGGGGCCTGTTCGGTTTGCTGCTGCGGAGCACAGCCCGCTACGCAGCAAAACGCGCATGCCAGGCAAACCGTGGTCACCGCGATTCTGGTTTTGATAGACATAATTCCCCCTTGTTGTGTCATATGGCGACGGTGGTCCGTCGGTGTCTTTACTCGCCGGGTTCCTCCTTTCCTTTTTGTGGCGAGACAGAAGCACGCGCAGTCCGAAGTAGTGAAAGTAGGAGGGTTTTCGCCTTCGGTCGCTGCGCGCGCATGCAAAGGACATGCTACGGATTTCGGGGCGGCTTGCTATCGCCGTGAAATACGATTTCTGAAAAGTCCTGGTCAAACGTATCGCCCAGAAGGGTGAATGGGGTTGAGGGGATACCCAAGGGCGCACGGAGCTTGTTTTGCCGGCGTCTGCTCGTTGCGATGCGGGCGAGGCCCGCTTGCCGCTTTGCCGCCATCCGCTCGTTGCGGCGCGGCTCGAGTGTGCCCGCCGTCTTGCCGTCATGCTGTGCCATTGTCTGTCGCGCTTTGTTTTCGCTTTAGAAGAAAATTGGGATAGAATTCGAAAGAACGTCTGTTTTCGCGAGGGGATGCAAGAGAAAAAAAGGGGGGTGCGCATGCGCGTTGTTCAAGCACGGCCGAACGCCTGCGTCATGCTGTGCGCATTCGGCTCTTGTCTTAATCTTGTTTGGTGCACGCTGATGGGCCATACGCTCGGGTTCATGCCCACTGCAGACGGCATGCAGGGCTGGGCGAATCCGCGTGCGTTTTTCCTTGCGGGAATTCTTGCGGTCAGCGTTTTGTTTGCGGTGTTTCCCCACGGCATGCGTCGGGGCAACAAGGTGTTCGTATCGGCTTTGCCGGTGCTTTCCGCCGCAGGCACGGCGTGTTTCGCGCTTGCGTATCGGCAGGATCTTTTCGACCCCGGCGCGCTGGCGGCATTCGGCCTGTGCGTGTCGGGCGTGGGTTATTTCTGGCTGGTGATGCGTTACAACTTGTTGCTTGCACGCACGCAGCTTTTCTCATGTGCGGTGTGGAGCATCGTTGGCGCCCTGTTTGCGAAACTCGTGTTATTGGAAGTGTTCGGCGGGTTGCTCGATTCGGACATTCAGGTTGGCGTGGCCGTTGCCTTGCCCGTGATTTCGGCGTTCGTGTTCGAAGCCGCGCGCGTTGCGGCGAAGCGTCAGGTGGAGCGCAACCCCTGGGTCGATCCGGGCATTGCTGCGCGCAGCTCGCGCACGCATGCGGAATTCGGCATCCCCAGCCGTCCGCGCATTCTTGCCATGGACCATTCCGAGAAACGCGATCTGATGGCCATTGTCGCGGTGGCGGCCATTCTTCTTGCCGTCGTGCGCGCCATGAGCTTTCTGGGCATGTGGGGCGACACGCACACGAGCCTTTCCGAATCGATCGCATGGGTGACAAGCCTGGTGCTTGGCGGCGTGTGCCTGGTGCTGTTCGGTCGCTTCGCGCTGATCGGCGTGCAGGAGCGTCCCATGTCCATGCGTTTTCAGCCGGCCATTCTGGTGACGCTTGCCGGCATGTTCGCCATGGCGCTGCATGTCGAACCCGGCAGTTTTGCCGCCGCATTTCTCAGCATTGTGGTGCAGCTTGACGAACTGTTCGCGCATCTTTTGTTCTGGTGCGTGGTCATTGCGGCGCTCGATGCGCTCGACGTGCCGTCGTATCGGGTTATCGGGTTCGCATGCGCGGTGTATGCGGCCGTGTCCATTGCCTGGGTGGTGTTGATGAGCCATGCCACGGTAATCGACACGACGCTTGTGCTTTTGGCGGCCTATGCCGTGGTGGTGTTCGCCATGCGCGTGAACTGGCGTCGCAGCTCGTCTTTGCAGGGCGGGTCTGCGTCCGTTGGATCTGTCGTTGCTTCGGGGGAAGCGGCCGACGGTGCGTCGTTTGGTCGCACGGGCGATGAAGGCGAACAGGACGGCGAGCCCGACGCCACGGTGCGTCTTCATGCCTTGATTGCCGAGCGTTGCGAGGAAGTTGCCGATGCATACGGGCTTTCGCCGCGCGAGCGCGAGGTGTTCGCCTGCATGGCGCGCGGTCGAACGCGCGCGGGCATTCAGGAAGACCTGGTGCTTTCGGGCAACACCGTGAAGACGCACGTGGCGCACATCTACGCCAAGCTCGACGTGCACGACCGTCAAGAGATGATGGCGCTTCTGCTGGGCCAGGAAGAAGAGGGTGGCCAGTCTTCGTAGCGCAGGCGCTCGGCTTTGGCGGCCGGGTGGCGCCGCGTGGCTTCGTTTTGGATAATTCTTGTCGAAAGTCAGGTGAATGCTTCATGACGATGGGCTTGCACGCCGGTTTGCGTGAAAAGTTCGGGCTGCGTGCGTGTGTCGGGTTGGATGGCCAAGAAGGCCGCCCGGCGCTGTTTCGCTCGCGTGCATTGACCGATGCGACGGCTGAAGACATTGCGGCCTTGCGTGCCCTTGGTATCGAAGTGGTGTATGACCTGCGCAAAGAGGCGGAGCGCATCGCAAATCCCGAGCCTGCGATCGTGTGCGAGGCGTTCGAAGTGCGCACGTGCCCCGTCGATCTGCAGGACGATGCGGCGCGCACGCAAGAGACGAAATCGCGCCATGTGAAAGCCGCGTACGGCAAACCCGGCGATCGCATGCTGTTTCTATACAGCGTCATGGCCGACCATGAAGACACCGTGCGCGATATTGTGTCGGCGATCGTGGCAGACGGCAGGCCTGCGTTGGTGCATTGCGCCAACGGCAAAGACCGCGTGGGCGTGGTGTGCGCAAGCACGCAGCTCGTCAGCGGCGTTTCCCGCGATGACGTCATGGCCGATTATCTGCTGACCAACGAATGCAATGCCGAGATGAATAAGCGCGACCTTGCGCATTATGCGGGCCTTATGCCGCCCGATGCCGTGGAGGTGCTTGCCGCCATGTTCGAGGCGCGCGAGGAATATCTGGAAGTGTTCCTTTCGGCGATCGAGGGGCGCTACGGGTCATTCACCGGCTGGATCAAACAATAAGCGCCCCGCAGCCCACGGATGCGTGCCAAGGCTCAAAGGAGCCTTCCTGGAATTGCCCGCGATATTCGCGAAAAACCGTCAATCCCATTTTCCGCTTCCTCTCTCGATGGTGGCGATGTCTAGGCCTACGCTGTTGGCAATTTTGAGGGCAAGGCCAATTCCGGCACCAGGTTTGCCACGTTCCAGTTCGCTTACGAATCGCAGGCTGCATTGGTTGAACTCAGCCACTTCTTTCATTGTGTAGCCGAGTTTTTTTCGACGCGCTCGAATGGCTTTGCCGATGTCTTCAGGGTCGTATGCTATTACGGGTCGTTCCATGCGGCCTCCGTGGTTATCAATATTTTCCCTATCGGGATAATATCAAAGAATGGTATTATAATTTTCCCAATCGGGAAAATCTCTTTCAAAGAGACCAGAATTATCCCGATAGGGAAAATAATTCTTGGATTCATCAGAATTTTCCTAATCGGGAAAACAAGGTCGTTCCGCCCGTCTCATCGATACCAAAAGGTGCTTGCCGCCATGTTCGAGGCGCGCGAGGAATACCTGGAAGTGTTCCTTTCGGCGATCGAGGCGCGCTACGGGTCGTTTTCGCAATGGGCCGCAGGTCATACTAATGTGAGTTAGTTTGTATCACTTTAAAAATTAATGTACACTTATACTTCTAACCGAGGAATTCGGTTCGTTTTCGAGTTGACGAAAAAGCAAGAAAAGCCAATATGGATACAGGGGGTTCGTGGGCTTTCGTGCGCCTTCCCTGAATCCTTTCGGCGGTAGCTTTATTGAGGGGTGGCAACGTGTTTTTCCGGAAGACCATGGTGGCCGTGTTGACGTTTTCGTTGGCGCTGGGGTGGTCTCCGGCAAGTTATAGGGCATATGCCGACACGCTTGCTTCCTCCGACGCTTCGCACGCGGTGATTTCCGAGCAAAATAACCTCACGGGGGGGGGTTCGTCCGAGCGAGGTAATGCCGAAGCGTCCCTCGGCTCTGGTTTCGATTACGCGACGGGCGGCTCTTTTAACGAGGGCGGCCTTTCTTTTGGCGATGCCCCGTTGCGCGCAGGCGTATCAAGGGCGCTTTCCCAGGGCTTCCGCGATGTAGCAGCTGTTGAGGAACACCCTGTTTCTCTTCTCGACAACCCGGGCGATTCCGCCGATTCTTCCCATAATGCGAATTCCCGTACGGATGATCCTGCCGACGGCCTTCAGGGCGACGGCGTAATAAACGACGCCTTTGATCAGAATGCCGGCCAGACGGGCGGCGAAGGCGATGCGGACAATGCCGATGGCGAAGGTGCTAGCAGCCAGGACGCTTCCGTTTCGGGTGCGGTTTCAGATGCCGAACAGGACGCCGCGGCAATCGAAGGCGTCGAAGTGCTGCAGCAAGGCGATGGCGAAACGGGCAACGTTTTGTTGGCCGACCGCGCGGCGGTGGACGCCCTCGGTGGCCGTGATTTCGCGGGCCAGGCCACGGCAGTTATCAATGGTGTTACCTATATTCTCATTGGCAACGAGCAGCAGCTGCGTGCAATCGGGTCGGATAAGGATGTCGTTGGTGGCGTCGTGTATTCAATCGGCCAAGTCTATGTCGGTCTTGCCGGGCTGGGTACTTGGGTCGACCGAGACGGGCATGTGGAAACACTTGAATACAACGGTGATGCCGACCTTGCTCCTGACGAAGAGCTTCGCGGCAAGGAGTTCCATAATGGCGGCTTCGAGCTGCTTCCCGGAGCCGTGCGTACACTATATTTCACCAAGAATTCCGACGGATCGCGTAATGAGAATCCCGCTACGGGGCTTAAATACTCCATCGACGCCAACTACCTCATCTTTCGCGACATTGATCTGAGCACGAATGCCGCCGACCCCACCAATACGGGTTGGACGCCCCTGATGTTTTCAGGCACCATGCTGGGTGCAAAAAGCGCTACTCCCGATACGGTGGGTAGTCTCTGGTCCTGCATTGGCGCTGACGGCAAGAGCATTACTGACGTCACGAAGGTCGCCAACCCCGTTATCTCCAACGTGAGCGTGGTGCAGGCCGATACTAAGCTCGATGTACGCAAGCACACGGGTATTGGTTTTTTTGGCACGATTTCCAACAAAATTGACGAATCAAAACCCTTTGCGGTGCCGACGAAGGCCACCGTGAGCAATATCACGCTTGAAAAGGTGTCGGTGGAAAATCACGCCACCGAAGTGCGCGTGGACAAAACGCTTGTCAGCGAGTTGCTTGGTTTTTTGGGTGGTTTTGTTGGTGGAATTCTAAGCGGTCTGCTCGAGATTCTCACATTGGGTAAGCTTGACCTAAATGGCTTGGTTGAAAACCTTCTTAACGTTCGTGCCGCTGATCCTTCGGCGTTGGCGACAGGAGCTTTCGCGGGCCGTGTGGTGGGCGATGTAGAGGTTTCGGGCTGTGAGGTACGTGAAGCGAAGGTTTCTTCTGCGGCTCAAATGAACGGTGGGTTCGTTGGGTGCGCTCAGGGTGACACGATTTACAGCATCTTGTCTACGAGTCTTGAAAATATCGTCAAGCTTCTGACGAATATCTTGAATATCATTCCCGGCCTTGGTCTGGGCGACCTCATTACCTTGCTGCTTGACAGCAATATCATCAAGGCGGGAGAGCTTCTTCCTGTGGGTTATCTCAATCCGGTGATTTCGCATTGTGCAGTTCGCGACTTCGCTGAGGGGGAGGTTATCGGTTCGGCGAAGAACGATTACGCGGGTGGTTTTGCGGGCGTTATGATTGGTACCATTGCGCAAGAGTGCTCAGTGGAGAGCGCAAAGCCCTATGCGGTGATGGCTGATCTGTATGCTGGCGGCTTCGTGGGCTTAATGCGCAACGATGTCATGAAAGGTGCACTAGAAAAAGTCGGCATCGAACTATTGCGACCCGCTCAGCCGCAAAGTGCCGCTGTCGCTTGCGCGGTTCGCTCGGGCGTAGCGGTAACTGCTGCGAGTTATGCAGGTGGTTTCGCGGGAGCTATGGCGAATAGCTACGCTGTGGATGCGACCGTGGCGGGCGCGGTGAACGTTTCCGCTGCCGGCCATGAAGAAGAACATGATGGCAAGCCTTCTATCAAGGCGCTTGCTGGTGGCTTTACGGGTGCGGCAACGGTTGGTTGGTTGACCGATCTTGGTCAGGGCGAAAATAAGAATTCCGACCTTTTGACTGGCGTCAACGGCTTGCTTGGGGGCCTTCTTACCGACGACCCCGAAGCGGCGCAGAATCTGCTTTCTCTTGTGGGTGTTGAAGAGTCCATGATTCTCGGTGTTCAGATGAGCGGCGATTTCTCCGTCCGCTCGGAAAACGATTGCGCTGGCGGCATTGTCGGTCGCGGTGATGGTGTGGTGATAGCGCAGTCCGATAAAGCGCATCTCGAAAAAATCGAATTCTGGAAACAGGGCATTGTTGCCTACGATGCGCGTAACACCCCCGTCGTGCTTGATGGCCTGCGTTCGGTTGAGGCGGGCCAGACGCGTGCCGGCGGTGTTGCGGGCGTGCTGGGCACGGCTTCTGTAGGCGGCATCATCAATGGCACCATCGGCCTGGGCGGCTATTTGCCGTTCGAGTTGAGCGACGTTACGGTGACGGGCGTCGCGGAGGGCGCAACCGTGACTGCGGCTGACTCGCATGCGGCCGGTGCCGTTGCCGAGGCCACAGGTGGTTCGTGCGCCAACGTGCATATTAAAGACATTGCGTCCGTGCAGGCGGGCACGTGTGCCGGCGGCTTCGCGGGCGTCATGGGTCCTGGCAACTTGGCGGGCGGCGGCGGTCTTGACCTGCTTGGTCTTGGTGCCGTGAGCATCAAGGGTTTGCTTGCCGTGGGCGAAGGCGTGAACGTGACGGCGGAGAACTGCACCGTGGCAGGCCACGCAAACGGTTTCACGGTGGCGGCAACGAAAGACACCGCGCCCGATGCGGGCGTTTCCGCAGCAACGGCAGGTGGCTTTGTGGCCGACAATCACAGCGCTCAGCTGTCGAACTGCAACGTAACGGGCCTTCATCGTGTGACGGCCGATGCCGACAACGGTGCGGCCGGCGGCTTCGTGGGCAATTCCGAGACGGGCGGCTTGGCCGATGTGGCCGACGACGCGTCCATTCTTAAGCTCAGTTCCATTTCCGGCCTGCTCAGCGTCGTTCCTTACCTTATCCCGAAATACAGCGACTGCAATGTGATCTACGCAGCCAACAGCGACGCCACTGTCGTGGCCGACGAAGCCGGTGGCTTTGCGGGCGTGTTCCGCAGCGGCGTGGTGGAAGGCGTGCCCAAAGACGATGCGGATGCCGACGAGTGGGCCGTCAACAACTTGAAGAGCGTCGAAGGCGGCAGCTATGCGGGCGGTTTCGCGGGCCTGCTCACTTCGGGTGCGCTTGCTGCAGCGGCCGACGGCGGCGGTGGCCTGAGCATCCTGGGCGGCCTCAAGGGCCTGCAGGTCGACCTGTCCAATTTGCTCAGCCTAATCGATGCCTATGTTGCCACAGTATCGGACGCGGGCGTGAATTCGCCTGACGGTTTCACCGTGCGCGCGAGCCGCATCGATGCGCTCGATACGAACTCCGGCGCGGCGGGCGGCTTCGCGGGCTATGCCTCGGGTGCCCAGATTTCCAACTGCGACGTGAACAAGGTCGCCCATACGAAAATCGAAGATCCTGCCGATCTTGAAGCGGACGCAATCGACGCCTATTACGACGTAACCACGCCGTGGGCCATCGACGGCCAGCGTTATGCCGGCGGTTATGCCGGACGTTTGGACATTGGCTCCACCGCATCCGTGGGCGAAGGTCTGGGCATCCTTGGTCAGACAGTCGACCTGAAAAATGTGCTCTCTGCGCTCAACGTGATGGTTTCCACCGTCGAGCATTCCGACGTGTACGGCATGCCGGGCGGCTATGCGGTGCGTGCCACCACGGCTGACGGTTCCGAAGGCTATGCCGGCGGTTTTTCAGGTCGCATTACCGGTGCGCATATCCAAGATTCCAGCGCCCATTCGTTCTCGCACGTGGTGGGTCGCATCGCTGCGGGCGGTTATGCTGGCGGCATGGAACCTGGTAGCGTTGCCGAGGTGCTTGGCGGCGGCGAAAGCAGCATTCTGAAAAAGCTTATCAACATCGACAGCCTGGCCGGCTTGGTTGAAAGCTTCGTTCCCACGGTGCGCAACAGCTCTACCGGCTGCGTGCCTTGCGGCGGTGTGGTGCGCGCGCAGGCGGCATCCGACGGCACCACCATGCGCGGCATGGCGGGCGGCTATGCCGGATACAACGAAGGCGGACAGATCTGGGGCAATGATACGCACGACTGGAAGGCGGCCACATATACCGGCCCCACGCGCGAGGCGTTTGCCGATCGCATGCGTTCGGTGTTCGGCACCGAAGTTGCGGGTGGCTACACCGGTTTCATGCGCCCTGCCGATACGGCCGATACGGGCAGCTTGAGTCTGCTGTTTGGCTTGATCAAGGTCAATACGCTCGCCTCCGCTCTGTCGGTGGTTTATCCCACGCAGCGTCACACGCGCGTGACCGGCCCCCTGTCGGGCGTCGACATGGACACGTGGAATGCATGGGTCGATTACGTCGGCGTGAACGGAGGCTTCGGTGTTGAGCTTGCCGCAAATGGCAAGGTGAACTCTGAGGAAGAACTGGCCGACAAACTTGCCAACTATATATATGGTTAC
This sequence comes from Slackia sp., assembly GCA_030532315.1. Classification (GTDB taxonomy): domain Bacteria; phylum Actinomycetota; class Coriobacteriia; order Coriobacteriales; family Eggerthellaceae; genus Slackia. Next base: position 9,558 of record JAUNLI010000044.1, read on the forward strand.
AACGTGGTGGCGGGACGCAGCACCTACAGCAACACCGCCAACGAATGTGACGGTGGCGTGGCCGGCGGCTACGTGGGCATCATGCGCAGTGGTGTCGTTAGCGACGGTACGGCCAACGATGCCAAAACCGTGCGCGCCATGCGTGCGGCCGGCGGCTATGCGGGCTTCATGGAAAGCGGCGG
>JAUNLI010000044.1:9839-13807 GCA_030532315.1 Slackia sp.
TCGGTCAAAGACTGTACCGTGAGCGCGCTTTCCACCGTGACGGCGCCCAGCTATGCGGGCGGCTTCGCGGGCTATATGGGCAAGAATTCCACGGTGGATATCGATGAGGCTGGCGTGGGCATCGGGAAGATTTTCGATCTGCTGAAGCTGCAGGCCGGCGCGTTGGACGTGTGGGGTTCGCACGCCGACCGCTGCCGTGTGGAAGGCGTTGCCTCCGGCTTCGCGGTGACCAGCGGTGCCGATGCCGGTCAAGACATCGTGGAACAGGGCAACGATGCGGCGCAAAACATTGCGGGCGGCTTCGTGGGCCTGGGCGATTTGTCCAAGATCGACGCCTGCGAGGTTTCGAACCTGGGCATCGTGCGCAGCGATCAGGTTGCGGCGGGCTTCATCGGCCAAACCGACATGTCGTTCATCGTGAACACACAGGTCGATTCCATTGTGGTTGAGCTGCTGCTGGTCATTGTCGACCAGTTGGTGAAGGCTCTTTACGTGGACGATCTTGAGAATTTGGGCGTCATCGATTTGGGAGGGTTGAGCGTTCCCGTTTTGGGCGAGCTGCTGAATCTGAAGATCCTCTCCGATGGCGATCTGCTCTACGTGAACCTGCTGGGCCTGCGCATCGGCGTGGCGCTTGCCAAGCCTGATTCGGGCGAACCGACGCAGTCGGATGCGGTCATCGTCACCATCGGCGATTCCACTATCAAACTGCCGTGCAATAAAGATGGCTTGTTGAACCCCGAAGAAAACAAGGCGAACCTGGAAATCACGCTCATCAAGGGCAACCGCACCGCGGTGACCAATTCCAAGGTCACGGGTGCGCATGCGGGTTACGACGTGTTCGGCGGCGGCGCCACGCAAGATGCCGACGGCGCGGCGGTGGAAGGCGGCTTGCCTGCAGACAAGAATCAGCGCCCCGACAATGCGGGCTATGCCGGCGGCTTCGTGGGCCACAACAAGGAAGGCCTGTTCGAAGGCAACGAGATGGTGTACTGCGACGTGGTGCGCGGCACCGAGCAGCTGGTGGGCCCTTTCTCGGGCATGACCAATCTGCAATCGGTGTACTTCAAAGACGCGGACACCATTGAGGGCAAAGATAACGAAGGCCGCTACAACCTGTATTCGATTTATCGCGATATGAACGCCGCGCTGACCGACGCTGTGGCGAAGGCTGACGGCATTTTCTCGCATGCCCAGCAAGACACGGCTAGCGGCACGGATTACAACCGTTACGAGGTTCAGCACTACGACAAGATTTCGAGCTTCGATGAGCTTCAAGGCGCTGTTATGCAGGGTGCCGCCGGCACCGCGCCGGTGGCTATGGATGCCTACGTGTCTCCCGCGAAGGCCGTGCTTATGGATGACGCGCTCAACACTCCCGGCACCGGCGGCATCACGCCCGAGCCAGGTGAGGGCCAAGATCCGTGCAAGGCGCTGGTGGACATCACGCTGCAGAAGGTGTGGATGGATAGCGCGAATGCGGGCAATACGCGTCCTGACGAAGTGACTTTCAAGCTCAAGCGCACCTACACCAACGCCGCCGGCGTGGTTGTCGAAGACCCGACGTTCGGAACGAACGGCGTGCTTGAGGTGAAGCTGACTGCGGCCGATGCCTCCGAGTGGTCCGAAACCTGGCGCAAGGTGCTAACCGGCCTGCCCGTGGCGTTCGAAGACACGACGGTCGATCCGTCGGTTGTGCGCTACTACACCTATTCGGTAACCGAAGCGCGCGTGGGGGCATACGACGCCACCACCAACTACAGCTATACCGTTTCGGGCGACGAAAAGGGCTACGTGATCACCGTCACCAACACGCTTCCGCTTCCCGAGACGGGCGGCATGGGCGTGTGGCCGCTGGTCATGCTGGCGCTCGCGCTGATGGCGGGCGGCGCGCTTTGGTATTTCAGGCGCAGGGCGGCGCAGGTTGCATGCGAGGCGTTCGGCTTTGGGGCGGCGACGCAGGGCGTTGTCGTACCGGGCGGTGCGTCGGGCAAGCCAGTGATGCTGAACCTGCCGCGCATCTGACAAGTCGGCGCGTCGTTTCGAGCGACGCGCCCTTGATGTCGTCGCGTCCGGAGCGCGCGCTTCGGACGGGCAGCGTTTCGTCTGGGGCGAATCGCTCGCGTGACCACGCGCAATGCGCCGGCGAGAGAACGCTTCGTGCGATTCATGCTGGCGGCATTGCTTGGTTTACCGCGCTGACGATGCGGAATGGGCGCGGCGTTTCGGCGCTGCGCCCGTAATGAATGAGGCAAGACATCGACGCGTGTCGATTTCTGCATAGAAGAAGATGCATGTCACAAGAGAAGGGAAGGATCATGCAGACAACAGCAAGAAAAGTTGCGGCGGTCTTCGTCGCGGCGATGTTGGCGTTCGCCATGGCGTTCGTCGCCACGCCCACCAAGGCGTATGCGGCGGGCACGGGCAAACTGACCGTGATAAGCGATAGCGCTGAGTTTGCGGGCAAAGAAGTCAAAATCTGGAAGATGTTCGACATAACGGTCGGTGGCGCTGGCACTGACGCTGAGACGTACGGTTATGCGGTCGATGCCGATTGGAAACAGTTCTTTATTGATAAGAATACCGATTTCAAGTTGGGTCTTGGGGTCGATCCCACCGACGAGGAGGTCTCGACGGCAGCGTATAATTACATCTCGAACCTCGGCGGAAAGAATGACCAGAAGGTCACGGAGTTCGCGAAGCTTGCGCGTAATTGGGCGATTGGCAAGTCACTTGCGGATGACGGGATGGCCAATGCCTCCGACCAGGCGCCCTATACCGCAGAATTTGCCAATCTTGATTTTGGCTACTACGTGGTGAGCCCTGCTGGGGGCTCTACGAGCGTCGATCGCAAGACCGATGCAATGCTCGTCCCCGTCAAGGATGACAAGGCTACGATTGAGTTGAAGTCTGTCTATCCTACTGTCGATAAGAAGGTTGAGACCGACAAGGACAACGTGAGTGCCGAAATTGGCAAGAAGCTGACCTTCACCCTTAAGTCAACCGTCCCCGATGTTACCGAGTACAACAAGTATCGATTCGCCTTCAAGGACGAGCTGTCTAAGGGCTTGACCTTTGGTGAATTTGTAAGCGTGACGATTGGCGGTCAGACCGTTAACGAGGGCGATTACGATGCGCCGCAGCCCCAGCTGGATCCCGAAGGCAAGACTGCGCTGAGCGTGAAATTCGGCACTGTTGACGGCGACAACCGCGATGCGAAGGCGCTGTTTACCGATAAGGCTGGCCAGGAAATCGTTGTTACCTATACCGCTTTCATTAACGCCGATGCTATTGTTGGTCAGGCTATTCCCAACAAGGCAACGGTTGACTACTCGACTAATCCCGACGGAACTGGCAACGGAACGTCGGTTCCTAGCGTGACCAATCAATACGACTTCGGCTTCAAGCTGAAGAAGACGGACGGAGCAACCCCCCTTGCCGGTGCCCAGTTCGAGCTGCGCCATGAGGCCACGGGTGCTGCTATCAATCTCGTGCAGGTTCAGGACGGCGTGTATCGCCTTGCTCTGGAAGGCGACAACGACAAGGTGACGACTGTGACCACTGGCGACACCGGCATTATCGAGTTCCGTGGTCTTGCTGCTGGCGATTACTATCTCGTTGAGACCCAGGCGCCGAGTGGCTTCAACAAGCTCGGCAAGCCCGTGAAGATCACGATTACCGACACGACTGCCGATGGGGCCAATCCTTCTTGGACGGTTAAGGTGGATGATGCTGGTGAGGCAATTACAGGAGCCGCCGGCAATATCCCCGAGGTCACCGTTGTCAACAACAAAGGCACCCTGCTTCCCGAGACCGGCGGCATGGGCACCATCGCCTTCACCGTCGTTGGCGCTCTTGTGATCATCGGCGGCGTGGTTTGGGCTGTTCGTCGCAAGCGCAACGTTCGCTAGGACGGCTTAGCGCATGCGTAAGCGACTCGGCGATTTTCTGCCGCTCATCCTGGTGGG
>JAUNLI010000045.1 GCA_030532315.1 Slackia sp.
CCGATCAGCAGCTGCGTGGCATGGTTTCCCTGCCCAACGGCTCTGGTAAAGAGGTTCGCGTTGCCGTCTTTGCCGAAGGTGCTGCCGCTGAGGCCGCTGCCGAGGCCGGTGCCGAAATCGTCGGCTCCGACGACCTGGTCGCCGAAATCCAGGCTGGCAACATCAACTTCGATGCTGCTGTCGCCACCCCGAATATGATGGGCAAGGTTGGTCGCCTGGGTAAGATCCTCGGCCCCCGTGGTTTGATGCCGAACCCCAAGCTCGGCACTGTTACCCCGGATGTGGCTAAGGCCATCGCCGAGCTCAAGGGCGGCAAGGTCGAGTATCGCGCCGACCGTTATGGTATTGCTCACGTCATCATCGGCAAAGTGAGCTTCGAGGCCGAGAAGCTGGCCGAGAACTATGGCGCCATCTACGACGAGATTGTTCGTATGAAGCCGTCTGCGGCGAAGGGCAAGTATCTCAAGTCCATCACCGTTTCTTCCACCATGGGCCCTGGCATTGCCGTCGACCCCACCGTTTCTCGCAACTTCGCTTCTGCTGAATAGCGAAAACGAACCTTACTTAGAAAAGACCCGCTCTGTGCGGGTCTTTTTGTTTGCCGCGGTTTACTCGTGATATTCGAGCGTGTGATAGAATTGGCCACGTTCCACGAAGGCGCTCGACGCAGGGTCAAAGCGCCGATTCCCAAGCATCTGAAAGAAGGCAAGCGATGATTATTAAAAAATCCCCAGCTGAAATCGAGGCAATGAAGGAAGCGGGGCGCATTTCTGCAAAGGTCTTGCGAGAAGTGGGCGCCCATGTCCAGCCAGGCGTTTCCACGCTTGAGCTTGACCGTTTGGCCGAAACGCTCATTCGTCTCGAAGGCGGCATTCCTGCATTCAAGGGCTACGGCGGTTTTCCTGGCAGCATTTGCGCGTCCATTAACGACCAAATCGTCCATGGCATCCCTTCGGCAAACGTGATTTTGAAAGAAGGCGACATCATTTCCATCGATACCGGAGCGACGGTCGACGGCTGGGTGGGGGATAACGCCTGGACCTTTCCTGTGGGCAAGGTTGCTCCCGAGGTGAAGAAGCTTCTTGAGACGACGGAAAAATGCATGTGGGCGGGTCTTGATGCCGCTCGTCCCGGCAATCATCTCGGCGATATCGGATTTGCTGTGCAGTCGATCGCCGAGGCGCAGGGGTATGGAGTCGTGCGTGAATACGTTGGCCACGGCATTGGGCGCAACATGCACGAAGACCCCAATGTCCCCAATTACGGCAAACGTCACCATGGAATTCTTCTCGAGCCCGGCATGGTGTTGGCGATCGAGCCGATGATCAATATGGGAACCCATAAGACGCGTCAGATGCCCGACGGCTGGCTTGTATGCACGCGCGACGGAAAGCCGAGTGCGCATTTCGAAAAAACGGTTGCCATTACCGAAGACGGCCCTGTTATCTTGACCACCGAGGCTTCTCACAGGCGCCCTGTGAACGAGTAATTGGAAATCCCTACGTCCTGGATAGAACGACGGGCACGATGCCCTGCCGTGCCCGTCGCAATGTCGTCTATGCGCCTTCCGTTTCCTGGAGCGAAAACGAAGCTCCAGGAAACGGAAGGTTTTTTGTTATGCGCCGCGATGCGAATCGACGCTATTTGTCGCACTTGCGGGTTTTGCTGGCGGCGGCATGCCGTCCTGTTTGCGGCGTGTCGGCAAGGGCGTTTGCATGCGAGTCGGAATGCTTCGACGTGTCTTTGCGGGCGTGGCGGCCTTGCGTGGTTGCGCTGACGGGTGCAGCTTGTGCGCCATGCTTTGCTTCGCTCGGGGCGGCTGCATGGCGCCCGCGTTGCGCCTGCGCGGCATAGCCGTCCGTCAAGACATGGCGTGCGCCTGCAACTTTTCGTTCGAAGACGGCATGTTCGCTGTGGCGTCCGCGCGGTATGCGCTCTTCGGATTCGCCGCGCAGAAGAAGGGGCGTCGCCCCGCCTGCGTGACGGCCTCGAAGCGTCGAGGAGGAGCTTTCCTGCTCTTCTTCTGCGGCTGTCCTACCATGTGCGCTAACACCCATCGACGGGAGGCCTTTGTCGTCCGCGGCGTGCTTCTTCTGACCGGTTCCTTCATCGTGCGGCTGCGTGACCGGTTCGTTCCAGGCCTCGACCGCGTTTGCTTCGATCTCTACGGGCTGCGATTCGTTTTCAGAGCTTCTCGCTTGCGTGGATGCTCCACGACGACCGAGACGCGATGCTATTTTGTTCACGATCGACATGAGCATGGAGGCTTCTTCCATGCCCGCCTTGATGGCGATGCCGAAGGTGAGCGCGACGCCGACAATGCCACCGCATACGATGCAGCCGAGCGCATGGGGGATGGATCCGTTAAGGGGCAAGAAAGTTGCATCGAGGCAGAACACCACAGCTGCAGCAGCTGCGGCGCCAAGCGCGCCGAGCGCAAAGGAGCGCAAAAACGATGCAGCGATGCTTTTCAGGCCAAGGGGGCCGATCTTGCGACGCAGGAAGGCGAAGCATGCAATGTCGAGGACGAGATAGAAGACGGTTTCGCTCAGTGCGATGGCGGGCATGCCGAAGTTGAGCGGGCCGCCGAACGGCGTGGCGAACACGGCGATGAAGGCTATTTGCAAGACGATGGCTGCCACCATCATGGCCGCATAGCTGCCCATAAGACGCATGGCGGAAAACGCCTTTTGCAGATAGGTGTTGACTCCGTAGAAGGGAAGAGACACCGCTAGCGCAGCCAGATACACTGCAATTTGCGCGATGTTTTCTTCGGTGAACGCGCCGATGTGATAGAGCGTTACCAACGGCTCGGCGAAAACGATGAGGTAAAGCGCGAAGGGCGCCATGAAAAACAGAATCTGGTTCGTTCCCGAAGCAATGCCGCGCTTGAAGGAGGCGATGTCGCCTTTGGCGTGCATCTCCGATATTTCGGTGAACATTGCCGTGGTGATGGGAACCGTAAGAAACGCATACGGCAGAGTGAACCACAGGCGTGCATAGGCGATGATGGAGGGGCCGTTGTCTGCCGTGGCGTACGAGGCGGCATTCTGCACCGATACCACGACGAGGCCCGCGCACATGACAAGCACGGCGGGGATGCCGATGGCAAGCGTCTCTTTAAGGGCGGGGTCGCGCAGATCGATATGGAAGCGCAGCTTGATGCCGTTGCGCTTGAGCGCGGGAAGCTGGATCGCCATCTGGACGAATACGCCCAAGGGGTTGCCCACGGCGATGATGAGCTTCGCCATGTCGGGGTTGCTCGGCGCAACGAAGGCGTAAAGAACGAAGGTCGCAGTGACGATGATGTTGTTGAAGATAGGCGCCGCGCTGCTCCAGAGGTAATCGCGCGAGGCGTTAAGCAGGCCGCTGACAATCGACGAGAGCCCATAGAAGACGATCTGTATGGCGAAGAAACGGAAGAAGAACACGGCATCGTCCATGTTGCTTTGGTCGCTCATAAAGCTTTGCGTGAACACGAGAGCAGGAGCGAAAAGCGTGCAAAGAAGCGCAACGAGTCCGAGTGCGATGAATGCGATGCTCATGATGTTGCCGGCGTATTCGTTTCCACCGCGTTCGCCGAGGCGGTTTTTCACGGAAAGATACACGGGTAGAAACGCCGTGACGAGCATGCCGCCCATAACGAGCTCGTAGAGCATGTTAGGCAGATTGTTGGCGATTTGATAAGAGCTTGCCAGCATGGTCGAACCAAGCGCGAAGGCCATGGCCCACGTGCGCATGAATCCCGTGATGCGCGAGATGATGACAAAGAAACTGATGAGCGCCGCCGAGCTTCCGATGCTGGCGGCTGCGTTCTGCGAAGACGACTCGTCTTCTGCTGTGGAAATATGCGTGGCGTTCATACTACGCTTTCGACTTTGGGTATAATACAAAAGCTATTGTCATTTCATCATATATTCCATGAGCGACGTTTGAAACGAGGCGCTATGAACATCCTGATTATTCGCAATAACTCCAACGCGGCCGCACTTGATGCGTCGATGCTTTTGGCCGCCTATCTCGATTCGCAGGGTGTTGCGCACCAGGAGCTCGATTCCACCCCTTTGTCGATCGAGTCGGTCAAAGACACATGCGCTCATGTCGACGTGTCCTCGTTTGACATGGTGGTCTCTCTTGGCGGGGACGGCACGATGCTTCGCACGGCGCGCCTTGTCGGCAAAAGCCGCGTTCCTATTCTGGGCATCAACTTCGGACATCTGGGCTTTTTGGTGAACTCCTCCGAAGACGGCGTTGTGGCGATCGTGGCCGCCGCTTTGGCGGGCGATGTCGTTCGCGAGGAGCGTGCAAGCCTCCATATCGACCTTATTTCCGGCGGCGAAGTTGTTGCGAGCCGTTTTGCGCTCAACGAGTTTTCCGTCACGCGTGGCGCTTTGGGGCGCATCATCGATTTCGGTATCGATATTTCGGGCAATCATTTGGTCGACATGCGCGGCGACGGCCTTGTCGTCGCTTCCGCTACGGGTTCTACGGCCTATGCCCTGTCTGCGGGAGGCCCGCTGGTCGCCCCCGATTTCAAAGGTCTTGTGGTTGTTCCTCTGGCACCTCATACGCTGCTGTCCCGTTCGCTCGTCACCGATCCGAGCGATATCGTCGAAATCGATTTGTCGCGCAATCCCGAAAGCCGCGAAGCGAGCTATTTTGTCGACGGCGAGTTCATTTCGCTCGATGAGCCCATCGATCGCGTGCTGGTGCGCAAGTCGAACAATCCCACGGTGCTGCTTCGCTATAAAAACGAAGGTTTCTATAGCGCTGTGGCCAACACGTTTTTTGCCGACGAGCGTCGTCGATAGGCGCTTTTCTCCTTTGCCATGCAAGGCGGTCGAGCGATGCTCGGCCGCCTTTTTAGATGTGCGGCTCGCTTTTAGTGGCGCTCTTGACGCCTCTGAGCATCATGGACGATTCGGCGTATCTTTCAAAATTCTTAGGTGAGGCACTGCCGCGGTCTTGGGCGAAAGGCTGGGTGAAGGATCGGCTTCAAGCGGAATGGGCTTGGGGTCGTTTTGCGGTCGAGCGTCGTTCTGGCCGCATTGAAAAGGCGCCGACATATGTCGGCGCCTTGGCATTTCTTCGTGTTGAACACCCGTTTCGCGGATGCATCCTCTCGTGCTTACTTGTGATAGTAGGTGTGCTGCTCGTATTTCGGTTCGCAGCACACGTTGATGCCGAGCTTTCGATACAGGCTCTCGTCGGTTGCCGAGATAATGACCGAGAAAAACGCGTCGCATCCGCGCAGGTCGTCGACATGCGCGATGGTCTGGGCGGCAACGGGATTGGTGGCCGAGCTGATAGAAAGTGCGATAAGCGTCTCGTCGGAATGCAAGCGCGGATTCTTGCTCGAGAGCTGTTCGGTCTTCAAACGGCAGATGGGCTCGATTGCTTCGTTGCTGATCACGAGCAGGTCGTCGTCGACCCCTGCCACGGCTTTCAGCGCGTTCATAAGCAACGACGAGGCGGCTCCGAGCAGGTCGGAAGTCTTGCCGGTGATCACGCGTCCGTCGGGCAGCACCATGGCCCCTGCGGGTGCGCCGGTGGTTTCTTCCTTCAGAAGCGCCGCGCTGCGTGCGGGAGAGAAACTCGATGTGACGCCCGCCTGGTTCATGAGCATCTCGAGTTTCTCGATGCTTTTCTGTCCCACGCCGGTGCGCTTTACCTCGACGGCGGTCTGGAAATAACGACGCACGATTTCCATCTTCGCGGCCGACCGGACCACTTCGTCGTCGGTGATGGCAAGGCCTGCCATGTTCACGCCCATATCGGTGGGCGACTGATACGGGCTCGATCCCGAAATGCGCTCCATCATGGCTTTCAGCACGGGGAAGATTTCCACGTCGCGGTTGTAGTTGACCGTCGAGACGCCGTAGGCCTCGAGATGGAAGGGGTCGATGATGTTGGAGTCGTCCAAATCGACGGTGGCAGCCTCGTAGGCGAGGTTCACGGGATGCGCAAGAGGCAGGTTCCAGACGGGGAAGGTCTCGTATTTCGCATAGCCCGCGGTCACGCCGCGCTTGTGCTCGTGGTAAAGCTGCGAAAGGCAGGTTGCCATCTTGCCCGATCCGGGGCCTGGGGCGGTTACTACGACGAGCGGACGGGTGGTTTCGATGTATTCGTTTTTACCATAGCCTTCGTCGCTGACGATATGGTTGATGTCGTAGGGATATCCCGCGATGGGGTAGTGCAGATAACATGCGATGCCGAGCGACTGCAGACGGCGACGGAACATGTCCGCCGCAGGCTGGCTCGCGTAATGCGTGATCACCACGCCGCCGACCAGAAAGCCCATGCCGCGGAAAATATCCATCAGACGCAGGGAATCTTCGTCGTAGGTGATGCCCAGGTCTCCGCGCACTTTGTTCTTCTCGATGTCGTTGGCGTTGATGGTGATGATGATCTCGACGTCGTCGACGAGGCTTTTCAGCATGCGGATTTTGGAGTCGGGTTCGAAGCCGGGCAGTACGCGTGCGGCATGATGGTCGTCGAAAAGCTTTCCGCCGAACTCGAGGTAGAGCTTGCCTTCAAACAGATCGATACGGTTGCGGATGTGCTCTGCCTGCAGTGCAATGTATTTTTCGTTGTCGAATCCGATGCGCATGAGAGTCGAAGACCCCTTTCTGGGTGAGGGCGGGCATGCCGCCGTGGGAACCGCCTGTCGAACAGATGAATTATATATCAGCGTGTTTCATCTTCGTGTCGCATACGTTGCCGTTGCATGAATTGGCCGGAGCGAGGCACCGCCCGTCCTTGCGAGGCACGGAATGAAAACGCGGATGCAACGCTTTTGCGCCCGCTCTCCTCGGCTCGTTCCTGCGCAAAGCATGCGATAGAATCGCCCTATGGAAAGTTCGAATCGAAGGGAGGGGCGGGGCATGGCCGGCAGGGTTTCGCTGCGTCGCGTCGCAAAGGCCGACGATGCCTTGTTCGTCGCCTCGCGTGTGTTCGTCGACGAATACCTTGCGTTTCTTTCGGTGGAACGCGCTGCATCGTCTTTGACGTTGCGTTCCTACGAGGCGGATCTGCTCGATTACGCGGCTTACTTGTCGGCCGAACGGCAATGCCGCATCGATGCGGCGACGCGCGACGACGTCGCGTCGTATACGGCCGATTTGGCGCAGCGCGGATATGCCGATGCGAGTAGGGAGCGGCATATGTCGGCCGTCAAGGGCCTTCACCGCTTTTTGGTGCGCGAGGAGTTTGCCGCGGCCGATCCCGCTGTCGACGTCGCATTGCCCAACGTTGCGCAGCGACTTCCCGATGTTTTATCGATCGACAAGACATTCGAGCTGCTCGATCGTCCGTATCGCGCTGATGCGCTTGGTGTGCGCGACAGGGCCGTGATGGAGACGCTTTACGGTTGCGGCTTGCGCGTGAGCGAGCTTGTGGGCATGGGTCTTGGCGATGTCTTTTGGGACGAGGGCTTCATACGCGTTGTGGGAAAGGGGCGTGTGGAACGAGTCGTTCCTTTCGGGGGAGCGGCGCAGGCAGCCTTGCGCGCGTATATTGAAACGGCACGGCCTCATTTGGCTGCGAAGGCGAAAAGCCCGACCGACGCCATGTTTCTCAATGCGCGCGGGTCGCGCCTGACACGCCAGGGCGTTTTCGGCATCGTCGAGCGGTCGGGCGTCGCTGTTGGCGTGAAGGGGCTGCATCCGCATACGTTGCGCCATACGTTCGCAACCCATATGCTCGAAGGCGGCGCAGACCTGCGCACGATTCAGGAGATTCTCGGACATTCCGATATTGCGACGACGCAGATCTATGTGCACGTGAGCCGAGCCCATATCCGCGAAGAATATATGGCGGCCCACCCCCGTGCGCGAAAGCACGAAGCGCCATAGTTCCTCCACTTCGCCCCACCATAACGACGACACCATATCCGGTGTCGTCGTTTTTTATGCCCCAATATCTGCTTGATTAAGAGGCCGGCTGGGAAGCAAAAAGGAAAAAGGGGATAAAAAGTGGGTTGAACCTGTGAGCAAGTGGGGCAATTTCATTGCTGTGTGGGAGGAAGTGGGATAGAATGGCGGTCATCGGTTAGGGTGTCGTGGAATGCAAGGGGGATGAGCGTGGCCGGTCTGTTCGGTGAATATCGCCATAAGATCGACGCCAAAGGACGTCTCTCCCTGCCTGCCGCATTTCGCAAGACTTTGACCGAAGACACCCAGTTGGTGGTCGTTCCCGATGTCAAGAACGGCTTCCTTTCCGTCTATACCGTGGAAAACTACGAAGCATGGGTCGACGCTCTGTTTGAAAAAAAAGGCGGGTACAACCCGGGCGATCGCAGGCATGTTATGTTGCGCACTAAGCTCAACGCGAGCGCGATGCCGAATGCAATGGACACGGTGGGTCGCATCAATCTGCCTGCGAAGCAGCGCGAGTCGGTGGGGTTGGAAAAGGAAGCGGTCCTGGTGGGAAACACCGACCACTTCGAAATCTGGGACGCCGCGCGTTGGGATGAATTCCAGAGCAGCGTCGATCTTGACGAACTGCTGTTCTCGTAAGGAGCTCGACACGTGGAAACGATGACAAGCGAATACCGGCATATCCCTGTCCTGCTCGACGAGTGCCTCGAGCAATCACACCTTAAACCGCAGCACACGTTCGTGGACGCAACGCTTGGCGGAGCAGGACATTCTTCCGAAGTGGCACAACGTCTTGGAGAGCAAGGTCTTTTGATCGGCATCGATCAAGACGATATGGCGCTGGCCGCGGCGGGAGCACGTCTGAGAAACCTCACCCTAAACGAATCACCTCAGATCGAGCTTCTGCGCGGCAACTTCGGCAACCTTGACGAACTTCTTCTCGAGGCGGAGGTTCCAGGAATCGATGTCATCTTGTTCGATCTGGGTGTCTCCTCGCCGCAACTTGATTTTCCGTCGCGGGGGTTCTCGTTTAAAGAGGACGCTCCCCTTGACATGAGGATGGATCCGAGCAATCAGACCACAACCGCAGCAGAGCTCATCAACACCTTGGACGCAGCAGAGCTCACTCGGATCATCCGCGATTATTCAGATGAGAAATGGGCGAGCCGTATCGCGCAATTCATCGTTGAAGCGCGCGAACGCGCTCCAATCGAAACGAGCGGCCAGCTTGTCGAAATCATCAAGGCGGCAATCCCCGCTTCGGCGCGACGTGCGGGAGGGCATCCTGCGAAAAGGACGTTTCAAGCGATTCGCATCGAGGTGAACTCCGAACTTTCGGTCTTGCGTAGCGGTCTTGAGGCGGCCGTTCGATGGCTGAATCCGAAAGGCCGCATCTTGGTGATCAGCTACCATTCCTTGGAGGACAGGGTGGTCAAGGAAGTGTTTGCCGAGCATTCTCGTGCATGCACCTGTCCTCCGGGTCTTCCCGTCTGCGCGTGCGGGGCGAATCCGGCCTTGAGGGTTATCACGCGCAAGCCGATTCTTCCCACGCCGGAAGAAATCGAGCGAAACCCCCGCGCCCGTAGCGCCAAGCTGCGAGTCGCGGAAAAAATACGTTAATACGCGCAGATCAGACCGACCGAATCGCAGCGCATACGAAGAAAGGGGGCCGGTATGAATCGCACGAATGCATACCGCGCTTCCCGGCCGGGTTATCTTTACGGCACGACGGCTCCCGATGTCTCTTCGCGGCCTGCGGGCGATTTCGAGGTCATACCAGGCCGCAGAAGATCCGCCGACGTCGTGACGCTCCCTGCGTCGGTCATGGGCATAGCTAAAGTCATCGTCGCGGTCGCCTTGGTGGTCGCGATGTTGTGCTGTGTGCGCGTCGGTCTTTCTGCCGCCAGCGTGACCAGTTCGATCGCGGCCGGCGACTTGAGCACGAAGATCGAAAACGCGCGTTCGTATGGCAGCGATTTGGAAGTCCAGCAAAGCAGGCTGTCCAATTCGACTCATATTCGTGTCGAGGCGGCAAGTCTTGGAATGGCGCCTCCCGTCAGCACCGAGGCCGTCGTGTTGCCCGCCGACGTCGTGACGCTCGATGGGGCAGGAAACCTTTCCCTGACGGGCAGTCTCAAGGCCATTGCGAATCAAGGATGATCGATGAGCGAACACAGACCCCCGAATTCCCATAATGCTTCCGACGGCTCGCCTTCGAGCCGTCTGTCGTTTCTTTTGATAACGTTTGTGGCGATTGCCTTGATTTGGGCGGGCCGTCTTGTGTATCTGCAGGTCATCAAAGCAGAGGAATACAGCAGTGCGGCTGCTGCATCGCGTACGGTAAGCGTCGACATCTCGCCTCGTCGCGGAACGATTTACGACCGCAACGGCAACGTGCTCGCCACAAGCGTCGATGCGACGACCGTCTACGGCAACCCCAAAGAAATCGAAGATATCGAAAAGACCGCCTCGATCCTTTCCGAGGTGCTTGGCGGCGATGCGTCCGACTATCGGGAACTTCTCGAGCAGGACACGACGTTCGTCTATCTGAAGCGCAAGGCCGATGTCGATACGGCGGACGCGTTGAAAAAGCATGCTTTGTCGGGTATTTATTTCCTCGAGGATACCAAGCGCGTTTATCCGTATGGAAAGGTTGCAGGCCAGGTGCTCGGGTTCGTTAACGTCGACGGCGAAGGGGTGTCGGGTCTTGAGCTTTACTACGACGACATCCTCAAGGGCGCTCCGGGCAAGCTGGTTGTTCAGCGCGGCGGAGGAGGCATTCCCATTCCGGGCGGAACCGAGGTCGACGAGCCTGCCAAAGACGGGCAAGACATCGTGATATCGATCGACATCGACATGCAGAGCTATCTCGAGAAGCGCCTTGCCGAAGGCGTCGAGCAAATCGGCGGCGACGATGGCGGGGCGGTGCTGATGGACGCTTCGACGGGGGATTTGCTCGCGATCGCCTCCACGCCGTACTTCGATCCGTCCGATCCGTCGAATTCCGAGGTGGGGTCCGATTCCCTGAAGCCCGTCACGCAGGCTTACGAGCCCGGCTCGATTTTCAAGACGGTGTCCATGACGGCGTTGCTCGAGGCGGGTGCGGTCACCCCTGACACCACGGTGTTTGCGCCGGCGGGCCTTGCTGCCGACGAGTACGTCATTTCGGACGCCCATGAGCGTGGCGACATGACCATGACGGCGCGTTATGTGATGCAGGATTCGTCGAATGTCGGCATCTCGCTTCTGGTCGAGTCGTATTTGGGATTCGCGCCGCTTTACGACAAAATCGTTTCTTACGGGCTTAACGACGCCACGGGCATCGATTACCCGGGCGAAGCCGGAGGCTATCTGGCGGGAAATGTCGAAACCTGGCCGCAGATTCTCAAATACAACGTGACATTCGGCCAAGGCATCTCCAACACGCCTTTGCAGATGACCCGTTTCTACGGCGCGCTTATCAACGACGGCGTGGCGGTGACCCCTCACCTTCTGCTCTCCAAGCCTCAGTCCGACGAGGTCATCAGCTATGAAACCGAGCGGATCATCGAGAACATCGCGGCGATCGAACCGATGATCAGTATGCTTGAAACGGTTGTCGAGGAGGGCACCGGCGTCGGTGCGGCGATCGAGGGCTACAGGGTTGCGGGCAAGACCGGTACGGCGGAATACGTCGACGAGGAAACCGGGCTCTATGCCAAGAATTCCTACAACCTCGATTTCGTGGGCGTGCTTCCCGATGCGTCGACGCCTCTGGTGTGTTTTGTGGGTGTGAACGAGGTTCCCTATGAGCGAAATACCACCGAGGTGTTTAAAGATATAATGACCGAAGCCATCAACCGCTATCGCGTGGTTCAAAGCAGCTAGCAGTTCCACGCGCGGGCGTTTACGTCAGAAAGCATCGATATGAAACTTGATACGAACCGTATTCTCGACATCACGAGCGGCTGTCTTGCGATAGCCCCTCGCGACAGCTCGGCTGACTTGACGGGTCTTACTTGGGATTCGCGTACGGCCTGGCAGGGCTGCCTTTACGCGGCGCTTCCGGGCGAGCGTGTGGACGGAAACGATTTCGTCGCAGCCGCCATCGAGGCGGGCGCGATGCTTGCCTTGGCGAGCCGTGAGCCCGATGCATCCGCAGCGCAGGTTGCGCAAGCGCGGGGTGCGGGCGTCATTGTCGTCGAAGATGTCGAGAAGGCGATCACCGAACTTGCCGCCGCATGGCGTTCGATGCTCGGCGCCACGGTGATAGGCATCACGGGCTCGGTGGGTAAAACCACGGTCAAAAGCCTCACGCGTCAGGTGCTTTCTTCGCGTTTCAAGACATGTGCCACGAAGGGCAATTTCAACAACGAGCTCGGCGCGCCCTATACGGTGCTTTCCGCCGATGCCGATTGCGAGATGCTCGTCGTGGAAATGGGCATGGACGATTTGGGCCAGATCGAGCACATCTGTTCGTTCGCACGTCCCGACATGGGCCTTGTCAACAATGTGGGCGTGTCCCATCTCGAGCGGCTCGGTTCGCGCGAGAACATCGCACGTGCGAAGGCCGAGCTTTTCGAAGCGCTCGGTGCGGGGGCGTTCGCTTTCTTGAACGCCGACGACGACATGACGCCGTTTCTGCGCGAGCATGCGCGTCTTGAAGAGCGCGGCGTGGTCGAAGCGGCATTTTCCATGGCAGGCGAACCTGCGGGTGCGAGCAAGGCGGTATGGGCCGAAGACGTCTCGGTCGATGACGAAGGGCGCCCGCGATTCGCTCTGTGCGCCCGCGGCTTCGACGTGCTTGCCGGAGAGACGCAGCGCGTGGAATGCGAGCTCGGCCTGCGCGGCGTGCACAACATTTCCAATGCATGCGGCGCTGCCGCGATCGGTCTGGCGTGCGGCATCGATCTTTCGGATGTCGCGCAGGCGCTTTCCGAGGCGGTGCCCGAGGCGGGTCGTCAGGAAGTCAAGCACGCCGCTTGCGGCGCCGTTGTTTTCGACGACGCATACAACGCAAGCCCCGCGTCCATGACCGCATCGCTTCGCATGCTTGCGAGCTATAAATCGTCCGGGCGCAAGATCGCTGTGCTTGGCGACATGGGGGAACTTGGAGAGGCGAGCGTCGAAGGCCATCGGGAGTCCGGCCGCGCGGCGGCGCAGGCGGGGCTTGCCCTGCTTGTGTGCGTCGGCGAAGCTGCGGGCGATATCGCGCGCGGAGCCTGCGAGGCCGGCATGCCGGAAGAGTGCATCGTGCGCGTTGCCGATGCCGATGTGGCTGTGGCCGTTTTGAAGGAAAGAATCGATTCGTCGGATGTCGTGTTGGTAAAGGCATCGCACTTTATGCGTCTCGATCGCGTCGTTGAAGGGATAATCGCGTAATGCTCAGCAATCTTTTCTCGTCCTACCCGACCTTTCTGGTCTTTCTCGGATTCGTTGTCGCTGCCGCCATCACCATGGTGCTTATGCCCGCCTGGATCAGGCTTCTCACGCGTACGCATATCGGACAGCAGGTGCGCGCCGACGGTCCGCAGAGCCATTTGGTGAAGCAGGGCACGCCCACCATGGGCGGTGTGATCATGATCGTCGCGATCGTGCTGACGTCGCTGCTTGTCGCCGAACCTTCCCCTGAATTCGTCGCTGCGCTCGTCGCCACGCTCGCCATCGGCGCCTTGGGCTTGTTCGACGATGCGTCGAAGGTCATACACGAGCGCTCTTTGGGTTTGACGCCGAAAGGCAAGCTGATCGGCCAGTTTTCCGCGTTCGCCGTTTTCACGCTGGTGGTCGTGAACTTCATGGGGATCGAGCCCGTCGTGCACATCCCGTTTTTGCCGCCGATCGACCTGGGCGTGCTCACCACGGTCATTCCGTGCGGGTTTGTCGAGGGCGGTTTCCAGATTCCCTGGCTTTATCTGCTGTTCAGCATGAT
>JAUNLI010000046.1 GCA_030532315.1 Slackia sp.
TTCGTCGCATTCGCCGTTCTGCGCAAGCGGGCGATCGAGGTTCCCGAAAACGCCGTCATCTCGCCGCGAAAGCAATACGTCATCGTAGCGATCGCGTCGGTTTTGCTGGGCGGCTACGACGGGTTTTACGGCCCCGGCACCGGCACGTTCATGCTCATCGCCTTCACCGCCGCCGCAAAACTGCCCGTTAAACAGGCATCGGGCGAAGTGAAGGTTGCCAACCTGGCCTCCAACGTGGCGGCGCTCGTCACTTTTTTCATGCACGGCGCGGTTTGGGTGGGGCTTGGCCTTGTTGCCGCCGTGTTCAGCATCGCGGGAAATTACCTTGGTGCCGGCATGGTCATGAAGGACGGCACGAAAATCGTACGCCCCATCATCGTCGTCGTGCTCGGGTTGCTTTTCGTGAAGGTGATATTCGACCTGGCGCTATAACGAATTTGATTGTTGCAGCGAAACACGGGGGCGCGAAAAACAAATCAACCATAAGACAGGAAACGACCATGGAAAACAAGACGGATGCTCAAAACTACTACGGAAGTCTTTGCGCGGAAATGTACGAAAAACTCCACCAAGAAGCCCCCGAAAACGAACTTGCTTTCTATTTGTCTTACGCCGAACCCGGGATGCGTGTGCTCGAACCGCTATGCGGCAGCGGACGTTTCTTGGTGCCCTTCGAGCAACGAGGCTTCGATATAACGGGCGTCGACCTCTCTCGGGAAATGCTCGACAAACTCAAAGAAAAATCGCCCGATGCGAAGGTTTTCCTCGCAGATGCGACGCAATGCCCCGATGCCGGGCCATTCGACTACATCTTCATTCCATCAGGTTCGATGTCGCTGTTCACCGACGAGGAGACGTGCCGCGAGATGCTCTTGGCGATGCGTGCGATGCTAGCGCCTCAAGGCGTGTTCGTCTTCTCCGTCGACACCGTGAACAGCATCCGCCGCACCGACGAACCCGTCATCGATGCGCAGGTCGACATGGGGCCAGGCAAAACCCTGGTGCTCAAAAGCACCTATTCGTTCGACGACGAGGCGAAGGTCCAGATGGCGCCCGGGCTCTACGAGCTGTGGGAAAAAGAGACGCTTATTCGCAGCGAAACGATGGATTTCCGCATCCGCCTTTACGAGATGGGTGAAATGGAACGCCTGCTTGCCGAAGCGGGATTTTCTTCCGTGCGCGCATATTCATCATTCGAGAAGACGGAAGCCCTCGACAACAGCTGCGAATGCTTCATCTACGAATGCCGCATTTAGCCTTGCGAATGCGGCCGCGCGTGGGCGCATCGAACGCAGCCGCATCAAGCAGCCGACAGAAACGAAGCACGCGCAACGACGCTCGTCCGCTTTCGCCGCGTTTTCTGCTCAATCGCACGTCGCGGTGCGGCCTTCGTTCTTCAAAAACAAGCAGGGCTGGAAACGGAAGTTCCCAGCCCTGCTATCTCGACCCGAAATAAAATCAGGCACTTTTCGTTTCGGAATGCACCCTTCGGAGTTATCACGGCAAAACGATAAGCGCGTCAAACGAACATGGCGAAAACGCCAGGCGCTTAGACGAATTTCGCAATCAAGAAGCCTGCGATCACGCCCGCCATGGCAACCAGAACGGTGAATACGCTGACCATCCAGTCGTGGCGACGGTCTTCTTTGCGGTGACGCTCGACGCGCAAGACCTCGGCACGCTCTTCGTCTACCATGCCCAAATACGAATAACCCTTGGCCAGGACCTCGACCACATACGGATTGCCCTCTTTGTACATGGCTCCCACCATGCCCAGCTGGTCGAGCCGGCGCATGGCCGAACCCGCTTCGGTATCGCGCTTCACGAACGCAAGCGGGCCCTGCTTGTGCTCCTGACGACGGGCGGTTTCAAGCTGCACCAGTCGGCGAAGAACCTTTTCATCGTATGCGCTCAACCTGTCCTGCATGGCGAAACCACTCCCATCGTGCGTTTGTTTTGCGTTAGATGCGTAGTATAACGCTCCTGCGCACAAAAGCGGCGAACAGGCTTGGCGCGCGGCCTTCCCTTTTGCGAAGGTTTTACCTCACACGCTTGCGCGCGCTGACAACAGACGCCCGTCCGCCAAACACCTTTCCCTATTCGCGCGCTTCGATACCCGCGGCCTCAAGAGAGCCCGCCTCGAGCAAGCGCAGCAGGTCGGCTTCGGTCAGAACTGGAACCCCGAGCGAGACGGCCTTGTCGTATTTGCTGCCAGCGGCCTCGCCTGCCACCACGTAGCCGGTCTTTTTCGACACGCTGCCCGACACCTTCGCGCCCATGGCTTTCAGGCGCGCTCCGGCCTCATCGCGCGTCATGCCGCTTTCGACAAGCGACCCTGTGAGAACGAACGTGATGCCTGCAAGCGTCTGCGGTATCTCGTCGCCGGTATGCGCGTCTTCCATGGTCACGCCCATGCGGCCCAGACGATGGACCACCTCGCAGTTGTCGGCGTTGTCGAAAAACGCGCGAATGCTGCGAGCGATCACGCCGCCGACGCCGTCCACTTCGGCAAGCTCTTCCTCGGAAGCCGCCATGAGGCGCTCCATCGAGGGAAACGCCGCGGCAAGCTGCTCGCCCGTGGTTTTTCCCACATGGCGGATTCCCAAGCCGAACAGCACACGTGCCAGAGGACGCGCCTTGGAAGCCTCGATTGCCGCGACAAGCTTCGCCGCGATGGTCGAACCCAGATGAATCGGCTCGCCTTCTTTGTTGATGCGCCCCGTTTCAAGCGTTGCCAACTCGTATTCGGTCAGGCTGTAGTAATCGGCCACGTCACGCACGCGTTCGCTTTCCACCAGGCGCGCAACGATTTCCTCGCCCATGCCATCGATGTCCATGGCACCACGACTTGCCCAGTGCAGCAAGCGCTCAAGAGCCTGAGCAGGACAATCCATAGAGACACAACGAAACGCGGCTTCCCCCTCTTCGCGCACGATGGGGCTGCCACAGCTCGGACACGTTGCGGGCATTTCCCACGCAAGCACGCCTTCCGGTCGCAGGCTCAACACGGGGCCCAGCACCTCGGGTATGACATCGCCCGCCTTGCGCACAATCACCGTATCGCCCACGCGCACATCCTTGCGGTGCACTTCATCGAGATTGTGCAACGTTGCGTGCGCCACCGTAGAACCTGCCACGCGCACCGGATCGAGCTCGGCGACCGGCGTGATGGCGCCGGTACGGCCCACCTGCACAGTGATATCGCGCAAAAGCGTGGTTTTCTCCTCGGGCGGGAACTTGTATGCAATCGCCCAACGCGGCGCCTTGGCCGTAAAGCCCAGTTCACGCTGCATGGCGAAAGAATTCACCTTCACCACCACGCCGTCGATTTCGTAAGGCAAGACCGAGCGTTTCTCGGCAACCGATTCGCAAAAGGCGCGCACTTCAGCGGGCGTAGCGCACAATGCGACGTCAGGGTTCACGTGAAAGCCGCTCTCACGCAACCACTGCAAAAGCTCCCATTGGCTTTCGGCCTTCACGGCACGTTCGTCGGCGATAGCGTAGATGAATGTGGAAAGATCGCGCCCCTTGGTGATGGCCGGGTCTTTTTGGCGAAGCGAACCGGCAGCGGCGTTACGCGGATTGGCGAAGGGCGCCTTGCCGTTAGCAGCAGCGGCGGCATTAAGCGCATCGAAGCTTGCCTTGGGCATGTATACCTCGCCGCGCACCTCAACCGAACCATCGGAATCGGCCAGACCGGCAACGCCCGCATCGCGAAGACGCAGCGGCACATCGCGCACGGTGCGCATGTTCACCGTGACGTCTTCGCCCGTCGTGCCGTCGCCGCGCGTGGCAGCCTTGGCAAGAACGCCCGCATCGTATGTCAGCGCGATGGAGGAACCGTCGATTTTCAGCTCGCAAACGAACTCGACCGCACGGCCCGCCGCCTCGATAACGCGCTGCGTCCAAGCGTCAAGCTCGTCAAGGTCCATCGCGTTGTCGAGCGAATACATGCGCTGAGCATGGCGAACGGGCGCGAACTGTTCGCCCACATAGCCGCCGACGCGCTGCGTGGGCGATGCGGGGTCGATCAGCTCGGGATGCGCCGCCTCAAGCTCGCGCAATTCTGCCATGAGGGAATCGAACGCGGCATCGGAGATTTCAGGAGCATCCTGCGCATAATACAGATACGAATGATGCTCGATTTCACGACGTAGTTTCTCGACGCGCGCCGCCGGGTCGCTCACGGTTTCTGCGGCCATGCGCGGATCGAACATGCTCTCTTGTTCCATCATGGGCTGTTCTCCGAATTCCTTGATGCGTCTGTTTAGCTTCAGCCGCCTATGATACATGCGCGAACGCGCCTGCGTGGCGGCGGCGCAGCATCGCCACAAGGGAACCCGATAGGCAAAGTAAGCCTAAGCGCCATGTAAAAAGCCGCCAACCACCGAGGCCACAGATCAAAACGGCGAAGCGCCCGGCATTCACGCATGCGCCCCTGGCGCACAACGCAGAAAGCCCCTTTCCGAACGCGTGAAACCGAACCTTCGGGAAGGGGCTTTCTAAATTTCAGGCGGCTGGAAAGCAGCTTGCGAGCGCAGGCCCGCAGCCACCAGACGGCCCGCCCTACCAGAGCGTGTTCGTGCGGTCGCGGCCGATCGGAAGGCTGAACACGATCATGTCGATAGCGTGCACCAAAGCGAACAGACCAATGAACACGCCCAAATACGCAGGCCAGATGCATAGCAGCACGCCAAGCACCACCTCGACGATACCCGATGCGCCCACAAGCACGCCGATGCCCGCGCCCACGGCGTAAAAACGCCGCGCAGCAATCAGCTGCACCACGCCGAACAAGACGGCGCCCAGCCCAAGCACCCAGCCCATGAATGCAACGCCGAGCATAGGAAACGCAACAAGCAAAACGCCGAGCAGAATCAGCATGACAGCAAAAAACAGACTCCACCCGCTTTGTTCGAACAGGGTGTTGCGCGCTCTGAGATATGCCGCCGCATTGATGCCGCCCGCCACGATCACCAAAACCGCGGCGATCACGTTGAACCCGACCAAGACCTCCAGCGGGCAGAACACGCAGAGACAGCCGAACGCTAGCAGCAACACGCCCGACAAAAGCTGCATCCAATTCACCGAACCGCCGCTGCGGCCCGGCCGGAATTCGTCGCGCGAATCCATCAGTTCGATACGGATGTTGCTCATGTCAGTTTCCCTCTTTTCGACTCTTGCGCAACAGCACGCATGTCGCAGCTGCAAGATGATCCAGCACGTCTTCCGCCGTCACGCACAGCTCGCTTTTGTCCACCGACGCCAGCATGCCCGCGCGCGCGTGGAGAAACGTTGCCGCCATGCATGCATCCCGCGCACAAGCCCCTTGCGAAAGCAAAGATCCAATCATTCCCGCCAGGATATCGCCCGTTCCCGCTTTTGCAAGCACGGGCGTGCCTTGCAACATGGCCAAAACATCGGCTGGCGAACCTTCGTCACCTGAAGCGATGAAAGTGTCGGGGCCCTTAAGCACACAGGTTGCACCGAACGCCCGCGCAAGCGCAAGCGCCATATCCTGAGGCGCAAGCCTATCTGGACCGGGCGCATCAGGCGACGTTTCCGCAACGAAGCGCATCAGACGCAACGCCTCGCCGCCATGGGGCGTTATCGCCGTGGGAAAGCCTTCCACAAAACGCTCGCGAGCAATGCGCAGCCCTTCTTCGGTGGCAAGAGCATGCAGGCCGCCGCCGTCGACGACAACGGGGGCCTCGGTGCGCTTCAGCGCGTCGAGCACGCAGCGAATCTCATCGTCATCGCCCGCCATGCCGCAGCCAACCACCACAGCGCAAGGGCGCTCCACGTCCTGAGCATGACGCATATGAGCGAATTCTTGAACAGGGAAAACAACGACGGATGGCTGCACCATGTGAAGCACGACCGCAGCCTTCTCGCACGTATATGCCCTCACGTAGCCCGCCCCCATGCGGTTGGCCGCGCAGACCGCCAAAACGGCCGCGCCGACGAAGCGATCGCTTCCCACCACAAGCTCGCACATGCCGCGCGTGTACTTGTTCGCATCCGCACGAAGCGACGGCAAAGCACGTGCCGCCTTTTTGGACGTGATCGACTTCATAAAACGGCCGCCTTTCTAAAGAACGGGCTCGCCTGGGCCGCCGGACTTCGAACCCGGCCTTAGGAAGGACGGCTCGAAGGCACCGCCCACAGAATCGTCGGAAGAAGCCGAAGCGGCGGCTTCGACATCACGCACGGTTTGCGAACCCAAATCGTCAAGCACACAACGCACGTTTCTAAACTGCTGGGCAAGCTCCGATTTCACATCGCGGCGCTTTTCGCGCTCCTTCTGCGACTGCTCGGTGATGGCGACAGCATTGGCAACCGCAACATTGTGCGTGTACGTCAGCGACAAGGGAACGTCAAGAACCCCCTGTTCGCGCGCGATTTCCGCCGCACGGCCGTGAAGCGCGACGGCCGGCTTTCCGCGGCTGTCGCGCACCACTTCCACATCGGTCATACGCACGCCGTGCGCGAGAATGCCCGTGCCGAGCGCCTTGCACACCGCTTCTTTGGCGGCGAATCGGGCGGCAAAATGCGTTGCCGGATTGGCCTTCGCGTTGCAATAGGCCTGTTCATCGGGCGTAAACGCTCTTCGCTCGAATGCAGGTGTGCGTTCGAGCACGGCGCGCATGCGGTCGATTTCGACGATATCGACTCCAAGACCGACAGACATGAACGCTCCTTATGCGTTCGCCAGCGGCGAAGGCGTGGAGTAGACGCGCGAGGCGTATTCGCGGTCGAGGTCGTAGAGGGCCT
Source organism: Slackia sp. (assembly GCA_030532315.1). GTDB lineage: Bacteria > Actinomycetota > Coriobacteriia > Coriobacteriales > Eggerthellaceae > Slackia. The sequence continues at coordinate 6,775 of JAUNLI010000046.1, forward strand.
TGGCGTCGGAGCCGAACAGACGCATCTTGGTGATCATACCGTCGGCGTTGGTTTCCTCTTCCATCTGCTCGTCGATGAACCAGTCGAGGAACTTCATGCAGCGATAATCCTTGGCCTCGGAGGCGGCAGCATAGATTTCGTTGATGCGCGCGGTGATGTAGCGCTCGTGCTCGAATGCAGCCTCGAGCGGACCCATGAAGTCGGAGAACTCCTTGTCAGGCTGGCCGATGGCGGCAAGCTTGACCTTCTCGCCGTTGTCATGCAGATAGTTGCGGAAGATCAGCGCATGGTCGCGCTCTTCGGCGGCCTGGATCATGTAGTAGTTGGCGTAGCCCTCCAGGCCCTCTTCCTCGTAATAGTCGGCGAACGACATGTACAGATATGCGCTGTAGAGCTCGGCATTAATCTGGTCGTTGATCAGCTGGTACACCTTCTGGTCCATAAAGACGCTTCCTTTCCCGGGTGCCGCATGCGGCGGCGCTTCTTCTTGATGTGGCCATTGTACGACGGTGGCCTGAAGCTTGCGGCGTGCGTCTTGAATCACGACAAGAAAAACGCCCCGCGCGCGTTCATCTGCGAGCGGGACGCTTAAGCCCTAATCGAGAATTTGAATGCCGATGCCGATAAGACCCGGACCGGTATGCACCACCAATGCAGGGGAAATCTGCTCGAATAGCACCTCTTCAGCATCGGGAAGCGCTTCACACGCGGCGGCCAAAAGCTCCTGTGCCTCTTCGGCCGCGCCGCCATGCACGACGGCAAGGCGATAACGCTTCGCACCCGCCCCGCGCTTCTTCACAAGCGACAGCGCCTTTTTCAGCGACGCCTTGCGGCCATGCGCCTTGGCAACGGGAACGTACTTGCCCTCTTCGTCGCATGTGATAACGGGGCGTACGTCGAGCGCCGAACCGATCGAGTAGACGGCTTTGCTGATGCGCCCGCCCTGATAGAGATACTCAAGCGTGTCGACGCAGAAAAACGCATAGGTGGCCTGGGCAACGTGGCGAGCCCTGTGCACCACCCCTTCGAACGAGGCGCCCTGCTGCACCAGACGCGCGGCTTCAATCACCGTGAAGCCCGACCCGAGGCCGATGTTTTTAGTGTCGACGACTTCGACCTCGAGATTCGCATGACCCGCAGCAACGCTCTTGATCAGATCATGCGTGGCCGAAAGACCCGATGAGATAGTAATCGCCGCCACGTGCGTCACCCCGTCGGCAACCATGGCATCGAACGCCTGGGCGACATCGGCAGGCGAAGGCGTGGACGTGCGCGGGATTTCCTCGGCAAAACGGGCGTACACTTCGTCGGGCTGAATGTCCACGCGGTCGCGATACGACGCATCGCGATAGTTGATATGCAAGGCGACAACGCGTATGCCCAGTTCTTCAACGAGTTCAACGGGAACGTCTGAGCACGAATCGGTGAGTACGGCGATCTTCTGCACGGGTTCCATGTGATCCTTTTCTCGATTCAATCTAGTTTTCATTACTAGATTATGTAAAGAAATATATCATGTCAAGCTATATGGAGTTTGCGAGGACGTCACGGAAAACGCGCGCCGCTCTCCCGCAAAAAACGCCCGATCGACGATAAGCTGCACCTATGAAACAAACGAACGAAACCACAGAAACATCCCTTGCGGGGAAAACCGCCCAATGCGAGTTCGAGGCATTCGTGAGCACGCTGCACCTGCCCCGCTACGCCGAGATCCCCTCCATCGATCTGTACATGGACCAGGTGCTCACCTATGTTGACGAACAGCTTCGACCCCTTTTTCCCGCAGGAGAAAAGCTGCTCACCTCATCGATGGTGAACAATTATGTGAAGCAAAAGCTCATCCCCGTGCCGCAGCACAAACGCTATGGACGCGAACACGTAGCCCTGCTCATCTTCATCTGTCTCATGAAGCGAACCGTCTCCATAGCCGATATCCAGAGGCTGTTCGCCGTACAGGAGGCCACGCATTCCACCGAACGCGCTTACGACTTCTTCTGCACTGCCGCCGAAGAAAGCCTGCGCGCACTGTTCTGCGGCATGACAAGCGAGCACAACCTAGGGGAATGGGCCATCGAAGACCCGCACGGATTCGCGTTCTCTTTGCAGGTGGCATCGGCAAGCGGCCTTTCGCTCGAGAGGCGCATGGCGATATCGGCGGCCACAGCAATCGCAAACAAGATTTACCTGGAGAAATGCCTGGAATTCGCAAATTCCGACTAGACGTCCCGAACACGAACGAAACGGAAGGCCCATGAACACCGAAGAATTGACCGCTTTGACCTATGAAAAACTCGGCGATCGCATCTTCGAGAAATTCGCCGAGAAAGATGTGGCGCGAGACATTGTCACGCTGGCGGGCATGGCGGAAATCTATTGCGCCGACCATCACGACGATACTCAGCGCGTACCGTTTCAAAGCAAAGCCACCGAAGCGGGCGTCTATCCCACGCGTAAAATACCGCGCCTGTGCCCCGAATGCGCCATGCACGTGCGCTATGGAGAAGTGCGCCGTGCGCTGTGCACGCGCGATCCGCGCCCCTCGTGCAAAACATGCGCAAACCACTGCTATGCCCCCGAAGAGGCCGCCTGGCAACGCACTTGCATGGCCTACGCAGGACCGCGCGCAATGTTTCGCGGGCATGCCATCGAAGCGATCGGGCATCTCATCCAAACACGGCTGAGCTAGCAGGAAAAGAAACAAGCTGGAAGCAGCCTTCTCTTTCCCAGGTGCGCGGGCGCTAAGCCGCCCCGGCGCCTACCCCAGCGCCACATCCAGCACCATCATGGTCAGAAAGCCCAGCATGACGCCCGCAGTGCCCCAATTGGCATATTCTCCCAGATGGGCTTCAGGAATCAGCTCCTCCACCACGACGAACATCATCGCGCCCGCCGAAAACGCCAGCATCCACGGCATGTACGGCGTGATGAAGCCCACACACAACACCACCAAACAGCCGAACACCGGCTCGGCCAGACCCGAAAGCGCGCCCATGGCAAACGCCTTCGGCTTGCTTACGCCCTCTTGCGCAAGAGGCAACGACACCGCCGCGCCTTCGGGGATGTTCTGAATGCCGATGCCGAGCGCCAATGCCGTGGCCATGCCGAACAAGGCGGGATCGGCGCCTGGCTGCGCCGCCATGGCGAACAAAAGCCCCACGCTCATGCCTTCGGGAATGTTATGCAGCGTGACGGCCGTGAACAAAAGCGTCGAGCGACCCCACCGCGAAGGCAGCCCTTCGGGATGCTCTTTGCCCATATTGAGATGCGGCAGAAGCGCATGCAGAACGAACAGGAACAACGCGCCCAGGACAAACCCGCCTGCGGCAGGAACCCATCCGATCTGGCCCGCTTCCTCCGCTTTTTCAATCGCGGGAATGAGCAGGCTCCATACGCTTGCGGCAATCATTACGCCTGCGGCAAAACCCAAAAACAGCGTCTGCGCAACGCCACCCTTATTGCCACGAAGAAGAAACACCGCGGCAGCGCCGAGCGCCGTGCATGCGAACGTGAAACCCGTGCCCGCCGCTGCGCCAAGAAACGATTCGACCATTTTCCATCCTTTACAAGCGGCTTGCAAAGCCGCGACGAAATACCATTCTTCGCACGCATCGGCGAACGCACGCCAAACCAAAAGCCAAAAATGCGCCGCGCGATGCGTTGGAACATCATACGCCGGACGCACGTTGAAAACACGAACCCGTCGAGCTGTGTACAAAAGGATGCGATTCACGCGTCCACCTTCGCCCTTCGGCCCCGCCCCTGGTGCAAAACGCGTCGAGCACTTAATATCGCAAAGCGCCGCGTACCGTCGCAGACGGCCGAACGCTGCGCCCACGTCTTCGGACGAATTCGCCCATAAGACAATACCCACCAGGCACAATACCGTGCATAATGGAAACACGGAAACGCAGCCGACGCGCATCGCCGCGTTGGGCGACACCGAATCGCACGCGCATTCAAGAGCGCTCGAGCAGAATCGAGGGGAACCATGATCAACCAGCGCATGTACGAACTGGGCAACGAGCCCTCCGCCATCCGCGAACTTTTCGCCTACGGCCTTTCCCGCAAAGCCGAAATCGGAGCCGAAAACGTCTTCGACTTCAGCCTGGGCAACCCCAGCGTCGCCGCACCCGATGCGGTGAAAAAAGCCGCGCTTGAGCTTCTCGAAAAACCCTCTCAGGAAGTGCACGGCTATACCCCGGCACAAGGCGCTCCTGGCGTGCGCGCGGCGATCGCCGCATCGCTTAACCGCAGGTTCGACACCTCGTATACGGCCGACAATCTTTATATGACGGTCGGCGCGGCCGCCTCGATTTCCATCGCCATCAACGCGATAGTCACGCCTGGCGACGAGTTCATCGTGATCGCCCCGTATTTCCCCGAATACCGTGTCTGGATCGAAAACGCCGGCGGCATCTGCGTGGAAGCTCCCGCGCGCATGGGCAGCTTCCAGCTTGATATCGAAGCGCTCGAAGACGCCCTTACCGAACGCACCAAGGCCGTCATCGTGAATTCGCCCAACAACCCCACGGGCGCAGTCTATCCCGAGTGCGACCTGGTGGAACTTGCCAACACGCTACGCCGCAAGCAAGACGAATACGGCCATCCGATCTATCTGATTTCCGACGAGCCCTACCGCGAAATCGTTTACGGCGACACCAAGGTGGCGTTCATTCCCACGCTATTCGAGAACACGCTGGTGTGCTATTCGTACTCGAAATCGCTCAGCCTTCCGGGCGAGCGCATCGGCTACGTGCTCGTGCCCCCTGCTGCCGCCGACGCCGCCAAGGTGTATGCAGCCGTATGCGGAGCAGGCCGCGCGCTTGGCTATGTCTGCGCACCCACGCTGTTCCAGCATGTAATCGAGAAATGCGTCGACGAGCCGTGCGATGTTGCCTCCTACCAGGAAAACCGCGATGCGCTCTATGCGGGACTGACCAAGCTGGGTTATGAGTGCGTGGCCCCGCAGGGCGCGTTCTATCTGTGGATGCGCGCGCTCGAGCCCGATGCGAAAGCATTCACCGAACGCGCCAAAGGCCACGAACTACTTGTCGTGCCGAGCGACAGCTTCGGCGTACAGGGTTGGGTGCGCATCGGATACTGCGTCGAGCGCAGCGTCATCGACGGCGCACTGCCGGCATTCGCCGCCCTGATGCACGAATATCAAGCACCGACACTCTAGCCGCAAGCACAAGCACGCATACGCAAGAAGCCCTCATTCGAGGGCTTCTTTTCGTTTGGGCGGTTTAGGAAAAACGGGCGGTCCATGCCCGCCGCAGCAACTCTTTCGCCTTTCGCCGCATCGAACCTGCGCCCGATATAACGCCAAACGACGCCTGCGCGACCAGCAACATCTTCGACCCATGCCGCCGCGCAGCACAAGCATGCACAAAGCAAAGAAGCATCACGAAGACCGGAGCCGATGCGCCGACAAGACAAGCGGGCATTCAAGACGACAAAGCATGCGCAGATCAAAACCGCAAAAAGGGACGCCCTAACGAGCGTCCCTTGATGGTGCGAAACTGTTCTTTTGCAGATACCGCGCTTTAGAACGTGCCGAACATGTAGTCGAACTCTTCTTCGAGCGAATCCTCGACGGCAACCCAGACGCCGTCCTTCTTCACGAAGTCGACGGCTGCGAAATACGTCGTCGTATCGGTGGTTTCGGCCATGGTCTGGCTGAACAGCTCACCGACTTTCGCCTTGGCCGCATCGGGCGTCGCGCCCTCTCCTTCGGCGGTTGCGCCATACGCAGCAACGGCGTCGCTGAAGCCCATCAGGAATTCGAACGTGTCGCGCTCCGTGGTGTCGACATATACCGTAGCGGTGTCGCCGTCCACGTATACGCTATCGATTTCGTACGAGAAGTCGGTCACAGCCCATTCGGCAAATGCAGACGGATCGATGCCCAACTCGGCGCACGACATGCTGAAGCTATCTTCGAAGCTGTCGTTGAATTCCTGCGAAAGCTCGGTCATGAACTGGCTATCTTTCGCAACAATCTTTTCAAAGATCGCAGCCGTCTCGTCATACACGGCCTGCTCTTCTGCATCCATATCGACGGCAGGCTCCGCCGAAGACGAATCGGGAACAGACGACACGGGCGGAACATAATCGCTGCGGTCGTAGTCTTCATACGACGACGCGGCACCTATGATGCCAAGCGTCAGCACGAGCGAGAAGATGCCCCACAGCACCGAGAACACGATGCCCAGGATGCCGCAGACCTTGCCGCCCGTGGCCTTGCCGTCGTGACCGGCCTCGCGCACGGCCTTGCCGGCGAACACGATGGCGACGATACCCAAAATAATGCCGACGATCGGAATGAACGAGAACACAATGGCCAGGATGCCGCAAACAAGCGCACCCATCGCCTTGCCGCTTTTCGGCGCATAGCTAGGCGCGGGCGGCGGCGGATAAGCACCGCCCATAGGAGCCGGAACGGGCTGGCCCGCAGGACCGGCAGCTGGCTGCGCGGGGGCGGGCATAGGCTGAGTGGGAGCAACGCCCGGAGCCGCAACGGGGGCGCCGGCGGGCTGCGTCGGTGCAGCGGGCTGAGCAGGCGCCGCCGGAGCTGCGGGCTGCGGAGCCTGAGGCGCAACGGGAGCGGTCGGCTGAGCGGGCGCTTGCGGGACGGCAGGTGCCGCCGGAGCCGCGGGCTGGGCCGGAGCCGCCGGAGCAGCAGGTTCAGCCGGAGCAGGCGCAGGCTCTGCAGGAGTGGCGGGCTCAGCGGGTTTTGCCGGAGCAGCCGCGGGCTCGCTCTTCGGCGCTGCGGGAGCCGCAGAAGCGGTTTCGAGTTCCGCAGGAGCAGCGGGCTCGGCCGGCTTCACGGGCTCAGGTGCGGGAATGGATTTTTCCTGGTCGTCGGGAGCGGGCTTCGGCGCCAACGGCTCTTTCTTGTCTTCCATGGTTCCTCCTCATAAGAAACGGCTGCAATTCCCCTTGTTTGCATTGCGCCTTTCTCTGTTGCATCGCAGTATAAGGGAGAAAC
>JAUNLI010000211.1 GCA_030532315.1 Slackia sp.
CGATAGAAGGCAACGCTCATGAGCGAAATCATCCTCACTTGCTACGAGCTTGCCGCATCGTGTTTGCCGAGCGCTATCGTTGCGACAGCCTTTCTTAGAAGAGCTCGACGCAGACCGCAGCTCCGCGAGCTGGCAGGCATGGCGTTTTTCATCGCATACATCGCCGCCGTGCTCCACATAACCGGAGCGGGAACTCTCCCTGGCGGGATGCGCCGCGGCATGCAGCACCTCGACCAATGCAACTTCATCCCGTTTCTCAACGGAACCGATCCGTTGCAATGCCTGCTAAATGCAGCGCTTTTCGTCCCCTTCGGATGCTTTCTCGCCGAAGCGTTCATCAAGAATGCTTCGGCGCCGAGCGACCGAAGAGCGGCTACACCTGCAAAGCGCCCGGCGAACAGACACGAACGCGACGTCGCATATCTCGTTAAAGCAACTCTGGCCGGCTTCGCGTTTTCCCTTGCCATTGAGACAAGCCAGCTTCTGACCAATCGCGTATTCGATGTCGACGACCTCATCATGAACGCACTTGGCGCAGGCGTGGGATGCGCAATAATGCTGACAGACACACGCGTCAGGCAGTCGAATTTCCGACGAGAAACAGCGCTTACGAACGCCGAGCCAGAGATGTCGAGCGAGATTATCAAGCTTGCTGGAATAACCGCAGCCGTTTTTCTGGGACGCCTCCTCTTCTTCGACGAAATGGGCGCTGCAGCGATAATCTTTGGGTTCTGATGACCGATCGGCGTCGGAATTCGGGACAAACGTGCACGTTTTCTGCAGTAGGCGGTCTTTTTCGACGATGATTCGCACCGTTTCGAAGCCTGCATCGGCCGAACGCGTTTCGCGAAAATCAACGACCTGGGGTTTTGCTGGAATCACCGAAGGACGGCCGCGTCGGACCGACCGCCTACTGCATTTTTCGTGCAATAAACGCCCGTTTTCGAGCGAGGCCCGCCAATCACAACTCGTCAAGAAGAGTCATTCAAGAAAAACGTCAGACCGAGCTACTCGTCACCACCCTTCACGAGCGCCACGACTTCAGCCTTTGAATGGATGCCGAGCTTTTGATAGATGCTTTTGATATGGAACTTGACCGTGTTCTCAGACACTACCAGCTCTTCGGCAACGGCCGCATTCGTTTTTCCACGAGCGACGAGAGCAAACACCTCACGCTCGCGCGGGGTAAAGCCGGCCTGCTCGGCAATACGCGCACATTGCGCATCGAAGATTGCTTCACGATTTTTCCGCAGGACCTCGGCAGAAAGAGACGTAGATGTCGTCCCCCTATCCGAAAGCTTGCCAAAACCCACACCAACAAGTGCATCTTCGATACGATCGTCGCCCTCCTCGCAGTCATCATCCGTCTCGCCACGAACCGATGCCCCCTTGAAACTACGGTCCTTGAACAAGAACGTCGACACCATGAACACCGCATAAAGCGCGGCAAGAGCAACGGCGGTCAGGGTCACATCGCCTGGCTGCAGGCTTTCGGCGCGAAAGAATCCGAAAAGCGTACCAGCCAGCTGCGCCACCGACGTGCACAACATGCAAGCCGCGAAAAGAGGCGCGCTCGGAACCTCATACGCTCGCGCCGCATCAGCCACCATACACCATAAAATAGTACCCGCCACAAGCATCCCCAACTGAGCGCATGCATTGGCCAAACCGCCCACGCCGTTCCAGATGACGGGCAAAAGCAAGAACCCTGCTGCCGAAAGGGGCAGGGCGGCCTTGTAAATCGACTCGAGTGCGAATGGCTTTTTCACTAACAATGCCGG
>JAUNLI010000047.1 GCA_030532315.1 Slackia sp.
ATGGCAAAGCGGTCGCCCGTGCGAGCGTGAGCATGGGCGAGCGTCCATCCGCATGCGCCTCCGAGCGCCTGAAGCGAGTCGGCGTCGATATCGTCGAGGTCGATCGAGGTTTTTCCATCCCAGAGCTGACGCACATAATAGCTGCGCGTTCCTTCGCTTGTCGGCATGTCGCTCCACCCCAAAAGCACGTCGCTTGCCGTCTGCATGGCCTTTTGCCCGCGCACGATGCGCAGTCCTGGGCTTTCGTTGGCGTCTTTACCTGCATAGGGCTCCAGCACCGATTCGCGTGCTTCCTTGATTTGCAGCACCAGATAGTCGTCGGCCGTGGCGCCTTCCATAACCACGATCCATGCCTGAAGTCCGACACTTCCCACGCCGACCACTTTGCGTGCGATGTCGACGCCGCGATATTGCCCTACAAGCAGGCGCCTGTCATCGGGTAGGTTCTTTCGATAGCGTGAAAGCAGCAATGCGGTGATGCGTTCGCGCTCGTGTGCGTCGAAATCGGGGATATCGACGCCTGTGTGTTGTTGCACGATTTCGCGCAGAGGGACGATCAGGGGAGGGTCGCTGACGATGCGCAGCTCTCCGTCGACTATTTCGGTCAGCTTCGAAACCGCGCGTGCGCTGTTTTTCGTGCGCGCCTTGTCGAAGAGCTCTTCGGTTTCGCGTCGTTCGCGCTTCGTCGCGGCCTGGGAAAGCAGGTTGTAGAGCTTTTCGGCGTCCATGTGGGCATACCATACGTCCATCGAGCCCTGTTTGGCGAATTCGCGCATGGCTTCGCGGTAGCTTCGCACGGTTTCTTCAACGGCTTCGCGCCGCTCTTTCGCGGAAAAGCCGCGTTCGCGACCGCATATCTCGACGCTTGTCGCAAGGCGCTTCACATCCCACTCCCAAGGTGCGCGCGCGGTTTCGTCGAAGTCGTTGATGTCGAAAACGAGCCTGCGTTCGGGGGAGTGGAACAGGCCGAAGTTCGCCACATGGGCATCGCCGCATGCTTGCACCTTGATGCCGGTGCATGGGGTACGTGCCAAATCGTGAGCCATGATGGCGGCCGACCCCCTGAAAAATGCGAAAGCGGAAGCGCCCATGCGCTCTCGGCGAATGGGCACGAGCTCTTGAACGCGCGAGAGGTCTTGTTCGCGCAGGATGTCCATGGCGCAATCGCGCGACTGCTCGACCTGCCATGTTCCGTGGCATTCTCGTGGCACCGATATGCGCAGCTCTTTACCGTGTTTCTTGCTGCTTTTGGAAGATACCTGCGCCTTGTACGAAAGCGCTTTGCGGATGTCTTTTCTGACGCGTTGGATGTCGTCGAGGGGCATGGCTTTCCTTTCCGAACGGCGCTTGGGGCGCGAGCTTGTTTTCTAATATCCAACAAGTATGACAGAGCGGACCTTTCCGTCTGCCCTGGTTTTCTTCGCGTTGTGGTTTCGTTGCTCCGTTTGCCGCTATGACGGCTTGCGGGCCGGTTCGGTTTTCCCGGCAGACGGCCTTGGCTTTAAGGGGCCGTGCGCGCGACACGTCAAAGACGCCGTGTTTCCGTTTCATCACGCGTCTTTGTGTTCGTCTGCCAGCGCTCGGCAGTTTGCGCCGAGCCGTGCTGTGGGTTTTCGGCGATGACGCGACACAATCAAGGGTTCGTGTGCGAAACAGCCTCGCGCTTCTGCCGGTATCTCGTATAATCATGCGAACCCATCGAGCAGAAATGGACGGTCATGTTTACAGATAAAGTGCATATTTTCGTGAAAGGCGGCGACGGCGGCGCGGGCTGCATGAGTTTTCGCCGCGAAGCCCACGTGCCTAAAGGCGGTCCCGACGGCGGCGACGGCGGGCATGGCGGCAATGTGGTGCTTGAAGCCGACGCTTCGGTTTCGTCGCTGATCGACTATCGTTACAAACACCACTTCAAAGCGCAGCGCGGTACGCATGGCAAAGGCAGCCGCATGCATGGCGCCACGGGCGAAGACCTTGTGCTCAAGGTTCCCGTCGGCACGGTGGTGCGCGAATATTCCGAGGAAAGCAAGCAGGCGGGCGAGCTGATCGCCGACCTTACGCACGACGGCGAGCGCGTTGTGGTCGCGGGCGGCGGCATGGGCGGTCGCGGCAACATTCACTTCGTTACCTCCACCAGGCGCGCACCCGCTTTCGCCGAATTGGGCGAACCTGCGCAGGAGTGCTGGGTCGAGCTCGAAATGAAGCTTATGGCCGACGCGGCGCTTGTCGGGGTTCCTTCCGCCGGCAAAAGCTCGCTGATTGCGCGCATGAGCGCTGCGCGGCCGAAGATTGCCGACTATCCCTTCACCACGCTTGTGCCGAATCTTGGCGTCGTCAAAGGCGACGAGTACAACTTCGTCGTCGCCGATATTCCGGGCTTGATCGAAGGCGCCCATGAAGGACGCGGTTTGGGCCATGAATTCTTGCGCCATATCGAGCGTACGGCTTTGATCGTGCATGTGGTGGATATGACGGGCGGCTACGAAGGTCGCGATCCGGTGGAAGACTACCGCATCATCAACCGCGAGCTGGCGCTGTATGCCGACGAGCTTGCGGCTCGCCCCCGCATCGTGGTGGCGAACAAGTGTGACGTGCCGGGCGTGGAAGACAATGTGCGTCGACTGAAAGAAGAAGTGCGCAAAGACGCGATCGAAGCGGCCGGCGGCAACGAATTCGCCGACGGGGTCGACGAGGCGTCGCGCGTGTTCGAAATCAGCGCTTTGACGGGCAAGGGAGTCGATGCGCTTATCCATGCGACGGCGGCGAAGGTGCACGAGCTGCGCGAGGCCGCGCGCGAAAAGCAGGACGCCGAGGTGCAGTATGACCAGGTGTGGGAGCATAAGCGTCTGCAGCGCGACCGTCGTTTCACGGTGCGCAAGCTCTCCGACGGCGTTTTCCGCGTGGAAGGCCCCCAGATCGAACGCATGGTGGTGCAGACCGACTGGGAAAACGAAGAGGCGCTTGCGTTTTTGCAGCACCGCTTCGATCGCATGGGGCTTGAGAAGGAACTTATCGATGCCGGAGCCGTCAATGGCGACGAAATCCGCATTGTGGGTCGCGCTTTCGAATTCGAAAGCGCAGACGATCGCGTAGACATCTATAGGGAGCTTGATTTCTAATGACGAACGCCGTACGGCCGCGCACTGCGGTCATCAAAATCGGTTCCTCCACGTTGACCGACGCGGAGGGTAAGGTCGACCGCGCCTATCTTGCCGACCTTGCACACCAGGTCAATCGCGTGCGCAAGGCGGGTTGGAACGTTATCATCGTCAGCTCGGGGTCTATTCCGTGCGGCCTGGAGTCGCTGGGGCTTCCTCTGAAGCGCCCGAAGGACATGCCAACGGTCCAGGCGGCGTCGAGCGTAGGTCAGCGTGCCTTGATTGCCGCATACGACCAGGTGTTTTCTCCGTACGGTATGCTTACCTCGCTTGTTTTGCTCACGCGGCGCGACACGGCCGACCGCAATGCATATCTGCATGCGCGCGACACGTTCGCTCGTCTTCTTGAGCTCGGGGCGGTGCCGATTGTCAACGAGAACGACACGGTGTCGGTCGAACAGATCAAGTTCGGCGACAACGATACGCTTGCGGCGCTTGTGGCGTGCTTGGCCGATGCCGACCGCGTGGTCATCCTGAGCGATATCGACGGGCTGTATACCTCCAATCCGCAAACCGATCCGACGGCTAAGCTCATTCGCAGAGTCGATCGACTGACGCCGGAAATCATGGCGGGCGCGACGGGCGCCGGCAGCGCGGTGGGAAGCGGCGGCATGATCACCAAGCTCACTTCGGCGCGCGTCCTTGGCGCAGCGGGCATTCCCTTGGTCATCTGCCACGGTCGTGCTGAAGACGCGGTGGTGCGATCGCTTCAAGACGATCCGATCGGCACGTTGTTCACGGCGAAGGAGCGCAGGCATGAAATCACGCCGCGCAAATTGTGGATTGCGCTGGGCGACTCGGTGCGCGGCCGTATCGTGGTAGACGCAGGTGCGGCATGCGCGCTTGTCGAGCACGGCTCTTCGCTTCTTTCGGTGGGTATTCGCCATATCGACGGGTCGTTTGCTGCGGGCGATGTCGTCGACGTGCTTGATGAGTCGGGCTTCGTCATTGCGCGCGGTCTGGTTCGTTGCGATGCTCAGGCTGCCCGCGAAGAAGCGGGGACGGTCGTCCATCGCGACGAGATGGTCGTTTTCGTGTAATAGGAATGTTTTACGGAGAGGCCGCGTGGCGATAGTGCTCGTCGCGTGGCCTCTTTTTGCAGCGTTGTTTTTCGGGCGGCGTTAAGATGGGCGTTGTCTATTCAAGTTTTCGAAGGGGAATGCTATGGAGCGCGATTTGGAAGTATACGTGCGCGATATGGCTTTGGCGGCACGTGATGCATCCCGTGTGCTTGCGCGCACATCGGAGAAGCAGCGCAACGAGGCGCTTTGTGCGATGGCGCAAGCGTTGCGTATTCATGCGGCAGACATTATTTCCGCCAACGCCTGCGATATGAAGCAGGGTGTGGCCGCCGGAATGAGCGAGGGGCTGCTTGACCGCTTGATGCTTGACGAGGGTCGTCTCGAGGGCATGGCATGTGCGCTCGAAGCATTGGCTGATTTGCCCGATCCGCTGAATCGCACCGTCGAACAGCGCACGATCGAAGGCGGCATGCAGCTGAGTCGCGTCACCACTCCGCTCGGCGTGGTTGCCATGGTTTACGAGGCGCGCCCGAATGTGACGGCCGACGCCGCGGGCATTTGCCTGAAATCGGGCAATGCGTGCGTGTTGCGCGGCGGCTCGCAGGCGTTTCATTCGAACACCGCTCTTGCCCGCGTCTTGCGTGAGGCTGTTGCGGGCGTGGGTCTTCCTGCCGATTGCATTTGCGCGATCGAAACGACCGAGCGCGCGGCCACCGATGTGCTTATGGGTCTGCACGGTCTTATCGACGTTCTTATTCCGCGTGGAGGAGCGGGTCTTATTCGCCACTGCGTCGAGCATTCCAAAGTGCCGGTCATCGAAACGGGTACGGGAAACTGCCATGTCTATGTGCACGAAACGGCGGATTTCGCCATGGCGCGCGCCATCGTGATGAATGCCAAGACGCAGCGTACGGGCGTATGCAACGCATGCGAAAGCCTGCTGGTCGACGAATCTGCTGCCGCGGGTTTTCTGCCGCAGATGCTGCGCGAGCTTGCCGATGCGGGCGTCGTCATTCATGGCGACGAAGGGGCGCGCAAGGCTTGGGTCGAAGTGTGCTCAGAAGCCTCGGCCTCAGAGGCCAAGGCGTTGCAGGCGCATTTTCTCGACGCGACCGATGACGATTGGGGCCGCGAATACCTGGCGCTCGAAATCAGCGTGAAAACGGTCGACGGCGTCGAGGAGGCGATTCGACACGTCAATCGCTATGGTACGGGCCATTCCGAGTGCATCGTGGCCGACGAGTCCTCGGGCGAAGGGGCTTTCGCCATCGAGGAGTTCCTCGCGGGCGTCGACGCGGCAGCGGTTTATGCCAATGTCTCGACGCGTTTCACCGACGGCGGATGCTTCGGTCTCGGTGCGGAGATTGGAATCTCTACGCAAAAGCTGCATGTGCGCGGTCCTTTTGCACTCGAGGCTTTGACTTCGTATAAGTACGTCGTGCGCGGCACGGGGCAGGTGCGCGGATAGTGGCGGCATCCGACACGTTCGCGTGCCCGTCGAGCGCCGATGGGGCCGAGCCTGTCGTGTGCGAAAGGTTCGATGCCCTCGGCTTCGATGGAAAACATGCGCGTCTCGGCATTATGGGCGGCACGTTCGATCCGATTCATGTGGGACACCTTGCTTGCGCCGAGCAGGTTCGCGACGTCTTCGAGCTTGACGGGGTGGTGTTTATGCCCGCAGGCGATCCGTGGATGAAACGCGGACGCGGCGTTTCCGATGCCGAAGAACGCTTTGCCATGGTGAAGGCGGCGGTTGCCGACAACCCCAGGTTCGATGCGAGCCGTTTGGAGATAGACCGCGCCGGTGCCACATACACCGTGGACACGTTGCGTGCGCTGCGAGCCCATTATCCCGACAACGTCGAGCTGTACTTTATATCGGGGGCCGACGCCGTGCAGCATATCCTCGAGTGGCGCGATGCCGCGGAGCTTTCGCGTCTGGCTCGCTTGGTTGCCGTCACGCGACCAGGCTATGAACTCGGCGATGCGCGCCGCCGCTATATGCGCACGCATGCCGCTATCCGCGACGTAAGCGTCATCGAGGTGACCGCGCTGGCCGTTTCTTCCACTGATTTGAGGGAGAAAGTGCGTTCGGGCCGGTCGGTGCGCTATCTGGTGCCGCCCGTTGTGGCAGACTACATCGAAACCCACGGCCTTTATCGAGAAGACGCGTAGTTCCGCATGCGAAGGACAAGTTTCACTCAGTGTGCGCGGTCTCATGAGCATTGCCGTCTAATGCAGGAAAGGAAGCATCCATGATCGATTCTGCTACGTTCGAAGAGATGCGCAAACAGCTCGAATCGCGCGTGAAGCCTTCGCGCTACGCGCATTCCATGGGTGTTTCTCGAACCGCCGCCCATCTTGCGCGTATTTACGGGGCGGACGAAAACGCCGCTGCCGTTGCGGGCCTTTTGCATGATTGGGACAAAGCCCTTTCCTTCAAGGAGCTTAAACGCATAGCGAAAAAGCACGGGCTTGCATCGAAGGCCGTGCGCAAGCAGATGCCGGGCGTCTTGCATGCATTGACCGCTCCGTATTCGCTGCGCAAGGCTTTTCCCGAGCTTTCCGACGAGATTCTGCATGCGATTTCTTTGCACACATGCGGTGCGAAAGATATGAGCGACCTCGATAAGATCGTTTTCATCGCCGACCTTATCGAGCCCGGCCGTTCGTTTTCCGACGTGCAGTCCTTGCGTGATGCAGCGGGGAAGGTTTCTCTCGACGAATTGTTCTTCATGGCTTATGCTTCGACTCTTGTGTATTTGATCGGTGCGGGCCTGCCTGTCCATCCCGACTCGCTCGATGTGTGGAACGCGCTTGTGGAAAGGCGTGGCGTCGACGGGGCGGGCGATGCCGTCGTCAAAGGCGCCGAAAGCCGCGGTTTACAACGGACGCATGCAGCAAGCCCCGACGAAGCAGGCGGCTCAAGCTCCGTGAATACGAATTGCGCCTGCGGCTCTACTTGCCCGACGCCTTCGGTCGACGGGCTTGCGAGCGAGCTTGCCGCACGTATCGTTGCCGGCCGGAACGCATCGCATCTTCCGCGTAAGATCGTCATCGAATAGCCGCAGAACAGAAAAACACGCGGGCGTCGTGCCCGCAAAGAAACGAAAGGATTTTGCATATATGGCACAGGACAAGGGACTTCCCTCGGTTGAAAAGGCGCTGATCGCAGCCCGTGCGGCCGATTCCAAGAAGGCCACCGACATCATGATTCAAGACGTTCGCGAGTTGGCGGGTATCACCGACTTTTTCGTGATCGTGACGGCGCAGAACAACCGTCAGATCGATGCGGTGCTCGAAGCTATCGAAGAGGCCGAAATCAAAGAGGCGGGCGTCAAGCCCTTCAGCGTCGAAGGCGCACAGGAGGGGTTCTGGGCTCTGCAGGACTACGGCGATTTCGTGGTCCACGTATTCCAGCCTGAAGGTCGTGACTACTATCGTCTCGAGGAAATCTGGAACGACGCTCCGCTTGTTGAGTTTTCGTCCGAGGACGACGCTTCCAAGGAGGATTAGGCTATGGCTCTCGGAATCGTCTGCGCGACCAAGACCGAAGTGACGCCGTTTCTTGAAAAACTCGACTTGAAGGCGAGCGCAAAGCGCGCGCTGGTCGAGGTCTACGAGGGCGAATTCGCCGGTGTCTCTGTTGTGCTTGCCTGTTGCGGCGTGGGAAAGACCAATGCGGCCATGGTTTCTCAGATGCTTATTGACCGCTACAACGTCGACGCCGTTGTCAACGCAGGCACGGCGGGCGGCATGGATCGCTCGGTCGGACTTTTCGACATCGTGGTTTCTGCGACGTGCTGTCATCATGATGTCGATGCTCAGATGGTGCTCATGGATTCGTATCCATATTATCCCAGCGGCGTGTTCGAGGCCGACTCTCAGCTCTTGCAGGCCGCGCAAGACGTCGCCGCGAATTTCGATTCGCCTGTGCGCTTCGGTGCGATGGTTTCGGGCGAGCAGTTCATCGACGACGAATGTCGCGACGATGTCATTGCACGCCATGACCCGCTTGCGGTCGACATGGAAAGCGCTGCAATGGCGCAGGTGTGCTTTGCGAACGGCATCGCGTTTTTGTCCGTGCGCGGCATCACCGACACCGCCGAACACGACGGTTTCGGCAATTACGAAATCAACAGCGCCAAGGCTTCCGTCCTTGCGTGCGATTTCACGGAGTTGCTGCTGAGGGCATGGGCAAGCCGCCGCTAGAAGACGGCCTCGTCGCGGTGTTTCGAAACGCCGAAGAAATAATTTTACGAAGGCGCGGCGTGTTTGCCGCGCCTTCGCTGCATTCGGGGCGGTCGGGATCGCTTGTATCCGTTCCTGAAAAAACGCCGTACTCTTCTTCGAAAAGAAAAGCGAGCGGTCATTCGCCGTATAATGTTTCGAATATGTCAGCACGGAAAAGGGAAGGGGTCTTGGCGTGCATCGTCTTGGGAATGCGTTGGCCATCGTGAATCCCGCCGCTCAAAACGGCAACGGCGCCAAAGGCGCGGCGTTTCTCAAGTACGCGGGAGCATCCGATGCATCCCCGTTTCACTCGCTCGACATCAAGACCACGCACCGGCCAGGCCATGCGCGCCGCCTTGCGGCCGCAGCGTCCGAATACGATGCCGTCATCGTGGTGGGCGGCGATGGGGTGGTGCATGAAACAGTGGCGGGTCTTCTCGATATCGAACGTTCGAGGCGTCCTGTCCTCGGGCTTCTTCCGTGCGGAAACGGCAACGATTACGCTCGTACAATCGGCATGCCGCTTGACTTTGAAAGCGCCTTTGCGGCATTGGCGACGTCGACTTCTCGCGCGGTCGATGTAGGGGTGGTGAACGGGGCGCCTTTCATGCAGACGCTTTCGTTCGGCCTTGATGCCGCCATTGCTTTAGGAACGCACGAACGCAGGGCCAAAACGGGGCATACGGGCACGCGTTTGTTCCTTGAAGAGGGCATAGAGCAGATCGCATTCCATCGTGACGAATACGGCTATGCGCTTTCGATCGACGGAAAATCGCCCGAAAAAGGTTCGATGTTTTTGTTTGCGGTGCAGATCGGGCCGACGTACGGAGGGGGCTTCAAAGTCTGCCCCAAGGCCGATCCTTGCGACGGCGTCTTCGATTACTGCATCGCACATCCGCCGATTGGGCTTGTTCGCGCTGCGAAGCTGTTTCTTAAGGCGAAAGACGGCAAGCATACGGGCTACGATGACGTTTTGTCGTTCGGGCATGCGAGCCATATGTCAGTTTCTTTCTCTTCGCCACCGCCCGTTCAGGTCGATGGCGAGCCTCTTGCGGGCAAAAGCTTCGACATATCGCTTCTTCCCCGCGAAATCGACGTTCTCTTTTCGACCGAAGGGCCTTGCGTATGACGACATTTACCTTCATTCTCGTTCTGGCGGCGGCCGTCGTGGTGTCTGCCGTTATCAACCAGCTCGTACGGGGCGTTTCGACGCCGCTTATCCAAATCGCCATCGGCGCCCTTATCGCGCTTGCGGGCTTTACGACCTCGAACTTCACCATCGAACCCGAGCTTTTCCTCGTGCTTTTCATCGCGCCTTTGCTTTACGACGAAGCGTGCAAGGTCGACAAGGTGTCTTTGTGGACGAATCGCACCGTCATCCTTTCTTTGGCTGTCGGTCTTGTGGTCGTCACGGCCCTGACGGTGGGATTCATTCTCAATTTCATCCAACCGAGCGTGCCTCTTGCGGCCGCTTTCGCCCTTGGCGCGGCGCTTGGCCCCACCGATGCCGTCGCGGTTGCATCGCTTTCTCAGCGCGCCTCCTTGAATAAGCGCCAGGAAGTGCTGCTTTCGGGCGAGTCGCTGATCAACGACGCGTCGGGCGTCGTGTCGTTCCAGTTCGCGGTTGCAGCGCTGACGACAGGTGCGTTCTCCCTGGTCAACGCCACGGCATCGTTCTTGGTGAGCTTCTTCGGCGGTATCGCCATCGGTTTGGTGTGTGCCGTGCTGCTTGCTTTCATCGCTTCCCGTGTGCGCGATTTCGGACTCGAGGACACGACGTTTCACGTGCTCTATGAGGTGCTGACGCCGTTTTTGGTCTTTCTCGTGGCCGAAGAGCTGCACGTTTCGGGCATTCTCGCAGTCGTGGCGGCCGGTTTGTCAGGGTCGCTTTTCAGGAACCGCAATATCGGCCCCAATATTGCGCGCATGAAGATCGTCTCTGCGAGCGTATGGAAGGTGCTCGGTTTCGTGCTCAACGGCATCGTATTCGTGCTTTTGGGCGTTCAGCTTCCTAACGCCATGTCCGACACCTGGGAGGATCGTTCGGTCAGTAACCCCGAGCTTATCGTGCTGGTGCTGCTGCTGGCGTTCGTGGTGATTTCCGTACGTGTGGTCTGGTTTTTGGCGCTGAGCTACATCGGTCGCAAGCAGACCGCCCGCAGCGAACAGCGCAACAGCGGCGGCACCCCCGAGCAGGTGAAGCGCGTTCTTCGCTCGGTGAAACTTGTGAACAGGGAATCCCTCGTCGAATCGTGCGCATTGGCTTTGGCGGGCCCCAAGGGTGCGGTCACGCTGTCCATCATGTTCACGCTGCCGTATTCGATCGATGCGGCGTCGGGCGCTTTTTCCCAGCGCGATTTCTTGATTTTCTTAGCGAGCGGCGTGATTTTGGTAACGCTGCTTTTGGCAAACTTCGTGCTTCCCTTGCTGCTGCCGAGCAAAAACGAGGCGGAGAAATACGAGACGGATATCCAGGCTTCCATCGAGGTGCTCCGTCTAGTGATCGAAGACCTTGCGGCACGTCAGACCAAAGAGAATCGTCGTGCTGTGCAGGTTGTCATGAAACAGTACAACGACCGCATCGACCGCATCAAACAGGGAACGGGCTATGAGGACGACGATTCGTGCCTGCGCATGCAGGCGCTCGAATGGGAGCAGGATTTCATCCTGTCTTCGATGGACCGGGAGGATGTTTCCCCGGTGGTCGGCTATCGTCTTTTGCGTCGCGTTCGCCAGGAGATGGACCTTGTCTGTCACGAGCGCAACGTGTGGTGGCTCATCGGCATAGCACGCAGCAGGTTGAATCTGGTGGTCCGTTCGGTCAAGCGCGCCTTGCACGATAGGAATCTGATTAAGAATTCGTCTCAGGAAGAGGCCGAGCTGCGGGCGTTTCAGGCGAAGGCGTTCGAGCATGTTCTGGGCAGGCTGCGTGTGCGTCTTGACGACCCCGCGTATCGCACGGAGCATGTCAGTGCGCTTATGGTCGAGGTGCAGCGCGATTTGCGCCGCGTGCGACGCGTTGGCCGCGGCATCGCCACGGCGGCGCGCGTGGAGGACAAGGCCACCGAGATGCGTCGTCTTGCGTGCGCTCTCGAGCTCGACCATATCCAGGACATGTACGAGTCGGGCCGCATCAATCGCGCCACGGCCAAGATGATGCGTGAAAACGTGCATCTGATGCAGCTCGACCTTGAAGACAAGGTCTAAGCGTGTCGAACGGTCGTTTCGCGGCGTTGTCGGGCGTTCGCGTCGGATTTCGAAAAACGCACCCGTCGCGTTCGTGCGTATATTCCGAATGCACATCTTACGAACGATTGCGGATGGTCGCATCAGGGGTGTCCATCGTGTGGAAATCGCGTTTGCGTTTGCGCACGTATGGGTTTGCGCCATTGTGAAGTCGTGGAATCGAGTCGACTTCTCCACCAAAGCGGCGGTTTTTGCTATCATGTGCTGTTGCATGTCCCGAAAGGGACGGAAAAATCACGTGCGGGCGTGGCGGAATTGGCAGACGCGCCAGATTTAGGTTCTGGTGGGTAACCCCCGTGAAGGTTCAAGTCCTTTCGCCCGCACCATCCTCGCATGCGCTACGGCGTTTGCGCCATAGGTAACCTGTTCGTCTTCGGACGGACTGAGCAAGACTCAGATGGAGGATAGAGTTGAAAACGAAGGTAGAGGTTCTCGAGTCCGGTGCCACCAAGCTCACGGTGACCATCGAAGCTTCCGAGATCGACGCTCGCATCAAGAAGACGTACAAGGATTTCGGTACGAAGTATCGTTTCCCCGGATTCCGTCCCGGTCATGTGCCCCGTCCTGTCATCGACAGCAACCTGGGCAAAGACGCCGTCCGTTCCACCGTTACCGACGAGCTGCTCAACGAGAGCTTCCCTCTCGCCGTCGATGAGAACGACCTCAATATGATTTCCCAGCCGAAGTTCGGCGATGTCGAAGGCCTGGTCGAAGAGGGCAAGGACTTCACGTTCTCTGCCGAGTTCGAGGTCAAGCCCGCACTCGAGCTTTCCGATTATTCCCCCGTGCACATCGAGATCCCGATGAAGAAGGCTTCCGAGGCCGAAATCGACGAGCAGATCGAGGCGCTTGGCAACTACTACTACGACTACAAGAACGCTCCGGCGAACACGAAGGTCAAAGAGAACGGCAGCGTTGAAATCACCCTGGTCGTTAAAGACGACAAGGGCGAGGTCATGGAGTCGCTGGGTGCTGAAGACCGTCTTTACGAGCTCGGCCAGGGCCTGTTCCCGGCTGCTTTCGACGAGGCCTTGATCGGCATGAAGAAGGGCGAGACCAAGACCATCACCCTCAATGTCGCCGAGAATCCTTGCATGATGACTTCCATCCTCAAGGACAAGACCGAGGAGGTCACCTTCGAGGTCGAAATCAAGGTCGTCAAGAAGAAGATCGCTCCCGAAGTCACCGACGAGTGGGTTAAAGAGACGCTCGGCTTCGCCGACGTCGCAGAGCTGCGTGTGCGCATGGGCGAGTCCATCGAGCAGCAGAAGGGCGACATCATCCCCCGCATCATGGAGAACAACGCGCTGTTCGCGCTTCAGGAGCGTCTGGAGGGCGAAGCCCCCGAGGTCATGGTCGAGGAGGCCGAGCGCGAGCTGCTTCAGAGCTTCTTCACCCAGCTGCAGAACCAGGGCGCTACGCTCGACGCTTATCTGAAGGCGCAGGATATCACGGCCGACAAGTTCAAGGAGGACGTGAAACTGCAGGCGGCCGACACCGTCAAGCAGAACCTGGCGCTTGACGCCTGGGCTCGCCATGCCGGCATCGAGGTGACCGACGAGGAAATCGTCGACGAGTTCAAGAACAGCGGCGCTCAGGATCCCGACGCTCTCTACGACGAGTGGAAGGCTCAGGGCCGTCTGCACATCGTTCGCGAGGGCATCATGCGCGGCAAGGCTCTCGAGGCCTTGCTTGCAGGCGCCGAGGTCGAAGAGGTCGAGACTCCTGCTTCCGAGAAGAAGGAAGAGAAGAAGCCTGCGAAGAAGGCTTCTGCCAAGAAGACCTCGAAAAAGGCCGAGGCTTCCGAAGAAGAGGCTCCCGCTGCCGAATAACGCATAAGACGTCGTCTCATGCTTCTATGGATGTACGGTAACCTCCGGCCCATCGGAAGCGAGCGTCTGTCATATCGTGCTACATTGACCCTGGCTCGCCACCTTCACGAAGGAGGCGAGCCAGGGTTGTATTACCGGAAAGGGAACATTATGGATATACGTAACGGCTACACCATCCCTTACGTCATCGAGCAGTCGCC
>JAUNLI010000048.1 GCA_030532315.1 Slackia sp.
GCCCGCTAAGCCCCACCTTTGCGCACCCTTCCTCAGGCAACATGGCCGCCCCATGAAGGAAAAGAAAAAGGACCCGCATAAGCGGGTCCTTTTCATGCAACCTGAAAGGTTCGAAATCTATTCGGCCTCGAGGGGGCGAACATGAACCTTGCGACGGACGCCCTTGGTGAACTCAACGGTGCCTTCGCACAGAGCGAACAGGGTGTCATCCTTGCCGCGGCCGACATTCTGGCCGGGATGGAAGTGCGTGCCACGCTGACGAACGATGATGTTGCCAGCGATGACGTGCTCGCCACCGTAGCGCTTCACGCCGAGGCGCTGTGCACGGGAATCACGACCGTTACGGGTAGAACCAAGACCTTTTTTATGAGCCATTTTCTATACCTGCCTTCTGTTCTCTTCGGCCCGTTATTCGCCGATGCTCTCGATCTGGATACGAGTGAGGTTCTGGCGATGACCGCGAAGCTTCTTGTAGTTCTTACGCTTCTTGAACTTGAAGACGAGCTTCTTCTTGTCCTTGTACTGGTCAAGAACGGTAGCAACGACCTTGGCCTTGGTGTCGAGGTCGACCTTGCTGCCGTCGACCACGCAGATGGCCTCGAGCTCGACCTTCTCGCCCACCTCGGCGTCGAGCTTCTCGACGGAGAGATACTCGCCCGGAGTGACCTTATACTGCTTACCACCGGTTTTCACGATTGCGTACATGTAATTCTCCTTGAATGTGTTAAAACGCAAGGCGATATTGTATATGCGCCTTGCACACTCGTCAATACATTTGGGGGGCTAAGTCCCAATATTTAGAGGAAAACACGCCATCAGAGGCAAGCGGAAACTTTAGCACATACATCCGCGTTCGCCTAGGTGTGTTTTCGGTATTTTCACAATGGTTTCGCCAAGTGGCCTTTGAGGCCTATCTGCGCTTCCGTTGCCCCGGTCGCAAATCGGCGATCCGAAAACGCGAGGAATATCGACATGCCGCAAACGCCGCACAGATACACGGCAGCGTCATTCGGCGCAAAGGGGCCCGATGCCGACAAGGCGCCAAGACCCCCTCGACGTATGGAGGGGCAGGATCGAACGTCCCCTCTAGTGCGCCTGCGCCCAATTCTCGCCGGCGCTCACATCCACAACCAGCGGAACCTTCAGCTCCACCACGCCGCTCATAACCTCTTCGACCATAGCCGAAAGCGCGTCGAGCTCCTCGCGCGGCACGCTGAAGTCCAATTCGTCGTGAACTTGCAACATGAGCCTGCTTTCGAAGCCGTCGGCCGCAAGGCGACGCGCCACCTCGTTCATCGCCAACTTGATAATGTCGGCCGCACTTCCCTGCATAGGATGGTTCATGGCCGTACGCTCGCCGAAACCGCGCTGCATTGCGTTGCTCGCGCGCAACTCGGGAATATGGCGCTTGCGGCCGAACATCGTCACGGCATAGCCGGTCTTTTTCGCCTCGGCAACCGTTTCGTCCAAATACTCGCGCACGCGCGGATGCACCTCGAAATAACGGTCGATCATCTCCTGGGCTTCCTTGTAGCCGATGCCGAGCGAACTGGCCAGACCGAACGCCTGCTGGCCGTACACGATGCCGAAGTTGACCGCCTTCGCGCGGCTTCGCAGCTCAGGCGTCACCTCGTCGACGGAAATGCCGAACACGCGCGCTGCCGTGGCCGCATGGAAGTCGGCACCGCCGCAAAACGAGCCGACCAGGCCTTCATCGCCTGAAAGGTGCGCAAGCAGACGCAATTCGATCTGCGAGTAGTCGGCCGAAACGAACACGTCGCCTTCGCGCAGGGGAACGAAGCATTCGCGAATGCGACGTCCGAATTCGGTGCGCACGGGAATGTTTTGCAAGTTCGGATCGCTCGACGACAAACGACCCGTCGCGGTGACCGTCTGGTTGAAGCTCGTATGCACGCGCCCGTCCCCCGCGCGCATACGCGGCAGCGCATCGATATAAGTAGACTGCATCTTCGCAAGCTCGCGATAACGCAAGACCTCGCTTGCAATGGGGTGTTTGTCTTCGAGGTTCTTAAGCGTCTTGGCATCGGTGGAAAAACCGCGCTGGTTTTTCTTGCCCGTCGGAAGCCCGAGCACTTCGAACAGGATGTGTCCCAGCTGCTTGGGCGAATCGACGTTGAACTCTTCGCCTGCAAGTTCGAAGATCCGCTGTTTCAGCGCATCGATTTCTTCCCGCGTCGCACTTCCCATTTCAGCCAGCGAATCGCTGTCGATTGCCGCGCCCACGCGCTCCATGCCCACAAGCGTCGCCACAAGCGGTGCGTCGATATCGGCATAGCAGGCAAGGCTTCCGTCCTTTTCCAGCGCATCGCGCAATGCATCGCTCAAACGACGCGCAACCAGCGCATGGGCGGCAGCGGCCGCGTCGTCGGTTTCTGCCTCGGGCAAAACCGCGCCCAGATACACATCGCACAATGCGGCGTATTCGTAGCGGCTCGTATTTGAATTAAGCAGATACGCCGCCAAGCCGATGTCGAAATAACGGGCGTCTGCAATGTCGGACAGGCCCACCGCCGCAGGAAGCGATTCGTCGGCAGGGTATATCTCCTGCAGCGCACGCTTGGCATCCAGCGTGCAGAACGCTCCGTCGCGCACGATGCGAGCGAACGCATCCGCGGCAGCATCGCCCGAAAACGACAGCACCTCTTCAGCGGTTCCCACGAAAAGCGTGGCCGCAGGCTCGAAAAGGCTTTCTTGAGCGGGCTTGTAGAATTCGACGCCCACCATGAGCCCCTGCTCGATCGCGGCATCGAGGGCGGCTGCGGCGGCACCGCCCGTCAGCGGTTCAAGATCGGGCAGTTCGAGCTTCGCGGGCGCCGCAAGCGCAGCATCGGCGCCCGCAAGGGAAAGCACCTTGGAAAGATGGGCGTTGAAACGCAACTCGTGGAAGGCTTCAACCACGCGCTCTTCGTCAAACGCGGGAAACGCCGCCGCTTCAAGATCGATGTCGATGTCAAGATTGCGCACGATCGTGGCAACGCGACGGCTCGTCAGCGCCGCCTCCTTGTTTTCGGAAAGGTTCTGAAGCTGCTTGCCTTTGAGCTTGTCGAGGTTTTCATAGATGCCGTCGATGCTGCCGAAATTCTGCAACAGCTTGGCAGCCCCCTTGTCGCCGATGCCGGGAACGCCCGGAATATTATCGGACGAATCGCCCTTAAGCCCCAGGAAGTCGGGGAACTGCTCGGGCGTCACGCCATAACGCTCCTCCACCTCGGCAGGACCGTACACCACCACGTCGCTGATTCCTTTTTTCGTGGTGACCACGCGCGTCAAATCGCTCACCAGCTGATAGGCGTCTTTATCGCCCGTGATCAGCAGCGTTTCGTAACCAAGCTTCTCATCCATCGCGGCGATACTTCCCAAAACATCGTCGCCTTCCCAGCCCTTGATGCGCACCACGGGCACGTTCATCGACTCAAGCAGGCTTTCGATCACGGGAAACTGCGCACGCAGGGCGTCGTCCATCGGCGGACGCGTTGCCTTGTACTGTTCGAGCGCCTCCATGCGAAATGCAGGACGGCCCGCGTCGAATGCGCAGATCACGGCATCGGGCAGCATGGTTTCATAGAGCTTCAGGAACATGGACATGAAACCGAACACCGCATTGGTAGGCGTGCCGTCCGGAGCGTTCATGGTGGGAGGCACCGCATGAAAGGCGCGATGCATCAGCGAGTTGCCGTCGATGACGGCGATTTTCTTCGGCGAATTTGGCATAATGCTCCTTTTACTTTCTTGCACCCCCGCCAGCGTAGATGCAAATGTCTTCGCGCAGGCCTGTTTGCAAAGGACGATTCCATGGTCGCAATTCAAGCCGGTCCGATCGCCATCGCGTGCGCGATCGCGGCCCTTTGCTTTCTTTCGTACGCCATCATACGGCGCAAACATCTCGCCGAGCGCTTCAGCTGCGTGCTTTCCCATGCGAAACCCATAGTCGCCGCCGCTTGCGTTCCCGCAGGATTCCTCTTGATGGAAACGCCCTACAACCCCATGACGTTTTCGATGGAACCTTCCTTCGTCATTGCGGGGCTGGGCGTAACCGCCGCCCTTTTCGCAATCGTCTTCTTCTTCGGCCAACGCTCCAAAGCGGCGATGGCGGCGTTTCTCTGCGCATGCTTCGCCGCTGGAACGGCAAACTATTTCGTCGCCCTGTTCAAAGGCCAGCCGATTCTGCCCTCAGACGTCATGGCCCTGCAAACGGCCGCCTCTGTAAGCGGAGGATACGTGTACGTGGTGGGCGAAAGCGTCCTTTTCGCATTCAGCCTTCTGGCCGTAATCGGAGGAACGATCGCCATGCTGCCCGCCTCGAAGCCGACGAAGCGATCGGTCGCGGTCAATGCAAGCGCAGGTGCGGCGATTATGGTCGCCTTCGCCATGTGGTTCGCGGCGGTCGATATCGAAAAAGACTACGGATGCAGCGTCGATGTATGGAGCAGCCTCGATTCCTACCAACAGCACGGATCTTTGCTGTGCTTTCTTCAGCGCACCCAGCTGATCGCGCCCCAGGCCCCCGAAGACTACTCGCCGCAGGAAGCCGCGGCCATCAAAGCGGAAAAGGCTGCCATCGCCCTGGCAGAACAGGCCGTCGAAGACGCACCCGCCACCGCCCCCGACGTGCGCCCCGCCGTCGTCGCCATCATGAACGAGACGTTTTCCGACCTGTCGCGCTACCCCAATGTCGCGCAAACCTACGAAGGAACCGTCCTGTTCGACGAAATCGATGCCTTGGTGAAGGGCGATTGCTACGTTTCCGCCATGGGCGGCGGCACCTGCAACAGCGAATTCGAATTCCTCACGGGGTCGACCATGGGCATGCTCGGCGCAGGCGTCTATCCTTATATGCTCTACGACCTGCGCAGCGCCGACAACCTGGCACGCTATCTTTCCTCCATCGGCTACAAGACAAGCGCGATTCATCCCGCGCAAAAGGAGAATTGGCGACGCGACCGCGTTTATCGCCAGCTTGGATTCGACGAATTCTACGATAGGGAAAGCTTCGAGAACCCCGAAATGTTTCGCGGCATGGTCAGCGACGCCTCGACCTACGACTTGATCCTCGACCTGCTTCGACAAGACGATGCGCCACACTTCATCTTCGACGTGACCATTGCAAGCCATGGCGGCTATGACACGGGAAGCATCCCCGCGCAAGACATGGTGCACGCGTCGCTTGACGGCGTGGAATACGACGACGTGAACGAATACCTCAGCTGCATCGAGCGCTCGCAGGTCGAATTGAAGGCGTTTCTCGACGAGCTACGCGAACTCGAGCGCCCTGTCATCGTGTGCTTCTTCGGCGACCATCAGCCAGGCTTCGTGGAATGGCTCGCAGGAGAAGCCTATGGAGACGACGAGGGCGATGCCTCGAAAGAGGAAGCAACCGAAGACGGCCTTGCAGCAACACAGGAAGAATCGATGACGGACGACGAAACCGAGACGGCGCCTTTCGACGGAAGCCCCGGCGATGCCGACTGCGCCCCCACGGGAATCGATCTGGTTCAGGAGCGCTATGTCACCCCTTATCTGATTTGGACGAACGATTCCGAACTACGCCGCGCATCAGACGAACCGCGCATCGTCGATACAAGCTTGAACTACCTCGGGGCGATACTGCTTCGAACGGCAGGCCTTCCGCTCGACGAGTATTTCGCATTCATGTTGGCAATGCGCGAGGATATTCCCGCCATCAACCTGAACGGCTATCAAGACGCACAAGGCATCTGGCGCTGGCACGGCGAAGGTTCGTCCGACTCCGAAGCCTATCGCCAGCTCGCCATGGTGGAGCATGCCAACCTGTTCGAAAGAGAATAGCAACAGAATGCAGCACGGCCTCGCGCAAAAGCGCAGGATCGCACCCGGGATCTTTTTCCGCCCATAGACTCGCCCCGATACGCAACGGCTCATGCCACCTTGATTTTCACGATACGGGCGAACAGGCAAGCAAAAAGGCCGGAAGCGCAATGGCTTCCGGCCTTGAATGTTTTATGGTGGGCCCGCCCGGATTCGAACCGAGAACCAAAGGATTATGAGTCCCCTGCTCCACCGTTGAGCTACAGGCCCGCTCTTACGCCCTGAAAAGGCGTTCGGTTATTGTACCGCAAACCGTGCGAAGCGCAAGAAGTCGCATATCGTCGCCGCTTCTTGCCGGCTTTACACGCGGAAAACTGCACGCTAATCCTCCAGATAGTCTTTCAACTTGGAAGAACGGCTGGGATGACGCAGCTTCGCAAGCGTCTTGCTTTCGATCTGACGAATACGCTCGCGCGTGACGCCGAATTCGCGGCCCACCTCCTCGAGGGTGTGCGGATGGCCGTCTTCCAGACCGAAACGCAGGCTGATGACCTTGCGCTCACGCTCGGCAAGCCCGTCGAGCACCTTGCCCAACTGCTCCTGCAGCATGGAAAAGCTTGCCGCGTCGGGCGGCACGATAGCAGCGTCGTCCTCGATGAAGTCGCCCAGCTGGCTGTCTTCCTCTTCGCCGATCGGCGTTTCCAGAGAAACCGGTTCCTGGCTGATCTTCTGGATTTCACGCACGCGCTCGGCAGACAGGCCCATCTTCTCGCCGATTTCCTCGGGAGAAGGATCGCGTCCGAGTTCCTGAAGCAGCTGGCGCTGGATGCGCACGAGCTTGTTGATGGTTTCGACCATATGCACGGGGATACGGATCGTGCGAGCCTGGTCGGCAATGGCGCGCGTGATGGCCTGGCGAATCCACCACGTGGCATACGTGGAGAACTTGAAGCCCTTGGTGTAGTCGAATTTCTCGACCGCGCGGATAAGACCCAGATTGCCTTCCTGGATAAGGTCCAAGAACAACATGCCGCGACCGACGTAGCGCTTGGCGATAGATACGACCAGACGCAGGTTCGCCTCGATAAGCTGCTGCTTGGCATCGATGCCCACCTGCTCGACGCGCGTCAGACGACGGCGTTCGCGGCGCTCGAGCTCAATGCCCTCTTCTTCGGCCTTTTCCAACTCGGCGGTCGCCGCAACGCCCGCCTCGATCTTCATGGCCAGATCGATTTCCTCGGCGGCCGTCAGAAGCGGCACCTTACCGATTTCCTTGAGATACATACGCACGGGATCGCCCGTCAGCATGGTGACGGAAGTATCGGCCGAGCGGCGGCGAACCTTCGAAGCGCGCGTAGACACCTTGGGCAGATTGACCTCGGCGTCTTCGGCGGCCTTGAGCTCTTCCTCGGGAATGCCCTCGAGCAGATCGTCGTCGGACAGTGAGGAATCGATTTTCTCGTCTTCAAGGGACATGTCGCCCGCAAGAGCGGCGTCTTCCCCTTTTGCCTTGCTTTTCTTGGGATCTTCAGTTGTTTTCGCTTTGGCAGCAGACACAGATGCTATCCTTTCGCCGCAGAAAATGGGCATAGGAGCCCTAAAGATACAGTTTATAATTGTATCAAGAAACCGTCATAAGGGTCAATGCGCTTCAGACGGGCGCAAAGCGCTCCCGAAATCGACGCAACGCCCTACTGGACAGACCCGACCGGACGATGAGCGCTTCGCAGCGCGACCAGTTCTTTTTGAAGCACGACCACGTCTTCGTAAGCCTGCACATATTCCTCGTCCGACATGGCGTCCGGATGCTTCAGCTGCGCGTTGATGGCAAGGATCGAGTCCTCCATATCGCGGATCGCAAGCTCCTCGGCAAGAAACTGCGCCAGCTGCGCAGGCTCGACCTCGTCATAGACCGACGCCGCCGTCAGCGTCGCCGAAGCCCCTTCCACCATGGCCGAAACGCCACGCACCACATCTCCCGGCGCGCTTTGCTCGGGATGCTCGGCCAAATAGGCGATCAGCGCCTGGGCGATCGAGCGATGGACCGTTCGGTGCCACATCGTTTGCACGAGGGTATCGGCATAGGAAAGCCCCACGTCGGCATGCTGGGCGCACAGAGCCAGAAACTCTCGTTCGATACGCAGGCGCTCGCGTTCGCGCGGAGGAAGCGAGGGCGCGGGCCGCTCGGGTGTCACGACGACCGCCTTTTCATCCGAAGGATCATAAACCCGCGGAGCAGCAACGCCCGCAAGCTTTTCGGTCACCATGGCGATGTCGAAATGCAGTCTGTCGGCGATGTATCCCGCATACTCCTGCGCCAACACCGAATGCTTGATCGGCGCCAGAAGCGCAAGGCCGTCGGCGAGCGCACGGCTTTTCTGCCCGAAATCGGCCAGGTTGTATTTCGAAAAAGCACGGTCGATCGCATAGCGCAAAAGCGGCTGAGCATGCGCGATCAGCTCGGTCAGCGCCTCGGCTCCTCGCTGCTGCACGAAATCGGCAGGATCGAGGTTGTCGGGCAGCGTCACGGCGCACAATTCGATCTTCGAGCGCCCCGCTTCAGGAAGCATGCTTTCGTCCACGAAGCGTGCGGCACGATCGGCAGCACGCTGGCCGGCCTCGTCGCCGTCGAACAGATAGACGATCCTATGCTTCGCGTGGCGCGATATGGTGCGAATATGCTGGATGGTAAGCGCCGTTCCCAACGTTGCCACCACGTTTTTCACGCCGGCCTCGTGCATCACGATCACGTCGGTGTAGCCTTCGACGATAATCGCCACGCCCGTGCTTGCCATAGCGGCTTTGGCCTTGTCGAGCCCGAACAACACCTCCGATTTATGAAACACCGGCGTTTCTTGCGAATTGAGATACTTCGGCTCGCCCTTGCCCACCACGCGCCCGCCGAATGCGATCGTGGCGCCTTCGACATCGCGGATAGGAAATATGATGCGATCGAAGAAGCGGTCGCGCAGGCCGCCTCCCTGCTTGGAAGCAACCGCGACGTTTGCCTCCAGCATGTCTTTGGCGGAAAACCCCTGCGACTTCAAATGACCCACAAGCGCCTGTCGGCCAGGCGCATAGCCGAGATTCCACTCCTTGGGAACGCTTCCGCCAAGGTCGCGCGACGACAGGTATGCACGCGCCGCATCGACCTGCGCGCCGCGCGTGCGCATAAGCTGCATGTGATAGAAGGCGGCGGTCTGCTCGCACACCTCTTTCAGACGTGCTTTGCGCCCCCGCGCCACCGCAGCGCCGGGCTCTTCGGCAAGCTGGATGCCCGCACGTCGCGCAAGCTCGCGCACGGCGTCGAGAAAGCCCAGATCGTCCATCTTCATGACGAAGCTGAACACGTCGCCGCCTTCGCCGCAGCCGAAACAATGCCACAGCTGCGTGGTGGGATCGACCTTGAACGATGGCGATTTCTCGTTATGAAACGGACAGCAGCCCCACAAATCACGGCCACGCTGACGCAAAACCACGCGCTCGCCTGCGATAACGGCCAAATCGCTCGCCTCGCGCACCCGCCTTATATCGTCGTCCGACAATCCAGGCATCTAGCTTCGCCCCCTGCGGCGCATCGCCAAAGCCGCCGTACCGACAATCGCAAGGAACACGACGGTAGCCCCGCGGCCGAACGTCAAGGGCTGATATCCCACGGCCATGATCGCGCACGCGAATGCAGCCAGAACGAATGCTATTCCCGCGATCCACGTATAGTATTCGGGCTTCATAGCGCCTCCTCTCGCGCGAACACGCCGTCGTCGACGTCTTCGCTTTCACCAAAATCGAATCTAGAGGTTTTCGCGAACCCAGGCGATGTTGCCCTGCACCGTGGCGATGAGCTCTTCGACCGAATCGAACTTCACCATGGGACGCAGGAAATGCACCGGTTCGACCGAGATGACATCGCCGTAGATCTTGCCCGAAAAATCAAGAATGTGCACTTCGCTTGTGGCGGTAGCGGAAGCGAACGTCGGCGCCACACCCATACTCATGGCGGCCTTGTAGCGACGGCCGTCAACCGTCGCCCAGGCAGCATACACGCCTTCGCCAAGCGTTTGCATCATGGAAGCAAGCTCGATGTTCGCCGTGCAAAATCCCATGTCGGCGCCCTCTCCGCGTCCTTGGCGCACCACGCCTTCGAACGAATACGGATGCCCGAGCAAAGCAGCCGCCTCTTCGCAGCGCCCCTCGGCAAGAAGCAGCCTGATGCGTGTTGCCGTGATAGGCTTGCCATCGGCGCTTTTCAGGTCGTGAGCGAAAATCTTCGTACCGCGTGCATCGGCCCATGCATGTAGGTCGCCCACTTCGCCTTTCGCCTTCGCGCCGAAATGGAAATCGAGGCCGACATGCAACGCCGAAGGAACGGCATCGCCGAATGTCGCAAGCAGAAAATCGAGCGGCTCCTGCGCCGCAAACGCAGGCGTGAAAGGCAGCACGACAACCGCATCGACCCCCGTCTCGGCAAGAAACGCGATGCGACGTTCGTTGGTCATGAGCTTCTTAAGCCGGTCGGCATGAAAACGTTCGTCGGGGTCGATGTCGAACGTCAGCACGACCGAAGAGCAATCAAGCTCGCCCGCCGTTCGTTTCGCCTCGTCGATAAGAAAGCGATGTCCTCGATGAACGCCGTCGAACACGCCAAAAGCGCACGATGCGCCCGCAAGCAGTTCGTGGTCGAACGACTCGTCGACGTTATAAACCTTTGCCACGGATCACTCC
The DNA here is from genome assembly GCA_030532315.1 of Slackia sp. Lineage (GTDB taxonomy): Bacteria > Actinomycetota > Coriobacteriia > Coriobacteriales > Eggerthellaceae > Slackia. The sequence continues at coordinate 10,528 of JAUNLI010000048.1, forward strand.
TTGGGAAAAAACACAGCAGGGACGCAAGTCGCCCTGCTTAAGGCGGGCGGTATAAAGGGCGAGCAGCTCATTGCCGAACACGAGGCTTATCGTCTCGCCGTCGACAAGCGCCGCATCGCTCGGACGCGCTGCACGCATCGGGCCGCAATCCGCCTCGTCGAAACGTTGCGGCGCCTCGAAAAGCGAGAGCGACGACGCAGGAAGAAACGTCCCGTTACGCACGGAAGCGGCCTGTTTCTCGTCAAGAAAAGCCATGCGATACCCAAGCAAAAACGCCGGGTCGATGGCGGCGTCGATACCGCGCGACTCAAGCGCCTCGAGAGAAAGGCAGTCGCGCACGTCGAGCACACCCGCGCTCAATCGGCGCAGCTGCTGCACATGGGCCGCCGTGCCAAGCGAAGCGCCCATGTCGCGTGCGATGGAGCGAATATAGGTTCCCTTCGACACCGACAGGCGCACGTCCCAATACAGCACCTCCGCCGTATGGTCGCGTTCAAGACCCAGAAGCGCCGCATCGTAGATTTCGATATCGCGCGGCTCAAGCTGCACCACGTTGCCGGCCCGCGCAGCCTCGTAGGCCTTCACGCCTGCGTGTTTGATTGCGGAATACGCAGGAGGAAGCTGCTTGTGACACCCCACGAGGGCCGCGACGCGCTCGCGCGCGAAATCGGGATCGCACACGCAGGCGGGAACCTCGCATACGCGAATGGGCTCTCCCTCGGCATCGTCGGTATCGGTGGCAACGCCGAATGCGATGCGGACGTCGTAGGTCTTGTCATGGTTTGTCATATATGCATCGAGCCTGGTGGCAGGCCCTACGCAGATGCACAGCGCGCCTGTCGCCAACGGATCGAGCGTTCCCGTATGCCCGACACGTCGCTCGCCGAAAATACGCCTGCACGCATTGACCACGTCATGCGAACTCATGCCGCTCGGCTTGTCGATGCCGACAATGCAAGAAATTCCGCTCTGCCCCCGCTTCATCGAAGACCCGCCTTCGCCACCAGCTCGTCGAGATACGTCGGCATCGCATCCAACGCCTCGTCAAGCGTTCCTTCGAATGTGAACCCCGCGGCTGCACGGTGCCCCCCGCCGCCGATATGACGCGCCAGCTCGGACACGTCCACCTCGTCGCCTTTTGCGCGCAGGCTTCCGCGCACGCCGTCGGCCTGCTCCCGCAGCATGCACGCAACGCGAACGCCTGCGAGCGAACGCACCACGTCCACCAAAGGCTCGGCATCGGCCTTTACGGCACCGAGACGGTCGAAATCGCTTTTTCGCAGATAGGAAAACGACCAGAGTCCGTCTTCGGCGACGGTCGCATTTTCAAGCATGGTCTTTTCGAGCATAAGAGACGCGAAGCTGCGGCTCTGATACACCTCGCTGGAAACAAACGCAGGGTCGGCGCCCGCCTCCACCATCTCGGTTGCCGCACGCAGGGCGTCAGGCGTGGTGTTCTGATATTGGAAGCGACCCGTATCGGTCATCAGCGCGGTGTAGCAACACGTGGCGCTTTCTTCCGGGATATCCTCACCGACAAGCAGCTTGACCAGCTCCCATGCGATCATGCCGCATGCAGGCGCGTCGGGATCGACGTAGTTGAACTCAGACATCGAAACGTCGGCGGCATGGTGGTCTAGCGTGAAACGCACTCGAGCCTGCTCTTGAATGCCCGCAGCAGCACCGATACGAGCCGTAGTGGGCACATCGCACGCAACGAAGGCGCCCACGGACCCTTTGAAATCAGATGCGGCGTCCATTTCTTCGACGCCGGGAAGAAACCTCAAGCCCAAATCGACCGAATCAGGCTCGACCAGCACGCATACGGCCCGCTTGCCCATTGAACGCAAGGCGTGCATGAGGGCAAGCTGCGAACCGAGGCAATCGCCGTCGGGGTTCACATGCCCGCACAAGACGAAGTCGTCGCATTCCCTCATGCAGTCGGCCATGGCCTCAAGCGTTGTGTTGGTCTGGGGGGTCACCGCCATGCGACTACTCCTCCCCTTCGGCTTCATCGAACGCCGCTTCGCGGTTTTTTTCGGCCGATTCCGCATTGCGCGCTGCATCGCGTGCCAGCGCATCGGTGATCTTTTCCGCCTCATCGACCGAAGGGTCGAGCAAAAAACGCAGCTCAGGCGTCACGCGCCACGAAAGACCCTTGCCCATCAGGCTGCGGATGCGCCCGGAAGCCGCCGCAAAACCCGCCGCGACGTCGCCATATCGGTCGGGTTCGGTGGTATAGAAAACATTGCATACGCTTCTGTCGAAGCTGACCTCGCAGCCCGTGATCGTCACAAGGCGCAAACGGGGATCGGACACCTCGAAAAGCAGAATGTTCGCAAGGATTTCGCGAGCTTGTTCGTTGACCTTACGGTTCGCATTGGATTGTTTCATAGCGAATCCTCCTTCCAGAAGGGTTCATACAAAGCCGTCGATAGGATGCGTCGCATGCATAGTCGCAAGCAACGGTGAAACACGCCAGGCGACGCCCGTCGCATTTCGCCGACGACGCCCGAAACGAGCGCACCCCGACGTCTCCTATCGACGGGATGGCGCAGACGCTTTTACAAAACGCCGACGCCATCGTGCCAAAACGGGCGCGCCGGTGCCTTTCGCACCGACGCGCCGCCGAATTCTTTATTCCGTACGCTCGACTTCTTCGATGCGGAAGCCCTCGATGACGTCGCCCACCTTGATGTCCTGGTAGCCGTCGACGCCGATGCCGCACTCGTAGCCCTGCTTGACGGTTTTGACGTCGTCTTTAAAGCGACGCAGCGAGGAAATCTTGCCCTCGAAGATGACCGTCGAATCGCGAACCACACGCACCTTGTCGTCGCGCGAAATCTCGCCCTCGGTGATGTAGCAGCCGGCGATATTGCCCACCTTGGGAACGCGGAACACGTCGCGGACCTCGGCAGAGCCGGTGTCGCGCTCCACGATTTCGGGAGCGAGCATGCCCACGCGCGCCGCATTGATGTCTTCAATCGCCTGGTAGATAACGCGATACAGGCGAATGTCGACCTTCTCGTGCTCGGCCGCCTTGCGCGCACCGGCGGTCGGACGCACATTGAAGCCGATGATGATGGCGTCGGATGCCGCAGCCAAGGTCACGTCGGTCTCGGTCACGCCGCCGACAGCGGAGTGGATGATGTTGATC
>JAUNLI010000049.1:0-6873 GCA_030532315.1 Slackia sp.
AAAAGAATCTGGAGGCGATTGGATATGGGTTCTAAGGTTGCCCTCGGGGAGTTGTGCGCTTTTTTACGAGGCGCCAGTGTCCCTCGCGCCCGCATGTTCGATAGCGGTGAGCATCTGTATGTTCATTATGGTGACTTGTATAGGGGATTCGACGTCCGGATTGATGTCGAATCCCCTCAGGCTCCTCTTCCGTACATAAGCTGTGATGAGAAAATTCGGAACAGCCAGATGCTCAAAGACCAAGATATCGTTTACGTTTTGACTTCCGAAACCGTAGATGACCTTGGTCACGCTTACCTATTCACCAATCCTAAAGGCAGGTCTGCTGTCGCAGGTACTGAGACGACTATAGTGAGGGTGGTCGACACCGAAAGGCTGCTTCCCTCGTATCTGAATTGGCTGCTTCAGTCTGAGCATTTCAAACGATTGTTGAGGCAGTATGTGAGGGGGATGAAGGTGTTTCGCGTTCATCCCGACGATCTCTTCAAGATTGAAATCGACCTTCCGTCTGTTGCTGATCAGCGTCGAATCGTTGCTATTCTCGATGCTGTGTTTGATCGCCAACTCATTCTCGGCTGTATAAATGGCTATTTAGCTGCGTGAGGTCAACCGTCGAGACATCGATTTCGCCCGACATGAGCTTGGGAAGAAGGGCATCGCGAAGAGCAGTGAGCTTGCGATTTTCGCGTTTATTGCAATCAATCTGTTTGAAGGTTGTTTCAATTTGACTGGCAATTTCATTCCCGTATTCATCCGACGGTACTAGCACAGCAATTTGCTCAAGGTCTACTGGCCTAATCGACGGAATGGTTGAAGTGCTTGTTTCGGCAAGCTGCTGGAGCGTCTTGGTAATTCTCACATCTGTAAGTGTGAGGTAAATAAGCGGGGACATGATTGTGTCGTTTGGTCGTATTACTGCAAAAGCCGAAGAGGCCAACGTATGCGGCTCTGGGTTGTACAGCAACCCATAATGGTTTTGATTGGGCCTGACGGTTGAGTAGAGAATGTCACCATTGGAGACCTTGCGACGAGCTCTGGTGGGAAGCTTTTCTTCAGCGGGATTGAAGTGCTGAAGCCCTGCCAGATCGTTCAGCGTAAGGGCGCTGGTATCAATGTAGCTTACAGCACTCCAGTTTTCTTTAGGCGAATACGTTTCCGGATTGAATTCTGCCATATCGTACAGCGAGGCGATATCTGCATGCTCTTGCATTACGCTCACATACATGGCGCGTGCCAGCTCTTCTAAATAGCTATTTAGTTTAGCGTTCGCTTCGATCTTACTATCGAAGCTATCTAGGAAGTTCGCAATCGAGCGCTGCTTTATTAAGTCCGGCAGATTAATCTCGATTTGCCGGATTACTTTTGCGCTGAGGTTTTGCTGCGCTCCACCGTTTGCGAGCCCAGCAATATTGTCAAAATTTTGCTTCAACCAGTAGTAGATGTAACGATAGTCGGCGATCGTTTCGTCAACTTCTAAATTGCAGCATGCCTGGTTGGTCGTCAGCGGGATCTCTGCTACAGCAACACGCCCTGCCGTGGCACCGTACATTGCAACAATGACAGCGTGCGGCTTGATCCATTTCGCAGAAGAGTTATTCAGTCCTTCTTCCGTTATGAAGGCTTCGGTCGCTTGGATTCGGTTGAAGTTTATCTCTTTGGTGTTTAGCCAGGGAATCGTGCCGTTTTCATAGTACTCGGCTTTGCCGCTTTTAGGCGTTCCGCCAGAGCAGATGCGAGTGCAAATGTCCTCGATTTTCATTCCAAGTACCTTCTATGAGAAGCCTTAACGTTGTTTTGGTTCACCATGGCGTAGTGCATTGTGGTATCTATTTTCGCATAGCCGAGCAGCTTTTGCACTTGCTCGATTGGCATCGACGGCGTGGAGTTGATGGGGGTCTCAGATTCCCATATCCATCTTGGACATCCCCTGATATAGCGCGTAGGCCTTTCCCGCGTCTATGCGGCCGGTATCGACCTGATGCGGCGGGAGATATCCGCTGCCTACGGATTCTATCATGCGGCCGACCCCGCCGCGGCCAAGAGCCGCCAGCGCCTTCTCCTCCCGGGCCTTCCGCTTCGCCTCCGACATCGAGGACTTCCTCGTCGGTCTCGGAATGGCACGCCCCGAGGCGCGTCTGGAGAGGATGCGAGCCATGTCGGAGCCGCCCTCGATCGACCAGGCGCAGGGAACCGAGTCCGTCCTCGCCCCGTAGATATGCTGGTTGTCGGACTCGATGGTTCCCAGGGACGGTCCTTCCGCCCCTATGCAGTCGGCGTTATTCTCCAGATACCTCGCCACGCGCATCGTCTGCTTCTCGCGCGCCATGCCGACCGCGGCCGACAGGCGTAAAGCCTCACTGCCGAATCCACCTCTCCCTCCTTCAGCACGGCTATGACCTTCCATGCGGCCTTGGGGTCGAAGAAGCACGAGAGCACCGCACGGTTTATGTGGAAAGGATCCAGATGCACGACGACCTCGGTCTTGGGGAGGTAGCGCCCTGCGTCCCTGCACCACGGTTCGCCGTCGGCGCCCAAATACGCCTTTCTCAGACTCGAGAGGTCGAAGACGTTTCCCATCTGGGACACCGCCTCGGTCCATAGCTTCTCGCCGCTTCCCACGCAGGCATGATGAAACACCTGTCGACGATGCGTTTTGCCTCCGCCTTCCTCCTTGGCGGCATAGGCGCACATCGCCTTGACTTCGAATCTTCCAGGCTCGTCTTCTTTCGGCCTTTGCACGGAAAACCAGGTGCCGTCGGCTTCGATGGATATCTCCTCGGGACTGGATGCGGCGTCGGGAACGACTCCATGACCATAGAGGGAATCGGCCGCTTCGCCGTCCTCGGTCTCGCAGGCGCCGCCGACGGCCCTCGGCACGTTCATCACGGTGGCGGCATCCACGCGAGACCCGTGACGAGCCAGAAGGTCTGCCGCTCCCGCATAGGAGCGCATCGAGGCCGCCCATGTCAAAAACTCCGAAGTGCCCGGAGAAACGCGGACCCTGTAAGGGATGTCGAGATGCTCGGCGAGAAGATAGACGTCGCAGCCGTATGTGTCACGGTAGCGACGGATGAGAAAATCGACGTCTCCGACCTCGGTGGCCAAGGTGCGCGGCCGCTTGTCGTGGACGATGAGGCCGTCTGCCCGCGATAGCATCAGCGTGTCGTCGAGAGCTTCGAGAGCGCGCCCTAAAGCGATCGCGATGCATTCGTGTCCCGGGTCTATGCAATCAGATTCCAAGACCGCCATATCGGGCGAGGCGGATGCGATCTTTGCGAAATATCGGCGAGCGCCGCGACCGCGGCCGCTTTCAGGCCGGTATCATCTTTCATCGGAGGTTCCTTTCTCTTCTTCGTTAGTCGCGAAACAAAGAATAAGGGAACCTCTTTCGTTTGATTGGGCCGCTTCCCCGGACGGGCTTGAGCCCGTCCTCGTCACCGGCGCGGCTATCGCCGCACCCCCAAAAACTCTACGCCGAGATTGGCATCCCCTTATCAATGGCATGAGTTGCCAGCGTACGACGGAACTTATGCGGATGCACACGCGAGACGCCGGCTTTCTTGCCTAGGTTCCGCAGTCTCAGTTCCATGCTGCCGACGGTGATTCGCTTTGCTTTGGAATCGATCGAAACGAACAATGCGGAATTGCTGTCAGTGTGAGTTTCTAGGTATTCTACTAGGTGCAGTTTTGCCCTCGCATCAAAGTAAACCGGCCGTTGCTTGTTGCCCTTACCGGTAACAATGCATTCGCGTTCCTGCAGATTTACATCATCGACGTTCAATCCGACAAGCTCGCCAACACGCATGCCCGTCGACGCAAGCAAATCAACAATAGCGAGATCACGTTTAGACGCGCAAGCACCCCTAATGGATTCAAGTTCCTCGTCACTAAAAACTTCTCTAGCAACTTGAGCGGTCTTGACTCGACGAATACGACGAACGGGGCTCTTTACGATATAGTCCTCGTCCTCCAACCACGAAAAGAAACTCGACATGATACGCCTGATATTATCGATAGTCACTTTACTGGTGTGGCGTGTGACCTCATAATCATTAAGGTACTGCCGCAGGTCATCGCTTGTCATCACGCCAATAGGCTTTCCGATTACTGTTAACGCGCGAGCAAGCGTGTCTTCGTAATATTGAAGGGTTCCGAGCGAGCAGCCTTCGACCTCCTTGGCTGTCAAAAACGCCTGCAGTAGCGTTTTGTTCGTCTCCTGCTGCTTGGGCTCAAACGCGTGTTTCAATGCATCCCTCAGCCGTTTCAGCTGGTTCGACTTCAAAAATGGTTGCATCTCTAAAAGAATCGAATTAACAGCAGCTCCCATTGCCATCCTTTCATTGTGAGCAAAAGAGACAGTTCGGGCGGCATCCTGCTGCATTCCCTTTATAAGGCGTTCTTTAGTTCTACAATCTGATGTCATTAAAAGGAGGTAGATTTTGAGTGCAAGCAGAACTGGAATTTGCCATATCTGCGGCAATGATGGACCGCTCAGCTACGAGCATATCCCACCTCGCAGCATGGGCAATTCAAAGCCGGTAAAGTCTTATCGCGTTGCTGATATAGCTGAAAAACACGGCTCTACTAATGTTAAATTCACTAACGACATTCGCTATCGTCAACACCAACGAGGTGTGGGGTTCCAAACAATCTGTCGTAAATGCAACAGCTACCTCGGCAGACACTATGTCAAAGCCTACACAGGATGCATCAGCGAACTTGGCGCGTTGCTTCAAGAGGCAAAGAACGACAAGGACGGCAACGGAATCCACCTCGAAGCTCGCAACATTCCGGTTTTAGCATTTATCAAACATGTGATCAGCAATTTTTGCAGCACCACGCAACCCGGAACAATGCTTGATTGTCGAGACTTCCTTCTGGATTGCGAAAACCGCAATCTACCCAACCGTTATCGACTCTTTATGTTTGCCGTTCCAGAGAACGGAACCTTCGTCTCTTCTGGATGGACGCAACTTTTACTCAACGAAGAGGGCTTGAAAACGGCAAATCTGGCTTTTATAGCAACATATCCGGTTGGTTTCTTCCTTTACGACACGGAGTCTTCCTCCGCGGAGCCCGATTCGTCTAGATATGGATGCGAGATAACATCGATGGCGAAACAACCTTGGGGCGCCGAACCGAATTTCAGTATCGATCTGCCATACATGACAATCGGCCATTCCTTTCCTATGCCAATAAGTTAAAACCTCAAGTAAATGGCTATTTGGGTGAATTGATCGATGCCTTATTCAGGCGGGAATTCCTCGAGTCAATCGATGAGTCCTGGATTGAGGCCACGCTTCTCGATATTGCAAATTACAGAAACGGTCTTGCGATGCAGAAATTCAGGCCCGAAGGCAGCGACCTTGGTTTGCCGGTTCTGAAGATTAGGGAGCTCAGCCAAGGTCGGTGTGCCGCCAATGCGGAACGTTGCCGAAGCGATATCGACGAATCCGTACATGTACATGACGGTGATTTGATTTTCTCTTGGTCAGGAACCTTGTTGCTGGATTTCTGGGCTGGAGGAGATGCGGGTCTAAATCAACATTTGTTTAAAGTGACTTCAGATAAATATGACCCATGGTTTTACTATCTGTGGACTAAGTATCACATGCATAAATTCGTCGCTCTGGCAAAAGACCGAGCAACAACGACGAGGCATATCAAAAGATCGGCATTGGCCGATTCGGGAGTGTTCGTGCCTAATGCGAATCGCATGCGAGAGCTAAAAGCCATATTTGAACCGTTGGTTGGCCAGATGATTTCGGTGAAAGTTGAGTCGAGAAAGTTGGAAGAGTTTCGCGACGCCCTTTTGCCAAAACTCATATCTGGGGAAGTTGATGTTTTCAACGTTAGTCTTGACCGCCTAAATAGCCATTTAGGCGGTCTTTCGAGGGTCTGGGTCTGGCGGGGGTCTACGCAGCTGTTTCTACGAGAAAAGGCGCACCGGGTAACCAGGTGCGCCTTGCGATAGCGATTGGGCTGCCAGCCTCAGGTCTATTCAACCGTCGCATCCACCCAGATGGTGGCCGCTGTAATTCCGCCGGTCTTTTTCGAGATTACCGGCTCGGGTCCCAGGCGGCTGAAGACACCGGTGAAGCGGCCGTTGTAGAGATACAGGCCCGACAGGTTGGTGTAAGGCTGCGCCTCGGCCGTGTAGTCGGCCTCTTCGCCGCGCAGGGGAATGGCCAGCGTGCGGTGCGGGGTGCAGTAATGCTGCACGATAAATGGCGCGCCTGCCGCGCCGTTTGCGTACTTGTCGATGATTTGCGCCCATTCCTCGTCCGAGAAATCCAAGCCTGCATACACGTCTTTGCTGCCGTATGCATCCACGGGCTTGATAATCCATGCCGCACGCTCGCGCTTTACGGCATCAAGGTCCACTTCGTCGCTGGTCAGGAATGCCGTGAACGGCACAGTGGCTTCCACGAAGGCGTTCTCTTCGTCGGTCAGAAGCGCCTTGGTTTCGGGCTTGAACAGCACCTGGAAGATCTGCTTGTCATGCACTAGGTGGCCGGCGAAGCTGCCGATCAGCGCCACCTTGCGGGCGCGCACGGCTTCGATCAGCGGCTGCGACGCCTCCCAGTTGTCGATGATGTCGTTGGTCACGCTGCGGCGCCAGATCGCATCGATCGGCGCGTCGTTACGGCCGTAGAAAGCTTTGCGACCGATCAGGCGGCCGTCTTCGAAGGCCAGGTCGCGCACGTCGTAGACCGAGCATTCCACGCCGCGTTCGGCGAACAGCTTCGCGAAGATCTTGAACTCTTCGGTGATGGCGTTTTCCAGAAAGTCCGCGATGGCGATGTGCGGGCGCTCGACCTTGAACGCATAGGTGTCGTAGATCGAGAGGAACTCGTCCACCCAGCCGCCGAA
>JAUNLI010000049.1:6973-9015 GCA_030532315.1 Slackia sp.
CCTTGAACGCATAGGTGTCGTAGATCGAGAGGAACTCGTCCACCCAGCCGCCGAACAGCGCCGCGTCGCACGTGGTCAGGCTGTGGTCGCGCGCGAAGGCCTGGTAGGCGGAGCAGTTCTGCATGCCGGCCGTGATTTCGCGGTTCTCGTTCATGCCGCTGGAACCGTCGGCGTTGAACTCGCAGAACTTCGCCGTCATGGCGTCTTCGTTCAAGAACATGTCCACGCGGGCAAACGGCAGCACCGCGTCGTAATCGCGCGGCAGCAAGATCAGATCCACCAGGCGTTCGTCCATGTCGTAGACGTGGCGGTATGCGGGGTTGTTCAGATATTCGTTCATCACCTTCACCAGAATGCGGTGGGTGGTTTCCGAGGCGTTTTTGAAGTAGTCGTAGGTTTCCTGGTCGAAGAAGCGCGGCACGTACGACGAGTTCACCACGGTGCCGTGATAGATCGCCGTGGAGTGCTCCATATGCTCGCGCGCGGCACGCTTGCCGGACGTGTCGCCCTGAAGGGCGTCCACATGCGCCAGGTATTCGTCGGTGTAGGCTTTGTTGAGGGTCATGGCTGCTCCTCTCTGAAGGTTCGGGGTTCGTCCGATGCCCCGGCTTTTCCAGCCGCAGGCGCAGGGCGAGATGAATCGGCGCGCCGCGTCGCAGGTTGCGCGGCGGCGAAAGTGTGCGGTCGTGTTGCGGGTTGCGTGCGGCGGGGTCTTCGGCTGCACGGCGGCGAAGCGCGAAAGGCTCGGCGCTACGAAACGGCGGGTTCTTTGGCCGCGACGCCTGGGCCTTCGGGCAGAAGCTCGGCCAGGCTTGTACCCACGAGTTCGATCGATGCCGTGGGGCAGGCCGCCACGCACGCGCCGCATCCGATGCAGTAGCGCGCGTCGTAGGCCAAGCTGCCGTTTTCGGGATCGGCCATGCGTGCGCCCGTCGGGCATGCTTTCGTGCAATCCAGGCACTCCACGCACGTGGCGTGGTTCGTGGCGCTTACCGTCACATCGATGCCTGCAGCCGCTTCGGGCTTGGCCACGATCGTTTCCAGCAGCATGCGACGGCGCGGCTGCATGGTGCGCTTGCTGCGGCCGTTTTCGGCGAATTCGTTGATCACGTCGCCTTCGGTCAGGTTCAGCATATCCTGCATGCGCTTGCGCTCCTTCTTGCGGTACACGTCTTTGAGCGTGTCCGAGTTTTTCAGGCGGCGCTTGCCGGAAAGAATGTCGATCGCGTCGTTTTTCGCGCTGTCGAACGCCTCGCGGCGGCCGAATTCGTCACGTGCGATGGTTGCCGCAGCTGCCGCGTCCAGTTCGGGAATTTCGCGGTCGAAGCGCACCTCGCCGCCGCTCCATGCTTCGGCCATTTCCACCGCGCGGGTGAACAAGAGCTCGCCGCGCCCGGCTGCACGCGGGCAGTCTTCGCAGTATTTCAGGTCGCAGGCGATGCAAAGGGGCGCGTTTTGCGCCAGCAGCAATGCCCACAGCTCGGGCGGCATGCACGCCAAACACGGCAGCACCGTGACGTTTTTGGCCGGCGTGAATCCGGGAAAGACGTTCTCTTTGCAGGTCAGATACACGATTTCTCCGCGCATTGCCACGCGTCGCAGGTGTTCGTACAAGCGCAGTGTGGTGGTGGTCGACGACGTGAACGCGTCGCAGACGCCCATGCACACGCCGCACTGCGTGCAGGCCCGCTCGTCGATCGAGGGCAGGCCTGTTTCGGCATCGAACGAAATGGCGGAGGCGGGGCAGGCGATGCGGCAGCGTTCGCAGGATGCGCCGTGCGGGCGCACGCAATGCGTATCGACGGTGATCATCTTCATGAGGCGGTTCCTTATCGGATGCTTGTCGGGTTCGGACGCCGGCGCTTCAAACGCAGCGACGCCCGCGGGATACGAAAACGCCCCGCCGCAGACCGAGCCGCGGCGGGGCGGGCGAGGCGTTGCGCTAGGCGGAAAACACCTCGGCCAAAACAGAGTCGATGCGGGCGACCACGTCGGCGCGGTCCAGAAGCTCGATGCTTTCGAACAGCGGCGGCGAAACCATG
>JAUNLI010000049.1:9115-13608 GCA_030532315.1 Slackia sp.
CACGTCGGCGCGGTCCAGAAGCTCGATGCTTTCGAACAGCGGCGGCGAAACCATGTTGCCGCATACGGCCACGCGCAGGGGCTGGAACATGTTCTTCGGCTTGATGTCCATGGGCTCGCACAGCGCACGGCAGGCTTCCTGCAGCGCGTCGCATTCCCAAGCGCGGCTCTCGTCGGCCAGGATGTCGCGGCATGCGCGCAGGGCCTCGTCGGCACGGGCGCCTTCCTTCTTCAGCACCTTGTTCACGCTCTTCTCGTCAAGGGTGACGTTCGCGCCCCAGAACATGTAGGGCAGCTTTTCGGCGGCGTCGGTCAAGTGCGTCTCGCGCTCGGCCAAAAGCGGGAACAACGCGGCGTACCACTCGGGGCGCGCGTCGATGTCTTCGGCGGTGGCGCCGGCTTCGATCAGCCACGGGCGGGAAGCCTCGACCCAGTCTTTCGCATCCATTGCCTTGATGTATTGGCCGTTCATCCAGTCGAGCTTGGTCTCGTCGAACACGGCGTCTTTCTTGGTGATGCGATCCAGGCCGAACTTCTCGCACAGCGTGGCGCGGTCGATGATGGTGGTTTCGCCGTCCAGGCTCCAACCCAGAAGCGCCAGGAAGTTCACCATGGTGTCGGGCAGATATCCGCGCTCGGCGTATTCCTCGACGCTCGTGGCGCCGTGGCGTTTGGACAGCTTCTTGCCGTCGCCGCCCAGAATCATGGACAGATGCGCGAAGGTGGGCGCGGGCAGCCCCAGCGCCTCGTAGATCAGGATCTGGCGCGGGGTGTTGGACAAGTGGTCGTCGCCGCGCACCACGTGGGTGATCTTCATGTTGGCGTCGTCGCACACCACGGCGAAGTTATAGGTGGGGGTGCCGTCGGTGCGCACCAAGATCATGTCGTCCATGACCTCGGCGGGGAAGCTCATGTGGCCATACACCGCGTCGTCGAATTCAATAGGGCCGTGGTTCTCGGGAACCTTCAGGCGCCACACGTGCGGCTCGCCGGCTTCGATGCGCGCGGCGGCTTCTTCGGCGGGCATGTTGCGGCAGGTGCGGTCATAGCCGGCATAGCCGCCTTCGCTTTTCTCGGCGGCCTCGCGCTTAGCGTCGAGCTCTTCCTTCGTGCAGAAGCACGGATACACGGCGCCACGTTCTTTGAGCGTTTCAAGCGCGGCGGTGTAGGTGTCGAAGCGCTCGGTCTGCTTGTACGGGCCGAATTCGCCGCCGACCTCGGGACCTTCGTCCCAATCAAGGCCGAGCCAGCGCATGGCGCGCAAGATGATCTGCGTGTTCTCTTCGGTGGAACGTTCGGGGTCGGTGTCCTCGATGCGCAGGATGAACTTGCCGCCCATGGCGCGGGCGAACGCCCAGTTGTAGATGGCGGTGCGGGCGCCGCCGATATGCAGCTTGCCGGTGGGCGAAGGCGCGAAGCGGACGCGTACGGTGTCGGTCATGCCGAGTTCCTTTCTTCGGGTTCGAGAAGGTATGCGGTAGACGCGCGGGGCTCTCGTTTTGAGTGTGTTTCCGCGCGGATGCGAAACTGTGTTCGGTTGTGCGCGACGCTATGCAAAGCGTTTGCGCAGCAACCTCCCTATGATAAAGCAAACGGCACAGGCCGCAACTGTGACTGCCAGCCACACGGAGCCCATGCCCAGCCAGAACGCGGGCGGATACATGCAGATGAGGAGCGAATCCCATGAAAACGTCCAGGTTCCGTCGGCGAAGAACAGCGAGTGGAATGCCGCGAAAAACCCGTTGAAATCCACGACGACCCAGGCGGCTAGTACAGCGAACACGGCAACTACTGCGATCGAGGCGTGGCTCAGCACAGCGCCGAATTCTTTTTTGCCGCAGCGCACGTATACGTGAGCCATCGCCGCGATGCAAGCTACAGCTACGGTCGCAAGCGCCCATCGCACGCCGACGAGCACATTGTAGACATCGTCGAGGTGGTCGAGTGCGTCGTCGGTCAGGGTGTATCGTTCGCCGAGTGCCGCAAGTGCAGCTGTTTTGTCGTTGCTTTTGGCGACCGATGGTGCGATATCGCTTGCCGCTTGTGCGATCGTATCGAGGGTGGCGGCGCGCTCGGCGCCATCGACCGTGTAATCGCGCGTGAGCACGGCGAGCCCGACGAGCGCCTCTTTGCCGTAAGGAGAATCGGCCTCGTTGCTTGTGGCCTGGGCAAGCAACGCCGTGGTGGGGCGTGCGCTGCAGACGAGCAGACCCGTGGCAACGAGCAGGGCAGCAAGTGTGGCCGTGGCTACGATGCGGGCGATTACGTTCAGTGCTTTCAATGAATCCTCCTGTTCGATTTCGTGCGCATATTATGCCGCATGCGTTTCGTCTGCCCGGGCATTGCGCACGATTCGCGCGAAACGAAGACAAGCGGATCTCCTGCGGCTGTGTCGTGTCGCGCCATTGGCCTGGCTCGAAGCCCGCTGCGCGACATCACGCTGCGTGACGTAGATGCCGGCTTCCATGCGGCGCATCATCGTGTAAGGGCGCAGGGCCGTTGCTTTCGTCTGCGTCGCGCTTTTGGGGAAGCCTTCAGAAAAAGCCCCATGTTTTGTAAGATCATTTTCGCTGGACGAGGACGGACGTGCGTCCCCTTTGCGGTTGGAAGACGCTTTGCACGAGGCGTCGCCGCCATGGGTGGCGATTTCATGGAAGGCGTGCTGCCCGTTGCCGCGGGCGTGCTTTCGCGCTATTCTTTTATGGTTTGGGGGCTGCGGCGTAGGCGCCGCACCCTATTTTTGTAACAGCCGTTTATCCAGAGTCGGGGGAGAGGGTTGGCTTGCCGATCCCGACACCAACCTGGCGCGTCAGCCAAGGTGGTCCTGCCAACAACGATGAAGGAGGAATCGTGACCGATACCCATTCCAGCTACGTCTTCACGTCCGAGTCCGTGACCGAAGGCCATCCTGACAAAATTTGCGACCAAATTTCCGATGCCATCCTTGATGCCATCCTTTCCAAGGAAATCGCGCTGGCCGAAGATGGCTACATTGCTCCGTCTGGTCAGCCTGCCGATCCGACTCAGCTGCGTTGCGCATGCGAGACGCTCGTCACCACCGGTATGGTGGTCGTGGCGGGCGAAATTCGCACGCAGGCCTATGTGGATGTGCAGGAAATCGTGCGCGGCGTGCTTTCCGATATCGGATACGACCGCGCTAAGTACGGCTTCGATGCCAGCACCTGCGGCGTGATGAACGCTATCCACGAGCAGAGTCCCGACATCGCTCAGGGCGTCGACGAATCCTGGGAGGCCCAGCACGGCGCCGATGTCGAGGCCGACCCTTATGAGAGCGTCGGTGCAGGTGACCAGGGCATGATGTTCGGCTATGCGTGCAACGAGACGTCTACGCTCATGCCGATGCCGATCTATCTAGCGCATCGTTTGTCCGAGCGCCTGACCGAGGTCCGCAAGAACAAGACCCTGCCGTATCTGCGTCCCGACGGCAAGACCCAGGTGTCTGTGCGCTACGAAGACGGCGTTCCTGCCGCCGTCGAGACGGTGGTCGTCTCGACGCAGCATTCCGAAGACATCGACAACGACACGCTTCGTCGCGATATCGTCGAGCAGGTGATCAAGCCCGTCATGGCCGCTGAGGGCGTGGTGCTCGATGCGAACGCGGGCATTCACATCAATCCCACCGGCCGCTTCGTCGTGGGCGGTCCTATGGGCGATGCTGGCCTTACGGGCCGCAAAATTATCGTCGACACCTACGGCGGTATGGGCCGTCACGGCGGCGGCGCTTTCTCTGGCAAAGACTGCACCAAGGTCGACCGTTCCGGCGCCTATGCTGCGCGCTGGGTTGCCAAAAACGTCGTGGCCGCAGGTTTGGCTGACCGCTGCGAGGTTCAGATCGCCTATGCTATCGGCATGGCGCATCCCGTGTCGGTTTTGGTGGAAACCTTCGGCACCAACAAGGTGGCTATCGAAGATATCGAGCGCGCGGTCGGGGAGGTTTTCGACCTGCGTCCGGGCGCGATTATCGACGCACTTGACCTGCGCCGCCCGATTTATCGTCTGACCAGCAATTACGGTCATTTCGGCCGCGAGCTCCCCGAGTTCACCTGGGAACGCATCGATCGCGCTGACGCCTTGCGTGCGGCCTGCGGTCTGTAAGGCGAACTACTTATTGCGCGAAGCGGTGCATATGGTCGCTCTGCGCAAAGGCTTCGAGGCGTTCTTCGGCGGCGACGTCGGAGGACGCCTTTATTTTGTACATTTTTTGCAGTAGGCGGTCTTTTGCGGAATTCGAAATCGGCGTTTTGCCATCCACGATGCTTTTCATGATTAATGCGACCAGGCATTTTGCTGAAATGCCGGGAACTATCGGTACAAAATAGGCTGGAAAAAGACCGTCTACTGCAAATAGCATGCAGATAATCGTTCGAATCATGATGGCGGCGAGGGAAGGGGCTGCAGGGCATATGCGAACCGTTGCGGTGGTGCTTGACATCCAGACCCAGGCGCTCGACACAACCTATACCTACGCCGTTC
>JAUNLI010000050.1 GCA_030532315.1 Slackia sp.
CCAGGCCGCCTCCTTGAAGCCGACCAGCACGAAATCGTCCCCCACTACGATCGGACGCTTCACCAACATTCCATCGGAGGATAGCAGCTCATAGCATTCATCGTTCGTCATGCCGGCGTCGAGCTGCGCTTTCAGACCCAGTTCTCGATACTTCATGCCGCTCGTATTGAAGAAGCGACGAATCGGCAGGCCGCTTTTCTCGTGCCATGCGGCAAGTTCAACCGCAGTCGGATTCTCCTCGACGATATGGCGATCCGCATACGCAACCCCGTGCTCGTCGAGCCACTTCTTGGCCTTCTTACACGTCGTGCATTTCGGATATTCGACGAATAGAACGCTCATGGTATCTCCTTTTCCCTCCATACAGACCGCAGTCGAACGGCGAAAATCACGATGCCGCATGCTTGTCGCGCATCAATGCGAAACCCGTCACGGCAGCGACATAGCCGACCGCGGCATACCCTACGGCATACAACCATAAATCCCCGACCGAAGCGCCCATGGCGAAACAAAACAAGGGCAAAAACAGACCGGCAAAGACACCAGGCACCCACCACAGCGAGCACAGCGCCTGTGCAATCACGACGCCAAGAGCTATCGAAAGCGCGGGATACAGCACGTACAGCAGCAGGATGGACACCGCCATCCCCGCATCGTTCGGCACGAAAGCCACCACAAGAGCGGGGGCGATTCCGTAGGCAACGCCTGCCGCGGCAAGCATTCCGGCGACTACGCAGCTCGTACGCATAGCGACCCTTTCCCCGTCAGGACTCGAGCAGCCCGCCTTCGTTCATGCTTGCGATGGCGGCTTCCGCCACGCGCAGGCCGTCGACGGCGGCCGACATGATGCCGCCCGCATAGCCCGCGCCCTCACCGCACGGATACACACCCGTATCCGACCGTCCCGAAACCGCCGAAAACGCCTGCATGCTCTCCTTGTCACGCACGATACGCACGGGGCTCGAGCTGCGCGTTTCGACGCCCGTCATCACCGCGTCGGCAGACGAGAAGCCCTTCAGGCGACGGTCGAGAAGCGGCAAAGCAGCCGCAAGCGAGCGGGAAACGAATTCAGGTAGAACCTCATGCAGGTCGCACCAGGCTACGCCGCGCGCATAAGACGGCCGCACGGCTCCTTTGCGCGGCCCCTCGCTCGACCTGCCCGCGAGGAAGTCGTCGACATACTGCGCGGGGGCCGCATACGACGAGCCCGCTGCACGAAACGCCGCACGCTCCATCGTTCTTTGCAGCTCAACGCCCGCCAACACGTCGTCACCTTCAAGGTCGGACTCGTCAACTCCGACAAGAACCGCGGAATTCGCATTGACGCCGTCGCGCGCGAAACGGCTCATGCCGTTCACGCAGACGCCGCCTTCCTCCGAAGCCGCGCAGACCACTTCGCCGCCGGGGCACATACAGAACGTATAGACGCCACGGCCACCTTCGAGATGCACCGCAAGTTTATAATCGGCCGCCCCAAGAGCCGGATGCGACGCGGCCTTGCCGTACTGGGCTTTGTCGATAAGCTTTTGAGGATGCTCGATGCGCACCCCCACCGAAAACGGCTTGCGCTCCATGAGCAGCCCCGCATCGCGCACGGCCTGGAACGTGTCGCGCGCCGAATGGCCACAGGCAAGAATCAGCCGGTTTGCCGGCAACTCTTCGCAAGTTGCCGCGCCCTTCTCTTTGACGACAACAGACGAAAGAGCCCCGTTCTCAAAAGCCATCGATTCCAGACGTGTGTCGAAACGCACTTCACCGCCCGCCGCAATGATGCCCTCGCGCAGGCGTCGTACCACGCCGACCAGCAAATCGGTGCCGATATGAGGCTTCGCCTGCCAAAGAATCTCTTCAGGAGCCCCCGCTTCGACGAATATATGCAGCACATCTTTGCAGCGGGGGTTTTTGATATTGGTCGTCAGCTTTCCGTCGGAAAACGTGCCCGCCCCGCCTTCGCCGAATTGGACATTCGACTCCGGATCGAGCACGCCCCCGCCGTTGAAGCAGGCGACGGAACGAAGGCGGTCTTCGACGCGGCCGCCGCGCTCTATGACAAGCGGACAGGCACCCGCCTTGGCAAGCGCCCATGCGGCGAACAGTCCCGCAGGCCCCGTGCCTACCACGATGGGCCTAGCCACAGGACGGGAAGCGATATGCGGCGGCACATAGCCCGCATAGGGCTTATGAACCCTGACGTGCGCAGGAGGCCTGCATCCACGCTCGACGACAGCCGCCTCGTCTGCCTCGTTCGCGCATTCGAACACATACGACGCAACGAAATGAACGTCGCTCTTCTTGCGCGCATCGACACTGCGTTTCGCAAGACGCAAAGCACGGATATCCGACACGTCAACGCCGACCGCCCTCGCAATGGCTTTGCGAACAAGGCCTTCTCCTTCAGGAAGGCCCACATCGAGCGGAAGGCGCAGATTGCTTATCTCGAGCATGAAAACCCTTTCGGCAGAATCAATGCAGCATAAAACGCACGAAAACCGTTATGAAACCGTACCGGCCAAACGAGCCGCCGCCCTTCCGGCAAGCATGCCGCTCGTCCAAGCCCAATGCAAGTTGTAACCCCCACAGCGACCGTCCACATCAAGCGCCTCGCCCGCCGCAAACAGCCCAGGGTGCTTCTTGCACTCCATCGTTTCGGCATCGAAGTCTTTCACGGCATATCCGCCGCGCATAACCTGTGCCTGCTTGGGGTCGGCGATGCCTTTCACCGTCAAGCCGAACGATTCAGACACCATGGCCAAAACAACAGCCTCCTGCTCGGCCACAATCGGCTCGTCAGGATCGATGCCCGCCGCGATTGTCACAGCACGTGCAACGCGAGAGGGAAGCATGCCCGACATGATCTGAGCTGCCGTACGACGCGGATGGGCAAGCGTCTGGTTCCAAATGAAATCGACCTTCTGTTGCGGGTCGAGGTCGGGAAGAAGGTCGATGAACACCATCTGCCCCGGACGCACATAGCGCGACATATCGAATGCCGCGATGCCGGAAATGCCGTAATCACGGAACAGGATTTCCCCGCTTGTTTCGGGCCCCATATAGTCGGACTCGAAATCCGGATCGACCACATCCATCCAGGCGTCGCGCAAATCGGCGGGATCGGCATCAAGATACAAACGAGCACGGACGCGAATCCCCGAAAGACCCTTGATGTTGGCGGTGTCCGTCTTCAGCGCAGCAAGCACCGGGCGGGCCGCAACATACTTCACGTCATCGGGAACAAGCCCTTTTTCAGGAGCTCCGCCAACCGCCACCACAACGGCGTCGAAAGTATCTCGCCCACCGTCGGCAAATTCGACTTCCCAGCCGCACACATCCGCACCTTTGCACGCGCGAACCGAACGAACAGACACAGAGCAACGCTGCTCGACTTCCGCTTCGTCAAGGCAGAGACGCAATACGTCAACGACCGTAGCGGCCTTGTTGCTATACGGATAGACGCGCCCTTCGTCTTCCTCGAACGCAAGAAGCCCCGCGTCAGAGAAAAAACGCTGTACCTCTTCGGGCGGAAGCGCGTTCATAGCCGCTTGCACGAATTCGGATCGGTTGTAATCGTCGCTCATGATGTCGGCATTGCTGATATTGCAACGACCGTTGCCCGTAGCGAGAATTTTTTTGCCCACACGATCGGCCGCCTCGAAAACAACAACCTCGGCGCCGCAGCGGGCTGCTTCGATGGCGGCCACAAGACCCGCCGCTCCACCTCCGACAATAGCAACACGCGTCATCCTATACCCCTTTGTTGATTTTCGGACCGTTCTTGATGAAGAACGTGCATACCCTGCAAACCTCTTTCACGGCCGCGGAACGGTCGACGTCGGGATTGTCGAGAACCGCCAGCCCTTGCGCCACTTCGTGGGTCGGACGGTCGCATGCGGAAAAATTACAATCGGGAGGGCACGGCTCGCCTGGCACATTATGAGGACAGCGGCTCTGCATCTCCTCGTCGCATCCTCGCTTTTCCCAGCAAAACGCCATGGCATCCCCTTTCTGTCAAAATGCAGCTGTCGCAGCAAAGCGATTGTAAAAACAACAGGACCGCCCGGTTCGATACAACATGACGTCCCACCGCAACAACTACTTGTAGAAAAATCCAAACCGATCCATATGAAATGGAGCGATTCCTCGCAAACCTTGCATCATCGCATGAATCTCAACCATGATAACCCCGGTCGAAACACGAAAGACTCCGAGAAGAAACGGCGCGACGAAAACGCCGGAAACAAAAAACCCGAATGTCGAAAGACATTCGGGTTGAGCAATCGATGGTGCCCCCAACGAGAATCGAACTCGTGTCTCAGCCTTGAAAGGGCCGCGTCCTGACCTCTAGACTATGGGGACACTTAAGCAGCTCGGTTATTATTGCAAAATACATCTGGCATTGCAAGAGGTTTTTTCAAAAAATTTTTCCTTGCGAGTGGAAGGGTTAAACGCAACGCCCCGGGATTCCGTCCCATGTCGGCGCAAACCCCCGTTTACGCCGACGAACCACCTTAGTCAGGCGGCCGCCTTCGATGTAGACCGCTTAACAGGCGATGTCGGCTATCGTCGCAGAACTCGCCCGCACCAAATCGCCCAAGGACAGCTCGATTTGGTCTCCGATCCTTCCGCCCGAACACATGATTGCATCCTCGAAAAGAAGTGCGGCTTCATCAATGAACGTAGGGAACTGTTTTTTCATACCTAAAGGGCTGCAGCCTCCATGGATATAGCCCGTTAGACCCAAAAGCTCACGAGATTTCACCATCGCGATGCTTTTCTCGCCTGCAGCAAAAGCAGCTTTCTTCAAATCGAGCTCCAAAGCAACGGGCACCATGAATACGTAGTGCTCGCCGCTTTTCCCCTGTGCTACCAACGTTTTAAACACCCTGTCGGGATCTTGTCCCAGCACGGCCGCCACCTCAACGCCCGAAAGAGCGCACGACGCGTCATAAACACGATGCACGTAAGGAATACCGGCCGTATCGAGAAGACGCATCGCATTGGTTTTCTCGATCTTGCCCTTTTTCGAACCCACCGTATCCGCCACCCTTACGACAAAGGCTCGGGAAGAGGGTCGTTTTGCGACCCCCAGCGAGCAACGTCGAACTGCGCCGTCCAGTAGCCGAGGCTTCGATACATCAAAGCCTGAATCAAAACGGAGCACACTACAGAGACATAGACGACGGCCAAGGCGAAAAGTAGCGCGGCAAAAAGCCCCATAATGGCCAATCCATCAAGACCATAGGCGGATATGCCGGAAAAATCGGCCACGCCGACCACGCTCATCGTCACAATCATTCCGAGGAAAACCACGACGAACCATACGATAGATAGGACGGCGCCAACCACAAGGCCGGCCAAAAGACCGCAGAAAAGGATTTTGAGCAAGCCGACGATATCGCGTCTGATCATGTTCCAAATTTGCCCAAGCTGGAATCCCGACCCCAATGTGTCGTAGATGCTCATACGCATCAGGGAAACCCAAATGAAAAACTGCACGGCGAATGTCGCTACGACCCCCGCAGCAAAAATGCCGAACGAACCGAACATAGCGGGGAATGCGAAAAAGCCCATGCTATAGCGCATACCGTCAAATAAAGCCGAAAACACGCCGGCAGAAAGCCCGAAAAGGCTCGCGAGAACAAACATGCCGACGAAAACAGCAAGAGCGGCCGCAAGCCCGATTACCAAAGCGAAGAATCCGCGACGATACAGCGAACCGTCCTCGTTTCCGAAGATACGCTTCGGCAAGGGATTGTCCATCCCCCATGCCGCATCTCGCGCCCACCCTAGCAAGTAGCCGGAAACAACCACAGGGCCGAATATAGGAATCAACGACACCAGCGCAAGAAGGCATATCCTACCGAACCACGCGTCGCTCTTACGCAGAGCTCGCCACGCGCGAGAAAAATACTCCTGCCTCATGTCCGCCTCCCTCGTTCGATTCGTAGACATACGACTATACAACGAAGGGCCGAGGCATATGCCCCAGCCCTTCATTCGTAGCAGAAAAGAAATTCGGCTGTTGACGGGTTGTTACTTCAAGGTAACAGCAGCGCCAGCCTCTTCCAGCTTGGCCTTGATTTCCTCAGCCTTGTCCTTGGCAACACCCTCCTGGATGGCCTTGGGAGCGCCCTCGACGACCTCCTTGGCCTCTTTCAGGCCAAGACCGGTGATCTCGCGGACAACCTTGATGACAGCGATCTTGTTGTCGCCGAAGCCCTCGAGGACGATGTCGAAGTCAGACTTCTCCTCTGCAGCGCCAGCCTCGGCAGCCGGAGCAGCAGCAACAGCCACGGGAGCAGCGGCGGACACGCCGAAGACTTCCTCGAGCTCCTTGACGAGCTCGGAGAGCTCCAGGGCGGGCATTTCCTTCAAAGCTTCGATGATCTCTTCACGAGTAACGGCCATTGTTATGGCTCCTTTCACATGAGGCGCGACTCGTTGTGCCGACGCCTTGGTTTTCACGTAACGCGGCCTAAGCCGCTCTATGCAGCTTTATGCTGCAGACTTCTGGTCCGCGATAGCGGAAACCGCGCGAGCGAAGTACTCCATGGGGCCGTTGCAGACGCGGACCATCTTGACCATGGGGTTGCTGATGGTGCCGAGCAGCTTGGCGATGAGCTCCTCGCGAGAAGGCAGGGCTGCGATAGCCTCGACCTCGGCAGCGCCGTAGGCGACGCCGTCCATCATGCCGCCTTTGATGACCAGGTTCTGATTCTTCTTCGCGAAGTCCTTGATGGCCTTTGCGGAAGCAACCGGATCGCCCGTGGCGAACACGAAAGCGGAAGGACCAGAAAGAATGTCGCCCAGCTCGGGCAGCTCAGCCTGCTCCAGGGCAAGACGCATCAAAGTGTTCTTGTAGACACCCATCTTTGCATCAGCCTCACGGATGCTGCGGCGCAGAGCCTCGACCTCTTTCACGGTAAGGCCGCGATAGTCGATGACCCACATGGCGGAAATACCCTCGAGGTCACCTGCGATTTTCGCGACGTTTTCGATATTGTGCTTGTTTGGCATGTTGTTCACCTCCTTTTCGTTTTTGCTCAAATGCTCCGCCACGACAATGGTGGGCCTTTTTCGCAAAACGAAAAGAAAGACCCCCGGTCGAAGACACGGGGGTCGCACTAACATGATGCGCTCCACCTCGGCTGGCTGCAATGCAATTAAATCCTTGCGGATGCCTGCTGTCTTCGGCAGCGGAACTTACGTTCACATGCGTTCTTTAAACGCGAAGAGATACTTTACCAGATTCGAAGCATAATGCAAGCGCAATATTTCCAAATATGAAGAAATCGTGCATGATTTCAGCCACATCAAAAACAACGAGGGGCAGACCTCGCCTGCCCCTCGTCATTGCCCCGCCCTTTGACGAAGCAAATGCGGGCAAACGCTACGTTACGCCTCTTTTGAATCTTCCGCCGAAGACTGCGCGACCGAAGCGTTCGAATCGTCCTGTGCACCGGCATCGCTGTCGGAAGAAGCGTCGTCTTTGGCGTCGACGCCACTGTCGGCGGACGCGTCGTCTTTCACATCCGCATCGCCCGAGGCGACATCGGCAGCAGCGGCGGCCTGTTCGACGATTTCTTGCACAATGCTGGTCGGGTCGCCTTCCGTATATCGCAGGGCAATCGTATCGCCCACGCCGTAAGAAACTACGTTAAGCATCGCAGGCAACGCGAAATCATAGATACGCGAATCGCCCTCGAGCGTCAGGTAGAAATGAGAGTTGCCCTCGATAACGGCCTGCGCGATCGTCTTGATCGTGCCGCTCGTCTCAGCAAACGCCTGGCCTTCGACGGGACCCTCAGAAGATCCACTGGCCGCAATCAGCGACATGTACGACTTCTGCGTATCGGCAACCGTATCGCCGACAGCCACGTTCTGATAGCTCCTGATGTCGACCATGGCATATTTCTTCACCAAGCCCGCATCGTCTTTAAGCGCCATGAAATACGTCGGCGTGTTGCTCACGTTGATCAAAATCGGGAACGTTGCCTGGTAGCGAAGGTTCTGAACCTGACCCTCGGCGGACTGCATGGCGGAATCCTCGGTTGCGCCGGCGACTGAATAGAAATGGCTTTCCGCCGTACGCTGGTTCACCAAAACGAAGCCGACAATCGAATTATCACCCGTAGCGGAAGTCACGCCGGTATACATCCACACATCGTCGTCTTTGGCAAGATAGTTGTAGCCAAGCGTGCCATCGGTACCGGGGGTAGTCTGGACCACGCCGTTTTGGCCGAGCCAGCTGTTGAACCAACCGTCTTTGTACTTGCCCGACCAGTTATACTGCTCGATCAGCAGGCTGGCGGGATAAACACGGTCAACCCACTCGGGAACGTCGGCCACTGCAAGGTCTTGGCACTCGCCCGTGGAAGCGTTCACCAAGACGGCACGAGAAACCGTCTCGCCGCCGAACAGACCGATTGTGAAATCGCGAACAGGGCAAATCCACCATGCATTGCCTTCATCGTCGATTTCAAACGACTTCTCGCCGAACATGTAGAAGGGATACTTCAGCTGCACGTAGCGATCGATATTGCGCGCCAGGGGCTCGCTTTCGGAATACTTGATGGTCTTGTCGCCCTCAAGACGAACGACTTCGGCATCCTGCGAGGTCATGTCGACAACCACATAGGCGGGAATGCCCTGCTCGCGATTCTGCAGCCATTTGAACAGGTCGGCATAGGTCAGCGGGCTCACGCGCACCGGATGGTCTTGGTAATTGATCTGGCTATACAGGGGAGAAATTTCGAACTGGCTCACCAGGTCGGACATGGCACCCATGGTTCGATTGCCCAGAAGCGAAGCCGAGGCTCGGTCGATAACCGGAATCTCGTTGTAATCGACCTCCTGGATATCCTGGGTGAACTCCATGTCGGTCGTCTGCAGGATTCCCGCATATTTCTGCGCATTGCCCGGGAAAAACGACACGGAAAGAAGCGCGCCGATCAGCACCAGCGCGAAAACACCCGCAGGAATAAACGACAGGACTTTGAAAGTCTTGGCTTTGCCCGCATTGCTGCTTACTTTCGCAGAGCCGCTTTTATACGTATGCGACTTCGTGCGGAAATACAAAAACGACGGCAGAAGAATCACCACTGCGATAAAGAACCATGTGTCGACGCTGTGGATGTTGATGGGCGGATGGAACCACCAATACGCTACCGCCAAAACAACTACCGCAAGCACCACGCTTGCAATAGCCGCCTTCTTTCCCATGCCTTTGAATTTCTCTTTGAGATGGCTGAAATCCGCGCCCGGATCGAACTCGACATGCGGAGCCGCCTGCGAAGGACCTTCGGACCCCCCTACCCCAAACGGATCGTCTACACCGAACATGGTGAAGAACGGATTCTGATTGCCTGCCATTGATTCCCTTTCCTGTGTCTGATTGCACGAAGCGCGGCGGAAAACGTCGCGCTTCGATCTCTTCCCTATTCGTCGGACTTCGTCAGCTGACGAAGCACGTATTGCAAGATGCCGCCATGTGCCATATAGGCGCCTTCGGTCGGCGTGTCGACCCTCACTATAGCCTGGAATTCCTTCATGGATCCATCCTGGCGCAAAGCCGTTACCTTCACCGTGCGAGGCTCAGGAAGCTGCGCGGAGCCGTCTCCGAAATCGATGCGCTCGATCGAGAAAACCTCCGACCCGTCAAGACCAAGCGATTCGACGCTTTCTCCCTCGATGAACTGAAGCGGGACGATGCCCATTCCTACAAGATTCGATCGATGAATGCGTTCAAAGCTTTCAGCAAAGACCGCCTTCACGCCAAGCAGCAAAGGGGCTTTTGCCGCCCAGTCGCGCGATGAGCCGCTACCGTACATCTTGCCTGCGAGCACGACGCATGCGATACCCTGCTCCTGATAATGAGAGGCAGCGTCGAAAATGCTCGTCACCTCTCCTGTCGTGAAGTCCTTGGTATAGCCGCCGCTGCGTCCTTCGGCCAAAAGATTCGACAGCTTGACATTGCCGAACCCGCCACGGGCCATCACCTCATGATTGCCGCGACGCGAGCCGTACGTGTTAAACATCTCCCGCTCGACACCGTGCTCGACCAAATAGGATGCCGCAGGGCTTTCGGCGGCAATGCTTCCTGCAGGCGAAATATGGTCGGTGGTGATGAAATCGCGCACATTCACCAGCACGCGTGCACCTTCGACGGGGCGATCCGAAGAAACCTCGCGCGTCATCGCGTCGAAATAGGGAGCACGACGCACGTAGGTAGACTCGGAATCCCAGGAGAAGATATCGCTCGGAGCAACCTGCAGCGCCTTCCATGCATCGGTTCCCTCATACAAGCCGCGCGCGCCCTCGGCAAAAAGGTCCTCGTCGACAAATTCGGCAACAATGCGGGAAACCTCTTCGTCGCTCGGCCAAATGTCACGCAAATAGATGGGGGCCCCGGCCGCATCGCAACCAAGCGCATCAACCTCGAAGTCGAAATCCATCGTACCCGCCATGGCATAAGCAACCACCAAAGCAGGAGCGCACAGATAGTTCTGGGAAACATCGGGCGAGATGCGTCCGTCGAAGTTGCGATTTCCCGACAGCACGCTCGTCAGTTCGAGGTCTTCGGCAATGTCGTGCATCTGGGGCCAGATCGGACCGGAATTGCCGATGCAGCTCATGCAGCCGAAACCACATGTCGAAAAGCCAAGTTCCGCCAAAGAGTCGGCAAGGCCCGCTCGTTCGAGCATCAGCTGCGTTGCGTGGCTGCCAGGCGCCATCACACGCTTCACCCACGGCTTGGCCTGAAGACCCGCCTCTCGCGCATGCTTCGCAAGAAGACCGCATGCAACCATCATTGCCGGATCGGTGGCGGTAGTGCAGCTAGTCACAGCCGCAATGGCAACGGCCCCGTGGGAAAGCTCGTAGGATTCTCCCGCAAATTCAACGCTGCGCACAGAATCGTCAAGAGAGCGTTCGTCGCAAATATCGCGGAAACGCGCTTTGGCCCGTTTCGCAGCGAACCTGCTGTGAGGACGGCTCGGGCCTGCAAGACTCGCCTCGATGCAAGAAAGATCAAGGTCGATAACTTCGCTATAGACCCGCTCTGCGCCATCGTTCCAAAGCCCTTGCGCTTTCGCATAGCCTTCAACCAGGTCGACCTGGTCGACATCGCGCCCAGTCAAGCGAAGGTACTCAAGCGTCTTCTCGTCGACGGGGAAAAGCGTGCACGTGCAGCCGTACTCAGGAGTCATATTCGCAATGCACGCACGCTCGGTCGCAGACAGCGAAGCAACGCCTTCACCAAAGCACTCGACAAAGCAGCCTACGACGCCTTTCTCACGAAGCACCTGGGCAAACGTCAAAGCAGCGTCCATCGCAGAAACGCCCTCGCGCAAAGCACCGGTCAAATGAACGCCGATGACACGCGGCACAAGCGTCGTAATGGGCTGGCCCAAAGCAGCAGCTTCGGCCTCAATGCCGCCAACACCCCACGAAAGAACGCCGATACCGTTGGCGGTTGTCGTGTGGCTGTCGGTTCCGACAACCGTATCGAAATACGCAATTTCACCCTCGTCATCTCGACGGGTCATTACGCCTGTTGCAAATCTTTCGACATTAATCTGATGGCAGATGCCCGCTCCCGGCGGAACAATACGAACATTTTCAAAGGAGTCCTGGGCCCATTTCAAGAAACGATATCGTTCGTTATTGCGCGCGAATTCCATCTCCATGTTTTTTTCGAGCGCATCGGGACAGCATGCGACATCGGCAATAACCGAATGGTCAATGACCAGATCGAGAGGAATCTGGGGATTGATACGGCGCGGATCGCCTCCGAGGTCGGCTGCCGCCTCTCGCATCACAGCAAGATCGACAAAAACAGGAACTCCCGTGAAGTCCTGCAGCAACACGCGAGCAGGCATGTATTCGATTTCGCCACCCTGTTCGCCCGCAAGACCCGCCGACACGATACGTTCCGCATAAATACGTGCCGTCTCGCCATCGGAGGCGTTACGAAGCACATTCTCAAGAAGAATACGCAACGAAAACGGAAGGCGATTTGCGCCTTCCACGGAAAGCACGGGATAGAACCGAAGCGCGCGTTCCTTTACATCGAGAATCGAAGTGCGACCTTCCATGAAGAACCTCCATCATGATGGGAACAATAGCAAAGTACGTTTACAGGCCATATCGCCGAAGAAAGAGGTGGCATACAGACCGAGCGAACAGTCCCCTACGCCGTACGACAACAGGGCATAACGGTCGTATCATACCATCCACTTTAGTGGAATAGAGCAATCTAATCTCCCACCGGTCGAACAATCATCCGAAAACAACTGGAAGATGCAAATGACCCGAACCGCCCAGGACAAACACCCCAACCGGCGTCCCCGTCGACCACATAGCACTGCATCCACCTAGCACAAATTACGAAAACGCGCTCCACGTACTTGACTGAAACCAGATTTAGATGCAGGACTTAAGCAAAACAAAAAGGGGCCCGATATCGAGCCCTCGAATTGAAAACTTATAAAGCGTGACGAATCAGGACGTTTCTATTCGGCATCAAGATTGTCGATAATCTGCTGAGCGCGTTTCTTAAGACCGCCCTTTCCATTGCGCGCATCGAACTCCATACGCGCCTTCAGGGACGCCGCTACATCAAGATCAAGGTCAGCCGAAGAGAACGCAGCGATAGCAACGAGCATATCGTGGAATTCAACATCACCATGGTAACACTGGATGGCTTCGTCAATAAGGGGCCAGACCTCAACGCTTCGAGCGCCCGAAACCGATCCATAGCAGCACAGGAAACGAAATGCGGCCAAACGCAGCGGTCCAGAATCCTCGTCAAACAAAGCACCTTCCGCACCAGGCAAGGCGGAAGCGCACAAATCCGCATCAAGAGAAACAAGCACCGTCAAGACATCAAGGCACTCCCATTTCGTCTGCGCCTCCGGCCTTTCGAGTGCATCGATAAAAACATCGACATATTCAACCAGAGCATCCGGGTCGATATGGGCCACAAGCGAAAGCGTAGAAGCCGTATTCTGACGGACACGGCGAGAGGAATCCGCCATTCGCTCAATAAGGCCCGCAAGAATATCTTTGTTTTCAAGTGCAATATGAGCAAGCTGTTCGCGCTGCGCCTTAAGAGAATCGGACATGCTATTTTCCCATCCTATGTGTATTCATCTTACCGAATCGATGATAGCAGCTAGAAAACAGTGTGGCGAAGCAAGCTCGACAACTCCACGGAAAAGATGGCAATCGAACAAATGGAGCTCGAAACGATGGACAGGAGTATGAAAATATCCGAGACAGAAGTTATAAAAGCGAATATCTTCCTGGCATATAAAAAGCGTTAACCACACCAACACATTCGCAGATGCATAATCGCTTAAGCTCAAAACAGGCTCCGAGCGCACTCCGCCGCTCCTCGAGCCGCGGGACAGCCGCTCTGAAAGAGCGGGGCACGCCGACTGCTCTCGCAGGCGCGCCGGCCGCCACGAGACGCAAGACGATATGAGCAGGACATGAAAATTGGAAGCCCCTCCTGCATGCATATCCGC
>JAUNLI010000051.1 GCA_030532315.1 Slackia sp.
AAAAGCGCCCAAGACAGGAGGGGTCATGATCGACTTCGAGAAAGAATGGGAGCTCATCCAGCAAACGCGTCCGAAGCCCAATGACGCGCAGGGATGGAACAAACGCTCTGCACGCTACGACAACAGAGACGCCAAGAACGCCTATGCGCAAGACTTCCTGCGACTGGCAGACATCATTCCCGGCGAGTCGGTGTTCGACATGGGTTGCGGAACGGGAACGCTCGCCGTCATGCTCGCCCAGCAGGGCTGCAACGTGACCGCCGCCGACTTCAGCGACGGCATGCTGGGAAAGCTTGCCGAAAACGCCGCCATGCACGGTGTCGATTCCATCAATGCGTTCAAGATGAGCTGGGAAGACAACTGGTCTGATTTCGGAATCGAGGACGACATGGTCGATGTCGCCATCGCGTCGCGCTCCATGTCGGTTCCGCGCCTTGACGAGGCGATCGACAAGCTCACGCGCGTCGCACGCCGCAAATGCTGCATCACCATGACCACGGGCGCTGCGCCTTACGTAGACAGCCGCGTCCTTGCCGCCATCGGCGTGCCCGCCGCTTCGACGAAAGACTACCTCTACGCATTCGGCGTCCTTGCGCAAAAAGGTTTCGAGCCGCGTGTCGACTATATTTACTCCACGCGTAAAGACACCTTCGATTCTCACGCAGAAGCGCTCGACGACTTCACCCGCATGATCGACCGTTGCGGAACGCCTTTGTCCGACGCCGAACGAAGCGCCGCAATCGACCGCCTTTCGGCCTGGCTCGACGAGCATATCGTCGAAAACCCCGATGCCGGCAAGCCCGACAAGAAAGGACTGCCCGAAGGGCTTTTGTGCCTCGATGTGCTGCGCGTGGTTTCATGGGCGTTTATTTCCTGGAACACACGTCCCCAGGAAGCATACTGATCCGCATTCCCCAATTCGCCCGTCTGCAGACGGGCCATAACAAGAAAGGACGCCTCATGCCCGACATTCCCCCGATGATTTCCCCCGAAGACGCCCGAGAGCTCGTGCTCTCCCACGTAAGCGCCCTGCCCGCCGAAACCGCGCCTCTGCTCAATGCCATCGGACGCGTTGCCGCCGCCGACGTGGCAAGCGACATGGACGTCAGCCCCTTCGCGCACGCTGCCATGGACGGTTTCGCCGTGCATACGGCCGACCTGGCAGACGCCTCGCCCGAAGCCCCCGTCGAACTCGACGTCATCGCCGAAGTTCCTGCGGGAAGCACCTACGAAGGCACGATCGAAAACGGTCAATGCGTACGCATCATGACGGGCGCCGCCCTACCGGCCGACGTCGATGCCGTGGTGAAGTACGAAATCGTCGAAACCGTCGCAGGCGACGGCAAAGCGGGAAGCCGCGTGCGCTTCGATGCGCCGTGCAAGCAAAAAAGCAACGTGCGCGACGCAGGCGAAGAGGCCCGCGAAGGCGAAATCGTGCTGCACAAGGGAGAAATCATCCATCCCGCAGGCGTTGGCTTTCTTGCGGGATGCGGCGCGCTCGAGGTGGCGGTCCATCGCCGCCCGCGCGTAGCGATCATCCCCATCGGCAGCGAGCTGGTCGAACCGCCCGCAAAACCGGGCCCAGGTCATATTCGCAATTCGAACGGTTACGCAATGGCGGCCTGTGCACGCGACGCTGGCGCAGAGTGCGACATCATGCCCATCGTCGTCGACGACGAAGACCTGCTTGCCGAAGCGGTTCAGCGCGCCGTCGCCGACCATGACTTCGTCGTAACCACCGGCGGCGCATCGAATGGCGATTTCGACTTCATCAAACCGGTCGTCGAACGCTTGGGAACGCTTTACATGACCACCGTGAACATGCGTCCCGGCAAGGCCCAGACCTTCGGCATGGTGGACGGCACGCCGGTGTTCGGTCTTCCCGGCAATCCGGCGGCAGCCTATATGGGGTTCTCGCTGCTCATCCGCCCGGCACTGCGCGCCATGCAAGGATATACGGCCCTCGAACACCCCCGCGTGCAAGCCCGCATCACCACGTCGAAGAAAAAGAAGGACCCGCGTCGCATTTTCTCGCGCGCCACGATTTGCCGCGCCGAAGACGGCATGCTGGAAGTAACCCCCGCGAAAAACCAAAGCTCAGGACTGTTCGGCGTCATCCAGAAAAGCAACTGCGTCGCCATCATGCCCGAAGGGCTTGACCCCATACACGAAGGCGACATGGTAGAGTGCATTCTGCTCGACGCGCCCGAAGAAACGGTACTGTAGCATACGAAAAAAAGCATGTCGGATTTCGCACGGCGCCTTTCCTGCAAGGATGCAAGAATGCGCCTGGCCCGGCATCGGCAGCGAGAGCGAAACCTGAACGAACGCCCGCAAAGCGAAGCCGGACCCCGACCGGACCGTCATATGAAAGGATCCCCATGACCGAAGAATACCGCGAACCCATTCCCACGTTCGCCATCATCACCTGCTCCGATACGCGCACGCTCGAAACCGATTCGGCCGGCGCAGCACTCGAGGCCCTCATCGCCGAACGAGGCTGGACCTGCCTTGAACGCGTGGTGGTAGAAGACGAGCGCCCCTTTATCTCGGGTGCGCTTCTGCATGCCATCGAGGATTTACATGCCGATTTCGTTCTGACCTGCGGCGGCAGCGGCCTTTCCCCACGCGACGTGACCCCCGAAGCAACGATTGATGTATGCAAGCGCAACGTTCCCGGTATCGCAGAGGCCATGCGCGCCCACAGCATGCGCATCACGCCGCGCGCCATGCTTTCCCGCGCCGTCTGCATGGAACGCGAAGGAAGCGTGGTAATCAACCTTCCCGGCAGCGAGAAGGCCGCCCGCGAAAACTGGGAGGCCATCGTCGACGTGCTGCCGCACGCCGCCCTCATGATGCAAGGCGCCGGCCACTAAGAATACGCGAGTGTCGAAGGAAAGAGACGGATTACGAAAGATGCGCCCGGAAAATTCCGGACGCATCTTTTTTTGCGCGATATTCGTGTGCAATTCCTCTATTGCAGACAACCCGTCGCCTCGTTTCCCGAGACGCGTCTCCCGTTCGGCATCGTGCGCATTTTCTTCAGTAGGCGGTCTTTCGTTCGATGTTCGCCACATGAAACCCCAGGTCGTGAAAGGCCACAACCGAATCTGCAAGTCGAAAGCACCCGAAACGGCGCCTTTTTCTCCCCGAAAAGACCGCCTACGGCATTTTTCATGCAAAATTCGGCGATTTTCCTGCGCCCTTACGAACGTTCCCACAGACCCGTCTTGCCGCCATCCTTCTTCAGCAAGCGTACGTCCATGATTTCCATGCCGCGATCGACCGCCTTGCACATGTCATATACCGTCAAGCATGCCACGCTTGCAGCCGTAAGCGCTTCCATCTCGATGCCCGTCTTGCCGGTCACACCGCACGTCGTCGTCACATGGATGCCCACCAGCCCGTCGGCGCGTTGCCCTTCAAACACCGGCTCGCACGAAACCTTCGCCTTCGTGATATTGAGCGGATGGCACATGGGAATAAGCTCGCTCGTCTTCTTCGCCGCCATCACACCCGCCACGCGCGCACACGCCAACACGTCGCCTTTCGCTGCCGTGCCCGACGTGATAAGCGCAAGCGTTTCAGGCTTCATGGCGATAAAACCCTCGGCCACAGCCACGCGCTCGGTGTCGGCTTTCTGCGACACATCAACCATGCGTACATCGCCCTGCTCGTCGATATGGGTCAGCGTTTCAGCCATTGCGTTATCCTCTCGTTTTGCCCAGCTCGATCGACAGCATCTGCCGAACCATATCCGAGCTGCATATATTTTTCCTGATGAAAGCCGCACAGGCGGCGAATCTTCCGCCATGCCGCACAAAGCATCTTGCGGCCGCTGGCAATTGCAGCCGTGCGCTTCCGCATGTTGCAACCTCAGCCGCGACCGCAATCACACGCTCCGGTCACACCCGACCCTGGCCGCATAAAGACGCAAGCAGCACCCGATGCGTTCTATCCGCCGATCTGGCTCATGCCGCGTTCGGTTCCCACTTTGTCGTGGTGTTCATCGGGCTTGGCGCCAAGCGCAGCATACAGCACCTCGCGCACGGCGTCGTCGGACGCACCCGAACGCAACGCCGTACGCACGTCGAATTCCTCGTCCGAGAACAGACACGGCCTGATCTTGCCATCCGCCGTCAAACGAAGCCTGTTGCATTCGCTGCAGAAATGGCGAGAAAGCGGCGAGATGAACCCGACCGTTCCTTTCGCGTTCTCGAACTCGAAATAACGCGCCGGCCCCCAACCTGCAGGCGTATGCTTCGACGCAGGCTTCAGGCGCCCGATTCCCGCCGCCTCGGCCTGTTCGTCGATCATCGTGCGCAGCTCGTCGCTCGGAATCACGTCTTCTTTTCCCCATCCGCAGCCATGCGAGCCGGCGCTTTCGCCCACCGGCATGTATTCGATAAAACGCACATGAAGCGGCTGGTCGATCGACATACGCGCGAACGAAAGAACATCCTGATTCAGGGACCGCACCACCACTGCGTTCACCTTCACGGGAGAAAAGCCCGCCGCGAGCGCCGCCTTGATGCCTGCCATGGCATCGTCGAACGACCCGCAGCGCGTGATGGCCCGGTATTGGTCGGCATCGAGCGTATCGAGCGATATGTTCACACGAGAAAGACCCGCTGCCACCAGACCATCGGCCATGCGAGGAAGCAGAATGCCGTTCGTGGTGAGAGCAACGCTTTCGATGCCGGGAATTTCTTTCAAGGCGCGCACCAGGTCGGTCACACCGCGACGCACCAGGGGCTCACCGCCCGTCAGCCTTACGCGCGTGATGCCCATGCCTGCCGCAATGCGCACCAAGCGTTCGATTTCTTCAAGCGTCAGAATGTCGTCGTGAGAAAGCGCATGAACGCCCTCTTCCGGCATGCAGTAAATGCAACGCAGATTGCACCGATCCGTCAGCGATATGCGCAGATAGTCGATTGTACGACCATGAGAATCCTTCACGGCGGCCTCCCCCTTTGTTTATGCTCATACGCGAATAGTATAAAGCAAGCGAGCGAAGCGCAGCAGCGCGACATGCAAGCATGCGCGAGGCGATGCCTTTACAACGCCGAGCTCGTTTTCGTCCCCTTCATAGCACCAGACGTATTATCGAGAAACGAGATAAATACTCTGTGGGGGTATTTCAACCAGCAGTTCATCGCCTTCTTCAGGAAGAGGAAACTGCGAGTCGGCAAGCTTGTCGACCTTCCACTGAACATGGGTTTTGAGGAACTTCATCGTGACGTCTTCCTCGGAAGCATCCTTGAGAACGGCTTCGCCTTGAGCATCGAGAAAAGAAAGCATGACCGTTCGCTCGAAACGCGAATCGCTCACACGATCGGCACGGACCCGGAATACGTTCAGCCCCGGGCCTTCGACGCGACGTAGCGAAAACGCACGTACGCCGAACCACTTCACCTCGTGCGAAACCTTTTCCGCCGTACGTACCGATATACCCCACTCGGGCAAGCAGACCTCGTGGTCTTCGACATAGCATGCAGGCGTCGTGTTCTTGCAACCCGAAAGCTTGACTGCGGCCAAGCTCGACGGACGATGCACCACCTGCTCTTTCGGCCCAATCTCGTCGATGCGGCCGCCTTCGACCACCGCAATGCGATCGCAAAAACGATATGCTTCATCGATGTCATGGCTCACGTAGAGAATCGTGCCGTCGAACTCGTCGAACAGGCCGATGAGGTTTTGCTCGAGCGAGCTTTTCAAGTGGGCATCGAGCGCCGAGAACGGCTCGTCGAGCATCAAGATGCCGGGGCTTGCCGCCAGCATGCGCGCCAAAGCGACACGCTGCTGCTGCCCGCCTGAAAGCTGGGCGGGATAGCGTCCTTCAAGCCCGATCAAGCCGAATCTTCGCAGCTGGGAATCAACCACACGCGCACGCTCGTCCGCATCCATGCCGCGGTCCATTCCCGCCATCACGTTCTGTCGCACGGTCATATTGGGAAACAGCATGTAGTTCTGGAACAAAAGCGCCGTCTTGCGCTGCTGCGGCGCGAGGTCGACCTTGGCCCGACGTCCATGCGCC
The DNA here is from genome assembly GCA_030532315.1 of Slackia sp. Taxonomy (GTDB): domain Bacteria; phylum Actinomycetota; class Coriobacteriia; order Coriobacteriales; family Eggerthellaceae; genus Slackia. Next base: position 6,038 of record JAUNLI010000051.1, read on the forward strand.
TTGTCGAAAAACGTCACGCCGTTCACCACAATACGGCCCGCGTCAGGTTTCTCGATGCCGGCGATACAGCGCAGCGTGAGCGATTTGCCGCACCCCGACGCGCCAAGGAACCCCAGCGTTTCGTTTTCCGCCGAAAATGCAACGTCAAGACGAAAATCGCCCATCGCTTTCTCGATGTCGACACTCAGGCTCACAGGCCCGCCCCTTTCTTCGAAACCGCCCGCCTCGAATCCGCGCGAGCATACCGCCCCAGCACCTCCTACAGCGCCAAAACACTTCGTCCGCTTCGAGCATAATGCCCATCGCGGCAAAAGCGATTTCGCGCCGAAAGCCCTGCTGCCTTCCGTGCAACCTCAACGCGAGACGGCAAGCTGCGGCAAATTGCGATCATCGCAGTCTACGCATCCTGCACGCGGCGCCTATATCGCGTCGTGCGACGACTCCACAGGTTGATGAACAAGATGACCAGGAAGCTGAACGCAATGATGACGGCCGTCCAGAACAGCGCCACATCGGTGTTGCCGTTCATCCATTCGAAATAGATTGCAATCGGAATGGTGCGCGTGACGCCCACGTAATTGCCCGCCAAAAACAGCGTGGCGCCAAACTCGCCGAGCGCACGGGCAAAGGCAAGCACCGTGCCCGCCGCGATGGAAGACCACGCCAACGGCAACATCAGTTTGAAGAAGATGCGCCCTTCGCTCCACCCGAGCGTACGCGCCGCATCGAGCATGGTTCGATCGATGCTTTCGAACGCCCCGCGAGCACTTCGATACATGAGCGGGAAGGAAACCACTACGGCGGCAAGCACCGTTGCAGGCCAGCTGAAAATCAGCGGGAACCCGACATCGATGAACCACTGACCCACCGGGGTGTTCTTGCCCAGCAGCAACAGCAGCACGAAACCGCATACCGTAGGCGGCAGAACCATAGGGATGGTGAAGATGGAATCGGCGATATCCTGCGCGCGCGAAGGAATGCGCAAGCTCCACCACGCAGCCAGAAGACCCAGGATGAACACGATGGCGATGGCCGTTCCCGTAGTCTTGAGCGTCACCCACAACGGGCTCCAATCAAGGTCGGACAGAAACGCCTTGAATGCGCCTATCGCATCCGTCTCCGCGGCAAACGTTCCTTCGGCCCACGATGCCGTATTGCAGAAATCAGCGTAACGCAGCTCGGCATGAACGCCGGATGCGCCATCCGTCACGTCGGACCCGTCGATGCCGACGACGCTCGTATAAAACGAGCCGGGAACGTATTCCTGGTTGAACGAAAATCGCAAACCCGCATCGTTCAGGTCGAATGATTCCTCGGTCGTCACGAACAACCGCAGCCCTGGACCGATGTTCATCGACCCGTTTGCAGCGGCAGCATCGAGCGCCTGAAGATAGGCGACGATCCACGAAAGCTCCGTCTTCACCGCAGGGTCGTCAATAGAAATCGCGCCGTCGGATGCGTCGCGGAAAGAACGGGCCGTTTCGCCCCATCCTTGCGTTTCCGTACGAGCGGCTAATTCGGCGGCATCCACATAGAGCACCGCGTAATCGTCAACGGCCACCAGGCATACATCGTTTCGCTCGGCGCCCTGCAAGTAGGCATAACCCCGATACACGCCATCGACGGGACGATTGCTCCCTTTCTGGGCACGCACGAACTGCGCGATATCGAGCGGAGCGGCAGACGCCACAGCATCTGCGCCCCCCTCGTCGATTTCGATAGAACCAGCGTCCACGGGTGCCGAGGCAAGCCCTGCACCTGCCTCGGCCGTCGTGTCGCTGAAAAACGACGACGCCTGTCCGGAAGCGGCCTCGGCCTCCGACGCGAATGCGGAAATGGGCACCGCCAAAGCGATGCCCAGAATAATCGTGCTTATAAGTGTCGCAATGCGGCTATGCAAGTTCGAAGCCCCATTTCTGCCAGACCACGAGAGCCTCAGGGTCGTTGGCCGCCCAATCGAGGAATGCCTGGGCAGCCTCGAGGTTCGCATCGCCTGCAGTCACGGCCGCGGGATATACGATCGCCTTGTGCGTATCGGCAGGAACGGTAGAGAGCACTTTCACGCCGCCGAAACGATATACATCAGAACTGAACACGAACGCGATATCCACATCGCCCGATTCCGCATGCTTGCACACATTGCCCACGGAGGTGTCCAGAACGACTTTGTCGGCAATGGCGCCCGTAAATTCGCCGCCTTTGCCAGATTCGTCAGAATAGGCTCCCACAGTAGCCAACGACTGACACGCGTAATTACCTGCGGGAACGGATTCGTCGCCGACGCAAATCGTGTAATCACCGGAAACGGCCTCTTCAAGCGTCAGGCCTTCGGGAATATCGGCATTGTCCGCGCTCGTCACCATGACAAGGTCGTTGACGAACATATCGAAGCGAGTTGCCTCATCGATAAGACCGGCCTCGACGGCATCGTCCATCTTGCCCTTCGACGCGGAAATGAAGATATCCGCAGAGGAACCCGCCTTGAGCATCTCAACCAACTCGCCCGATGCCTTGTACTGCGTGTCAGCAAACGTCACTTCGGGGTTCTGCTCCGTATACAGCGCCTGAACCTCATCGAGTGCCTTTGAGAGCGAATTCGCTGCAAAAATCTGCAGCTCGACGCTTTGCTGCTCAGCCGTAGGCTGTTCGGAAGCCTCCTGCACCGGCTCCTCGGCGGCCTTTGAGCATCCGCCAAGCACCATTATTGCCAGCGCGGCGCACGCCAAAGCACATGTCGCGATTCCCGTCGCTTTTTTCCACATCTTCATTTCCCTCCCCCTTCCTTGCTGCAAATTCGCAAGGTTTTGCGGCCCGCTCCGAAAACGCAGGTCGCGCCTTATATCGAGTATTTATTCTCGCATTAGAATAAATACTCCGTCGAGCATGACGTGTCAAGAGTCGTCCCGATGTCGATTGGCTGCCAAAGCAGACAATTTCCGCCCATTGGCCTACAATCTGAACGCTGGGCTTTGCACGAAAGACCCCGCAACACCGCATTCCAATGCGGCCGCACGACCGCGCAACCACAGGAGGAGCCATGCACTTCGCCGACATCTCGCCTCGCATCAAATTGAGCCTGGAAGCAAAATCCGGGCATGACGATGCGATTTTCGGACGCGGAGTTGCCCAACTCTGCCGCGGCGTCGAACGCACGGGCTCTTTGAACAAGGCCGCCAAGGAAATAGGCATGGCCTACAGCAAGGCCTGGCGCATCGTGAAACACACCGAAGAGGCGTTTTCCATTCAGCTGCTCGAACGAAACGGCGCCCACGGATCCACACTCACCGAAGACGGCAAGGCCCTTCTCGAAACCTACGAGCAGCTTGCGCTTGAAACAGCCCGCTATGCCGAAGAGCGTATCGCCGCCATCGCGGCAAGCCTCGCCCGATAGCCCAACCCGACACGAGGCCGCTGCGAAACAATGCCCCGCCTGCCGCTTCGAGCCGAACCTTTACCCTCGACCCGAAGCGCAGAGCGCGAAATAAACCCGCCACGACGACGTTTGATGCGCAACGAACACGCCGCAAGACCAAGGTCTTCGCGCACCAAACGAATACGCCCTCGTGCCGAATCTTATGCAACGAACACGCCGCAAAGCGGCGCACGCAGCATCCCTCAAACGTACGAACGGCACCTAGCACTTCGCATCCAGGAAAGACCCCTTCGCCCTCTTCTTCTCGCCCTTGAACACAACGGGCTCGAATTCGAGGATGCGCTCGCAATCGATTTCATCACCCACATGAAGCACCTTGTGGATGCAGGCGTCTTCGCACAGGCGGCACTGCACGCAATCGGCCAATCGGAATTCAAGGCTATCGAGCACGGGCCTTTTCCCGCCCTCGATGAAAACCTTGTGCAACGCGCCCGTAGGACAGAACGTCGCGCACATGCCGCACATCGTGCAGGCCGATTCCTCGATACGTACATCCCCCCAGAGCCTCGTAGACACAACGGCGCCGGGGTTCGGATCGCCCAATTCGTAAAGGTCTTCCAAAAGCGCATTGTGGGTATACGGCTCGACATGCGGCATGGTTCCCGTCGAGTCAACCTTCAGCATCGAACGGATGCCCGCCTCGTCGCGCTTGATTCCCAACTCGTTTTCAACCGTGACAGCAACCGCCTCTGCGGCAACGTCTTTAACCGAAGTTTTCGCCGCCGTGAAAAACCCTCGACGCGACACTCCGCCCGTCCCCTGCGCGACGCTTTCCGCACGAGCCTCCTCGGGCACTTCGCTCGCACGCTCAATGCGCGCATCGCTTCCCCAGATGGCAAGCAAGTCGTTCGCTTCTCGCACCACACCGTCAAACGTCGATGCCGCATGGCGGTATTTGCATGTAGCACACACTCCGTCAACCACCGTTACCGACGATACGCCGCGCACGACAGCGCCGACAAGCGTCTCGACCCCGATACGCGAAACGCAAGGAACCGTCGCAACGGCATCGACATCGGCCGCATGCTTGGCAGCAACACGGGCGCACACCGCCACAGCACGCCCGTCAAGCGCACGCGCCGAGCGATCAAGCGCGGATGCGACCGCGGCGTCGTCAGGATCGCGGAAACGAATAGCGCTTGTAGGGCAGGCCGTCGCGCACGCAGCGCATGCCATGCAGCGCTGAGCATCGATAGCAAGCGTGTTTCCCCTCAAGGAAATGGCGCCGGAGGGACACACGTCAACACAACGCGAACACGAGGCATTCCTATTGCGCACCCTTACGCAATGTGGGGGGTCGATATGAAGCGCTTTGCTTTCCAGACGCTCCATGATTTCGACCATATCCATCAACGACGGCATTTGATCACCTGTCTCCGTCTTCCTCGATGCCGCGCTCGATGCGAGCAAGCTCATCGGGCGTATTGGTGTTGATAAAGCAGCCGCCTTCGGGGACCACGCGGCGCAAATCTTCATACTGGAACAAGCCAAGATTCACGTCGTCGAAAAAATCTCGAGCACGATTCTTGCCGCGCTCGATCGCCGCCTGAACAGCAGGAAGACATGCATCCTTACGATACACCGCATGAAACGGCTCGTATCCGAACTTGTTCGCAGGCACCATGGCATCGAAGCCGCCTGCATGCAGCTTGGATGCCTCTTCGACAATCAGAGGAGCGGATGCAAACACCATGTCGCACGCAACGATGGCAACAAGAGGGCTACGTGCCGCCTCGAAAGCCGTCGCCATGCCTTTAAGGGCTCCTCGTTCGTCATAACAGTCAGTGACAAGGCGCACGGGGCAGCCAAGCTCCATCGCTTCAAGAAAGCCAAGGCGTTCGGGTTCGTTCGTGGTAACGATCAGTTCATCGGCGGCAGGAGCAACACGCGAGACGATGCGCTCGAGAAGCGGCCGCCCCAGGAAAGGCACCGTCGCCTTGCTCTGCCCCATACGGCGCGATTCGCCGCCCGCCTGGATGGCAACGGTCAATGCAGGGCGGGCGAACACATCAACGAGGTAGTCCGCAATTCCAACCACATCTTCAAGCCCGAAAACGCGCAGGTTCCTTTGACGAGCAGATGCGGCAACTTCATCCATATCGGTGACCACGGCACACGGAAACGCACCGCGCACACTGCCTGTGGCACAGAACTCCTCCGCAGCGGCAAGGTCGCGCTCGTTGGCGCGCCTGAACACTTCGATGACAGGAAGGCCGCTTTGACGATACCCCTCCACAATTACCAAATCGTGATCGGGCATCGTTGCGACGACCTCATCGCAGGAAGGCTCCCTCTTCAACTCGGTCACGCGCGCCATCCGAACAGGAGACACAATCACCGTGTCGCACGATCCCGCTTCACGATGCCGAAAGGAGTCTTTTCCTGGATAATCGATATCGAACTCGGCATGGCCGTGATGCTTGACCGTTCCGATATTCAGCCCACGCGAAACAAGCTCGGCAATCACTTTGACAAGCAGCGTCGTTTTTCCCGAGTTGTGACGGCCGACGAAAGAGACCGCAGGACTCGGCCTATGAAGCTTGGACATCTGTTCCCTCCCCTTTTACAAACGAACCCCAGGCTTTCGACATTCGCACGTGGCGCATTCAAAAACGCTGCAAGCGAATGCAGCGACAAGGCGGCATCGAGCGAACGGCAGCACCCAGACCCCTGCGCTATTCGGCGTAGATTTCACGCTCCACAACAAGTTCGTTTTTGATATGACCCACCAGTTTCTGAAGCGCGTCGACAGCATGGGGGCGAATATCCGCGCCAATCAACACATACATAAGGGAGTCTCCGACGGACAGCCTTCCTTCGTTGAGCCAAACACGCACATAATAGATGCCTGGCCACGTTTTCGCGTCCTCGATAGCACGTGCGAGACCCTCGTCATCATAGGAGAACTCGACGGCTTCAACGGACCCGAGCTTCGCCGCCTCAGCTGCCTCCTCAGAAGTAGCCGCACGAACCTGCTGCTTCGGCGTGATGCGAACCACTCCGTTATGGGTCAGATACATTCCGACATTGCCCGCTTGCTCATCATGTTTTGCTTCCTCAAGCCACGCGTCGATAGAAGGCGCCTGTTTTGCCATGTCGTTCCTTTCATCAAGCGCCGTTCGAATCAAACGATACAAAAGGCGCTTCCAGCCAAGATGCACGAAGGCCATCGCTTCATAAAGAAGAACGGTTTCGCCCTGCAAAGATTACCCGAATTCGATACTACGCGCAAAACAGATTGCCAGCATGATGAATTCACGATGCCAGCAACGGCACGAAAGCCATCAATCCGTCCTAAAACATTCAGGCAAAAGAAAGGCCCCTTATCGGGGCCTTATGCAGCACGTATTTTCCTGCATCAGTCGTGAGAAGCAAGTACGTCGAGCGCATGACGATATCCGCCGCTGCCGTAATTCAAAGCCTTGGAAACACGCGCAATCGTCGTTGCCGAAGCACCGGTAGCCTCGGCAATAGCGGTGTACGGATTTCCTTCATCCAAAAGACGGGCAACGGAAAGGCGCTGTGACGTTTCTTTTATCTCGCGAATGGTAAACAGGTCTTCGAACAATGCGTAGAGCTCGTCTTTATCGGTCATCGCCGATAAAACCTCAAGCAGGTTTTCGACCTCTGGCGTACGCAGATTGCTCATATCCCACCCACTTTCATTACGTTGCTTCGCTATTGTACTCCACTTTGATGGAGTGGAGGGGCAAAAACAAAATCACCGCATTGCCGAAAGAGCGAGTAAATGAATGCAAAGGATAAAGAGCGTTTGTAAGAGATGCAAAACCAGCGCAAAGGCATTTATGGACGCGATAACAGCGAACGCTCAGCACCGTCGCGAGAAACCCAGGAAAGAAAGCCGGCCGCCCCGAGACGCGAAAAAGGGGCCCGGAGGCCCCCTTCGCGCGCGAAGCGCCCCGCGCGAGCGCGACGACCCTTCCTC
>JAUNLI010000052.1 GCA_030532315.1 Slackia sp.
GGCTCGCCCACGCGCTCGACCTCGGCAAACACCATCGCGATGCTTTCGTCGCCCATCCCAAGCGACGAATAGCCCGGCTGCAGCGACGCGCGCGCGTTTGCGGGATGGCCGTGCTCATCACGCACCAGGTCGTAGCCCGTTTCTTCGCGCAGCTCGCGCGCAGCGCATTCGATAACGTCTTCGCCAGGCTCTCGAAGCCCCGCGGGAAACGCCACGCACATCCGATTCATGGGATAGCGGAACTCGCGAATGAGCAAGAACGAGTCGTCAGCCGTATGGCCCACCACGCACACAGCGTCCGACGACGGCTCCGGCGCCCCCGCGTCGCGAACCTCGCCTTCGTAGCGCTGCAGACCCTTGCGCGAAACCACCTCGTAAGGCAGCTCGCGACCGTCGGGTAGCTCATAGGTGAGCACGTATTTCTTCAGCCAACCGTCGCTGACCTGTTCGATTCCTTTAAGCACGGGAAGCTTCATCGCAACACCCCCAGATCGCGGCCGACGTTCACGAATGCCTCGATGGCAAGGTCGAGGTCTTCTTGCGCGTGATCCGCAGACAAGATGCAGCGAATGCGCGCCTTGCCACGCGCCACCAGCGGATACTGAATGGCCTGCGCAAAAACACCCTGCTCATAGAGAGCATCGCTCATGCGCGCGGCCAGCTCTTCGTCGCCAATCATGACAGGAACCACCGGCGTGGTGGAAATGCCCGTATCGAAGCCCGCCTCTTTCATGCGATCGGCGAAATACGTGCGGTTTTCCCAAAGACGGCGCACGCGCGAATCGTCGGCCGCAATCAGACGCAACGCTTCAGCCGCAGCGGCCGCAAGCGAAGGGGCCAAAGGCGACGCCGTCAGAATGAACGAGCGTGCGCCTACGCGAATGCGGTCGATCAGCTCCTGACTGCCCGCCACGAAGCCGCCCATGACACCGAATGCCTTGCCGAGCGAGCCCGTTTCCACTTGCACACAGCCCTCCAGCCCGAAATGCGCCACCGTCCCACGACCCATAGGGCCCATCACACCGTCGCCATGGGCGTCGTCCACGAGAAACATTGCGCCATGACGTTCGCACACTTCGGCTATTTCATCGAGCGGAGCCACGTCGCCGTCCATGCTAAACACGGCATCGGTCATGACCAGCTTGTTTTCGGCGTCGCAGGCCGCAAGCTTCTCTTCCAGGTCGCGCACGTCACAATGCTTGTAGACCGTGGTATGCGCACGCGAAAGACGGCATCCATCAATGAGGCTGCCATGGTTGAGCTCGTCGGAAAAAATCTCGTCGCCTTTGCCCACCAGCACGGGAATGGCGCCAACGTTAGCCGCATAGCCCGACGAGAACACCAGTGCGGCCTCGGTTCCCTTGAACGCCGCCAGCTCGCGCTCAAGCTGCTCATGCACGGGGAAATCGCCCACGATATTGCGGCTCGCGCACGGCCCCACGCCGTATTCGTCGAGCGCGTGCTTGGCCGCGGCCACCAGCTCGGGAGCATTCGCCAAACCGAGATAATTGTTCGATGCAAGATTCACCACGCTTTTGCCCGCAAGCACCACACGACCGCCCTGGGGCGTTTCGGTTGTCCTGAACATGCTGCCTCCTCACCGCACGGATGCGCTTCTCTCAAAAGTCGTTCCGTTCGTCATTGTACTCGCGAAAGCATGGGCACCGCATGAGGCCAGGCGCCGGCGGCCGAAGTGCGGTGCCGCGGTCTACAGGACGCCAGGCACGGTGCAACGCCGCAGGCTGCGGGGCGCGCGCCGTCGGCCGAAGTGCGGTGCCGCGGCCACAAGAAACACGCGGCGACTTCCCATGGAACCGATGCGAGACGAGCGGCAAAGGGGCGCCGCGTTGAATTCGTGCGAAAATCTGCACATTTTTTGCAGTAGGCGGTCTTTTCGAGGCCTCGACGCTCGCTCGTACAGGTCGAAACACAGCATGAAAGCGTGATTTTCAGGGGGAAATCCCTCGAAACATCGAAAATGTCGGACAAAAAAGACCGTCTACTGCAGTTTTTCTACATTTTTTTTGGGGGGGTGCGGACTCCCTCCCGGACACCGAGATGTCCGATTCAAAGTTCGCACCCCCGTTTCCGCTAAAACGCCCAGTTCCCGTCACGGAAAATAGCCACGCGTTCGCCGTTTTTCTTGATGCCGTCGATGCTCAAATCATCGGTGCCGATCATGAAATCGACATGCGTGGCGCTTTTATTGACACCCGCCTCGAACAGTTCGTCTTCGGTCATATCGAACCCGCCTTCGTAGCAGTCGGCAAACCCGCGGCCAAGCGCCAAATGACAGCTCGCGTTCTCGTCGAACAACGTGCTGTAGAACAGGATGCCTGCATTGCGAATGGGGCTGTCGAAGGGAACAAGCGCCACTTCGCCCAAACGGCAGGAGCTCTCGTCGGTCTCCACGATCGAACGCAGCACGTCTTCGCCGCGCTCGGCGTGAAGTTCAACAACGCGACCGTCCTTAAACGTCAGGCTGAAGTTCTCGATCAGGCTGCCGTTGTGCGCAAGCGGCATGGCCGAAACCACAGTACCTTCCGCGCGCAGGCGATCGGGCGTCGAGAAGATTTCTTCCGTGGGCATGTTGGGGAAGAACTGCACGCCGTCAATCGCGGTGTCACCTCCGCCGCTGAACAGGTGTTTTTCGGTAAGACCGACGGTCAAATCGGTTCCGTGGGAGTTGGTGTAATGCAACGCATCGAAGCGCTGGGCATTCAACCAGGCACAACGCTCGGTGAAGCTTTCACGATGTGCGCGCCATGCGGCAACAGCCGCGGCCGCATCGGCGCCCTCGAGACGCACCGTCGTGAAAATGGCGTCCCATAGGCGTTCGATCGCTTCGTTTTCAGGCAACTCGGGGAACACTTTGCGCGCCCATGCGGGCGACGCGCCGCCCACAATGCACCAGACGCAACGTCCGAAATCGAGCGCATCGTAGAACTCTTTGCACGCCTTGTGGCTCGCTTGGGCACGCGCGACAAGCTTGCGCGGGTCGATGCCCGACATGGCCTCGGGATCGTCCGAATCAATGGTGAGCACGGCCGCCCCATTGCGCGCCATGCTGTTGTTGAGCTCGGCAAGCCAGCCGGGCACGTTTTCAAACACGTCCATAGCGCAATGGTCATAATGCATGCGCTCGATCGCCTCATCGGAAAAACGCACGGTCACATGATGCGCTCCCAGTTCATATGCCTCTTTCGTGATAAAGCGCACCAGCGGCGCGCTTTCGATATTGGCGCGGACGAACAGGTCTTGTCCCGGCTTGAGGGCGCAACCTGCTTCCACAATGAGGCGTGCGTAGGCGCGCATACGTTCGGCAAGCGTGGGCATGCCAGGGTCGGATTTCGCCCCACCCTGCTCGCAATCGAAGCCAGCAGGCGCTTCGGTAAGTTCGACGGTCATGAACGCTCCTTTCCAAGGGCAGCAAGTCGGGCGGCCAAAAGGACCAACCCGCACAGCAACAGGGCTTTTGCATCTCGATTCGCATGTCGGCCGCATGAGCTTTTCGAGCGGTCAGGTTCGCATGCTGCACGCGAGGACCGCTTTTCGAAGTGGCGAGGAAAGCAACCGCCCCCTTTGCTTGTTTTGACAGGAGAATTGTAAGAAATTTTCGTTTTTCAATCACCAACGGGCGGAAAGACGCCGCCAGGCTTCATTTTGCAGGCGCATTCTTTTCGCGGAAAAAACGCGACCTGGCATTTTGTCTTTCCGCAAGATGCGCGGACCGCAGCCGATGATTGAAAAACGAAAAAATTTGCAAGCAACGCGCGCGAACGCTATGAAGGGTTTTCGGATTTTCACAAGCGCGACGAACGCGGGTGTAGCATGTGCATCTCTGCACCCGAGACGAATCGAGATGAGACGCGCCGTCCGCGCTACGCCATGCAAAACGCAGCAGCACAGCCCAACCAAACCAGCTCCCCAACCTTTTGCAATGCAATCGAAAGGCCGCAGACGGAAGGGGCCGACACAAGCCGTCGATGCGACGACGCCGCGACGTGCGGCCGCCCGCGAAAACGAGACAAGGCGAAGCGCAGCGGGAAGCGCCTCGGCGAACTCTGTCTTCAGCTCGCGTTTTTAGCGGGCGTATGCTATGTAGGAAGCGCCGTATCCGACTATCTGCCAATTGCGGTGCCTGGCAACATCTGCAGCATGATTATCCTGCTCACGTTGCTCATCAGCGGCATGATCGTCGAAGAGAAAATCGCACTGGCATCGAATCTTCTGCTGAAATACATGCCCGTCTTCTTCATTCCCGCAGGCGTCACCATCATGACAAGTCTGCCGCTCATCCAGGGTCGCATTCCGCAGTTTATATTGGTATGCCTGCTCACCACGTTTTTAGTGTTTCTTGCCACGTCGGTCACCGTAATCGTCGTAACGCGCCTGCAGAAATACGTCCACGCGAAACGGGCAGGCGAAGACGTGCACTTGCGCAAGGTGCTCTCGATACAAGGCGATCCTTTTTTGGCCACATACGAAATAGGCGAAACGAAACAACTGCAGCAAGATTACCCGCAGCACTGGCGTCGACCAGGCGAACGCAACCAACAGGAACACGGGCAGCAGCAGAATGCAGCACCGCAACATAGCGAACAGGCTTTTTGCCGGCAGGATCGCCCCGAGCAGAACCGCCTCGACAAATCGGCCAACACGTCGCCTGAAGGAGAATAGCGCATGGATATCTTCGCTGTCGTCGAAACAGCCGCCAGCTTGACGCTTACCGTAGGCGTATTCGCCGGCGCGGTCTGGCTGAATAAGAAAACGAAATCTCCGCTGCTCAACCCTCTTCTGGTGTCGGTTGCGGTCATTATGGCAGTACTCGTATTCTGCAACATTCCTTTGGAATCCTACGAGTCGGGCGCGCGTCTTATTTCAGCCATGTTGGGGCCTGCCACTGCCGTGCTGGCGTTTTCCATCTACCAACAACGCAAAGTCTTGCAGAGCAACTTCCTGCCCATTCTGATTGGATGCCTAGTGGGTTCGGTCGTGTCCATGGTCAGCGCATACGCGCTGTGCAAGTTTTTCGGGCTGGGCGACCAGGTGGCGCTTTCCACGCTGCCGAAATCGACCACGGCCCCCATCGCGCTTTCCATCACCGGCCAGCTTGGCGGCACGGCGTCGATCACCATGGCGGCCGTGATGACCACGGGTGTCATGGGCGCCATCTTCTCGCCGATGCTTGCCAACCTTTTCCGCATCAAAAACAAGGTGGCGCAAGGCGTTGCCATCGGCACCTGCAGCCACGCGATCGGCACGGCAAAAGCATTGGAAATGGGCGAGCTCGAAGGCGCCATGAGCGGTGTTGCCATTGCCGTTTCGGGCCTCTTGACCTGCTTCATCGTAATTGCCGCGCAGGCGATCGGCTAAACAAAGGCTGACGCAGGAAGAGGTCCGAGAGCATTCTCGAACCTCTTCATTGATGTGGCGAAATGACCAGCGCGAATGAACGCGCATCGTTTTTAGCGAATGAAGTTCGTGCGCACCACGGGCTCTTGCGCGGGGCGTTCGATGCCCGCCTGCTTGCCTGCCTCGATGCATTTCATGAGCCATGCCATATTGCGGCCGAGCGTGCGCATGGTCTGCATGCCCTCTTCGTCGCGAAGCACCTCTTCGGGCGTGTTGCCATGCACTTGGTTCCAATACTGAGAACCGACTATCACCATGTTCGAAATGGAGAAATACTTGTTAAGCTGGTCGAACGTCGCCGTTGCACCACCACGACGGCACGACACGACGGCCGCCGCAGGCTTGCCCGCGAACAAAGCGCCGCGGCCGTAGAAGGCGCGGTCCATAAACGACGTGAGCGCACCCGACACACCTGCAAAATGCACAGGAGAGCCGAACACGAACGCATCGTATTTCGCAACATCGTCGAGGAATTCATTCACCGCATCATCGATGAAGCAGCGACCCGATTTGAGGCATTTTCCGCAACCCAGGCAGCCCGAAATGGCACCCGTGCCGATCCACATGATGTCGGCATCGACGCCTTGCTCTTGCAATCCCGCCTCGACCGCGCCAAGAGCCGTATACGTGCAACCGCGACGATGCGGGCTTCCGTTGATAAGCAGCGCTTTCATTCGTTCCCCCTTTGCTCGACCATCCGTTGGATTCATGATAACGCCGTAACGCCCCGAAATGCGGGGCCGTTGCCACGACGTGACAAACGCACGGCAAAAAGGCGGGCATTACTTCAAGGCATCCGATCCGAAATAAACCTTGCTCGGACGAACATCGGGAGGATAGCAGGCCGCCAACTGCTGCCACGTCACATCGGCGAAATCATCATCGCTTCTATCGCAAGAGACATACTCGTCTACAAGCGAAGCAAGGGCCTTGCCATCAACAAGCTCTACTCCAAACTCGTCTGCACGCTTTCTTGCCCCCGAGGTGAACTGGCTCGTCGTTACGAACACCACGCGGTCAGCGCGCTCGTGAGCATTGACCCCGATAAGCTTATCGATAAGAGGCCTGCTAACCGTGCTTTGGTCCGCATAGCACTTGCACTCCATGATTCCAGACTTTCCATCTGGATCGATGAATCTAACATCAAGACCTCCATCGGAGGTTTTTGCGGTTGTTTCACATTGATACCCCATGGCGGAATACAGCCAAGCGCAATACTGCTCAAAACCAGAAGGGTTGCTCGAAAAGGAATCATAAATCTGAGAGGCCGTCCTAAGCTGGCGTTCGCTTCGTGCCGTACGAACATTGGCCAATTCGAGATTGCAAAGCTGAATTGAAACGCCCCTTTTGCGCAACTGCCTGACAATCCATAGCATTTTTTCTGGATACAGACATCTCACTTTGAATGAACCAACACCGAGATGACACCATCCCAACAAAAGCTCATTCCTCGACCTTCGCTTATCGCGCGAACCATCTTTATTCTTGAAGCGCCATCGAGGATATGCGAGAGAAAAAGAGTTCTCCTTTTGATTCGACCTGAACCCAATAATGACCGTCGAGTCACATTGTACGTCGTAAACTTTTTTGAACCGACCTCGCATATACGCACGAACGACACTGCGGACTAAACGGAAAATCAGCCAACAGCCCACGGCCGCCAAACCCAAAAGTACGACCACAAATGCAATCGACAGAAGCAGCATCTCTTCGCTGGAAAGATATAAATCAATCCCAAAAACAGACCAAAACACATCTTTGACAAATTCGGTCAAAGCGAGTGTTCCTTCCAATTGCCCAAACATCATCTCTCACCAGAAATCGCCATCGAACCCAAATGCAACCTGCAACATAAAGCACCAGCAAAAGCACAGTTTGAACGACATGGTATCATGCCGCCCATAATCAACTTAGTATCGGCTGGTCACTCCAGACCAACAATCACGCCATGTAGGCCATAACAAACAACCCTATAACCGCCAGATGCAGCACTCAATAAGGACTCCCATGAACCCTCAAATCATGCCCAAAATAAAGGGCTTTCCCCTTGCTCGCTTTGCCGATGCTTCTTTCGGAGCGAACGCGCCGACGCACATCGAAGGGGCCATTTTCGACCTCGACGGCACGCTTATCGACAGCATGCCCTGGTGGGAAAACCTCGGCGAAAACTACCTGATTGCACGAGGGAAAACGCCCCACCCCGACATTCGCCGCCATTTCAAGCGCATGACGCTCGAGCAATCCGCCGTGTTTTTGCGCAAAGAATACGGCCTTGCGGAATCCGTAGACGAAATCTGCCGCGGCATCCTCGACGGCATCGAACACGCCTACCGCGACACCATGCCCTTGAAGCCGGGCGTCGCCGAAATGCTCGACGCCTTCGCATCGGCGGGCGTGCGCATGTGCGTGGCAACCGCCACCGAGCGCCACTGCGCAGAAGCCGCCCTTGCACGCCTCGGAGTTTTGAACCGGTTCTCGACTGTACTCACTTGCAGCGAAGTGGGCGCAAGCAAGACGGAGCCGCTCGTATTCGAGGCCGCGCTCGCACATCTTGGCACCCCGCGCGAGGCGACGCTTGTCGTCGAGGACTCCCTGCACGCCATCGAAACCGCCCATGCGGCAGGCTTTCCCACCGCCGCCGTTTTCGAACTGAGCGCCGCACCCGAAGCGCATGCAATCGAAGCGCTGGCCGATATCTACCTTCGAACGTTTTCCCTGGCAGACTAGCAACCAGACAAACAGCAACACGACGGCAAAGCAAAACGCGTAGACGAAACGCACGGCACACCCGGCAATACACACCGAACCGACAACCACTCAATCATCGAAGGCGCATCCTTCCAAACGGGATGCGCCTTTGTTTTTTTGGAAAGCGACCACGCAACTTCGAGCAACAAGAAAACCGCCCTAACATGCCCGGGCCGGATTCCGCACAGAACGCAGCCGGAAACAAGCCAAACAACACCGATGGCTAGGAAAGGCTTTCGCCTTTTATCGCACGAATTTGCACCGGCAAGTGCGCCCGAACCTTCTCAAAACGCGCCGGATACGCTTGCTAGCCTGACTTCGAAAGCGTCCGACGACGCATGAAACGAAGGAGGCCATCATGGAAAACAACGGCAAGCGAGGGACGCCTGGAATGCGGCAAGGTGCGACAACAGCACTCGCCCAACGCGCCGCTGCCACATCCGCGAAAGCGGCAGCATTGCTCGCTGCAGCGATTGTCGTCTTGTGCGGCGCCATCTTGCCAGCGCCCGCAGCGGCGCAAAGCAAAACGGCAGACGGAATCACAATCGAAGAAGTTCCCGAAAGCGAATTCGAGCCCATCGGCTACGAAGCGTCACTCGATTTCGACGACCTTGAAATTGTCAAAGGGTTCGAAGAGGTCGAAGACCTGGGCATATATTTCGACCACCGCCTCAGCGACGGCGACAACCCTAGTCTCGACGACCTCTATCTGCAGGTCAAAGGGCATCCTGGCCTGGCATTTCCTATCGACGAATCAACCGAAAAAGGCTCGGCCGAATTGCGCTACACGGGCGGCACGTACAAAGGCGAAGCATTCGACGCCGTTGTGACGCTTTCCGACTGGGAATACTTCGAGCCCGAATGCGGGTGGGAAAACTACGAGCCTTTTTACGAAGGGCACGAAGTGTTTCAACCGGGCGTGTATTTGAGCACGCATTGGAAATCGCTTTCCGACGGACCTGAAGGGTTTCAGAACTTCAATTTCTACACCGTGGGCATTTCCAAGCTTGTCGTCAGCGTTCAGTTCGTGAAAGCCGGCACCGACGAACCGATCGAAGTGAAGGGCCACGCAACCTGCATCGACCTTGACACCACACAGGCCTTCGAATTCGGCGGGGCGATTACGGGCGCGCGCATCACCGAAGGAAACGACGTACTGTTCCTCGAAAACGGCGGCACGCGCGTAGGGTCGAAGCTCGCCTATCTTTCAACCGACGGATGGAAACACCCCGATGAATACAAGAAAGGGCTCGTCGAAACGTTTTACGACACCACGGGCGAAAACCGTGGAAAGGCCGCCGAGTTTCGCTTCTTCCCGGGCTGGCGAGAAAGCGCCTTCGAAGACGGCGGATGGCCCGACCCTCAGTCGTTTTTCGCGCTGACCCCCGATTTCCTGACCGCACCCAACCCCGAGGAAAACCCCGACGGGCAGACCGAAGTGGTGAAAACCGCCGACAAAACCGAAGGCGTCACCCTAGATGACCAGGTGG
The DNA here is from genome assembly GCA_030532315.1 of Slackia sp. Lineage (GTDB taxonomy): Bacteria > Actinomycetota > Coriobacteriia > Coriobacteriales > Eggerthellaceae > Slackia. The sequence continues at coordinate 9,654 of JAUNLI010000052.1, forward strand.
AATACGCAATCGACTTCAAGGCGCACGAGCAGGGTGTCAACTGCCGCGTGGGATACCGCTATTCGGCGCTTGAAATCGTCGACATGCTTCCTGCAGAAATGACCTACGTCGAAAGCTCAGGTTATCTGGAAAACGAAAACGGCGAACGCATCGAAGGCGCGGGATCGGTGATTGCAACGGGAACGCCGATTGCACCCGATGCTTCTGACGGCGACGACCAGAGCGGAACGGAAGACAATCAGACCGGCCAGAACAGCGCGAACCCCGACGGAGAAGCGACCGACCAAACCAGCGCCGCAGACGAAAACGCACCTGCAACGAAAACGAACGCAAGCGAAGAAAGTCCGAGCGAGGAAGGCGAAGGCGAAAATGCGGAAAACACCGTGAGCTTTGTTTTCGACAAGGAATACCTGGCCACCATGCCCATGAAGGGCGAACACTACCGCTTCGTGTTCAAGGCAGCCCTGACAAGCTATCCCGCCGACGGCAGCCTTTCAGTGAAAAACAGCTCCTACGCACTCATCAACTCAAAAGGCAAAACGCCCTCAAACGACGTGGACACGGGACTTGTCAAACCAAAGCTCGCCATTGAGAAATCATCGGACAAGCAGGCGTATCTTACCCAGGAAATAGGACATTACACGCTTCGCGTCACGCAGATCGAAGAGGGGCTCGTCGCGCACAACGTCGCCGTGAAAGACGGGATGCTTGAGCACGATATCGCCGAAATCGTGGAAGGAAGCATAAAGGCGACGGGGCCCGACGGAGCGGAAATCGACATCACGCCCTCGTATCTGCGCGACGAAACAGAACATATCGCAGGCTTCGAATTCGAAACCGGAGCAGACCTTGCCCACGGGGAAATCCTGACCGTCTCCTACGACGCGCTCATGCATACCGCAGGCACAACGCTTGAAAACGAAGCGCGCGCATCGGCCGAAGACGCGTCGGAAGCCATCGATAGCAACCAGGTTGAGATAACTGCCGTCGAAGCGCCTGACCCCGACATCTTGCTGGAAAAAAGCGCCGATAAGGAGCGGGCGTCCGTGGGTGATGAGATTTCCTACCGCATCGTGGCAACCGTAAAAGCGGCAGAGGCAACCGATGTCGTGATATCGGACAACAGCCTTCCCGAAGGCATGCCAATCGATGCCGACAGCATTACGCTCAAAATCGACGGAGCCGATATGGCCGACATCAAGCCCGCGATCGAAGACAACGGGTTCTCTTTTTCCCTCGGCACGCTCGATGAGGGCAGCGTTGTAGAAATCGCATATACAGCGCAAGTCGAAGACGAGAACCTGGCGGAAACGGACGTCGTCAACACGGCCATTTTGACAACCGCCGAACTTGACGAGCCTTTGAGCGACGAAGCCATCGTGAAAATCGTCGCAAACGAGCAGCCCGCGATTCCGCCTGCAACCACAACGCCCGATGCGCAGGATACGCCGCCCAGTGAACCCGCCCCATCGGGGAAATTCGTCAAAACGGGCGATGCAACGGGAGCATATCTTTTTGCCGCACTCGGCATGGCCGGACTCTCGGCCGCCATCGCAATCGCCGTTGTCATGCGTCGGCATGCCACAAACGGGAAATCGAAACGAGCCCATGCGCTTGCGCGCGCAACGGAATTCGGGGCGAACGGAAGCAAGGGCTAGCAACAAAAGCGTCTCGGCCGCCTTCCATTACAACCGGAAGGCGGCAGTCGCTCGCCGCAAGGCGACTGGCCGAGAATTTCAACATCGCCGAGGGAAGACGCCGATTTCGCCATACCTTTGCCCCTACGCCAATCACCCAGAGCGTCAACAGACGTCGCCGCAAGGACTGCCGCCCAAAGACCGACGTCGGCAGAATGCCATGACGGCTCGATGTTGACATTGTCCCATAATTATGGGACAAATCACCTAAACGATTCGAAACGAGAAAGGTCGAGGACTATGCCCTTGTGTATCCCCATCCGCGACATGAAGGACACGGCGTCTTTCGCCGAGACGGTGCTCGCCGCCCAAGCTCCCGTCATCGTCACCAAGAACGGAAAAGAAGCCCTCGTCACCATGTCCCCCGAAGTCTACGAGGGAATGCGCCGCGAGGCAGCACGCGCGAGGCTTTACGACATCGTCGACAGGGGCCTGTCCGACGTCGAGAACGGACGGTCGCAGGAGGCGGACGTTGTCACCGCGCGCCTGAGGGAGAAATATGGCCTATAGCGTGCATATCGCCGACGAGGCCTCTAAATCGCTTGCGCGATCTGTCGAATACGTGGCATTCGTCCTCAAGGAGCCCCGCGCGGCATCGGAAATGCTCGATGACTTCGATGCGTTCGTGGAGCGGATTTCCGAAATGCCCGAAACGTATCCGACCTGCCGCGAGGCCAGGCTTTCTGCCCTGCGGATTCGCAAGGCCATCATCAAGAAATACATAGCGCTTTATCGGGTCGACGAGGAATCGCGCCGCGTAGACGTCGTCGCCTTCTTCCATCAGACCCAGGATTACGCCAGACTGGTCTAAGTCGCCCGACAGACACAAAAGCAAGCAGTACGAAGAGAGAAACGCATATATACGTTTCCCCATAATTCCTAAAGCCGAGTTGTAGCAGACACACAAGGATAGGAAAGTTAATCCCCCGCAGAAAGGCTCCGCCCTGTCATATGCAGGCACAAAGACGGGCGCCTCGAACGACGCCCGCCCCGCTTCGAGCTATGCCACCTGATGGCGACGGAAGAACAGCGCCGCCAGGGGCAAACATGCCACGAATAGCACCGTATAGACGAGCGCCTGCATGCCCATGAGGTCGAACACCACGCCGCCGATCGGATACGACATGTATTCCCAGAATAAATACGGCGCCACCAAACCGCTTGTCGGGAACAACGCGCTGAGATGCACGAGGATACCGACGCCCGCCGTGGGAATCATGCCCGTCAGAAGGACCAACGCCACGTCGATCGCGAAGATGGAAAGCATGGAGCGCAGCTTCGACGACAACAGAAGCGTCAGACCGGCGAACCCAAGCGTCATCAGATAGGCGATGCCCACCATGATGGCGACGCCCTGAGCCATGGTGATGTCGTAAGGCGAAGAAAGCGCCATCATCTGAATGGGAAGGTCGGCCCCGCCCGCGCCATGGGCGGCAAGCGACACGATGCAGATAATGGCCACGCAAATCGCGAAATACACCGTGGTGAAAAGGAAGGCCGCGATAAGCTTGGCCGCCACCAGTTTAGACCGCCCGTAACGCGATGACAGAATCACACTGTCGGTGCGCTCTTGGTATTCGGCGGCGAACATCGGAGCCAACGCCACGCACACGGCAATAATGGCGAATGTGATGAAGGCGATGCAGTCCATGATATTCTGCCAGCCTCCCATATAGCCATACACGATCGGCTCAGTCACTTCGGCCTGCTTCTGCGTCCAATACGCGCGCTCGGCATCGGAATAAATCCACGAGCCACCCTGGCCGTCATCGAGAACCACCTGGGTCTTTTCAGCGAGCGCCTCGTAGAACGACACCTCGGGGGAAGGCCCCAATATGGCCGACATTTGAACGACTTCTTTGTTGTCGTTGTTCCACGCCCCGAACAGC
>JAUNLI010000053.1 GCA_030532315.1 Slackia sp.
GCGAAAGACGGGACGTCGATCGAGCGATGCTCGGTCGATGCGATGAAGGCCGTAGCGGCTCCCGAGCGTGAATCGTATATCGGAGCGCTTTGCTATTCGGCGGCAGATGCCTCGATATCCCAGTGCACGGTCGATTCTTTCGAGGCGACGGATCTGAATATTGCAAGCGGCCTGGTCGCCATCATGGAAGGTTCGGCTAAAGCGGAGGGGTGCGCGGTCCGAGGGATGAGCGCCGAAGCCGCCGCTGCGGGCGATTCCTACGCTACGGGCCTTGTGTATCTTGTCAAGGAGGATTCCGACAGCATCGTCGAGAATTGCGAAGTGAACGACGTGCAGCTTTCGGTGGCGCGAGCTTCAGGACTCGCCGGTTTCGTGAAGGGGGCTAAAGAAAAGGCCGATTGCACGCCGAAAATCATCGGGTCGAAGGTTCGTAACCTTGTCATTTCAGGTCCGAAGGAGGCTTCCGGCCTGATATTGTCGTGCGGGCCGAAGACGCTCGTGTCCGGATGCGCCGTCGAAAAGGCTTCGATGCAGGGAGTCGGCGAGAGGGCTGCCGGCGTCGTGTATGTAGTGAAATCGGGCTCCCGATTCCAGGATTGCGGCGCCCGCGATATCGAAATCGACGGCAAGGCGAGCGACCTGTCCTATACGGGCGGTTTCGCAGGCCTGGTCAATGCCGATGTCGACTTCACCGACTGTTTTGTAGAAGGGGTCGTCATCGAGGCGAAAAGCGGCCAGCAAGTCGGCGGTTTTTCCGGAAACGTGCAGAATTCTTCCAGCATTCAGCCTAATACGTTCACGAATTGCCGCGTCGACGGCCTTCGCCTGAAAACTTACGAGGCGTATCCGTTCGACGAGAAAACCCACAAGAGCATGGTCGGCGGATTCATCGGAACGACGGGCAAGATAGCCGATTTCAACGCCTGCAGCGTCACGGGTTCCATCGATGCGGCCGATAGCGCGGGCGGTTTCGTCGGAGACCTCGGCTGGGTAAGCCTTTCCGACGAGAACCTCGACCATAAAATCACATTCGATGCCTGCACTGCCGACGTCGACGTCTCGGCACAGAATACGGCAGGCGGCTTTGTTGGCTTGTCTCGAGTGACGTATTCGACCGCTGGCAAGAACAGTCCCGAAAAAAGCACGGCTGCCTTCGGTGAATGCGTCGCGTCCGGCAACGTCGTAAGTCGCGGCGGCGTCGCGGGCGGCTTCGTGGGCAGCGGAGATCGCGGCGAATTCAGCCGATGCGCGGTACGCGGCGCCGTGTCGGGGCCGATAGCGGGCGGTTTCCAAGGAGAGGTTACCGCTAACGATTTCGATGCCGAGGCCGATTCGCATACTACGCTGATCTCGATCGAGAATTGTTCGGTTTCGGGAACCGTCCTCGGGTCGGATTCGGCGGGCGGAGTCATCGGATCGATCTCTACGGTCAATCCGACGAACGCGAAAAGCAATACGCGCGTCGAGTTTGCCGGCGAAACGCAGTCTTCGCCTGCGGTTGTGGGCGCCTCTGCCGACACGGAGGTGTTCAAGGTCGCGCATGTCGACGATGCGGATGAAAGCAACATCGGCGGGATTCCCTCCGATTCCGAGGGAACGGCCATCGTGAAGCCGGTCGGCGATGGAACGCTGGCTATGGATGAGCATGGCCACGTGACTATTCCTGATTCGGGCGCGACGCGCAATGGCGAGCCGCTTTCTTCGGGCGATGTGCTCACCAATCTGGGATCCGTCGCGAAGGGCGGTTCGGTCGATTCCGAGACGGGTTCGATCGTCATGAAGCCCGGCGGAAGCATGACGTCGCCTGATGGCAGCGTCCAGACTTTCCCGCACGGCGGATCGGTATCGTCCGACGGTGCGGTCGACCAAGTTCGCCCGTCTTTGCCTAGCGTTCCGTCGTATGCCGTGTCGGTAGGGGGAAGCGTCGAGGGCGGCACGGTGATCGTCGGCTCGCATTCCGCTTCGAAGGGCGATACGGTAAAGCTTTCGGTACGTCCCGAGGCGGGTTACAAGCTCGATAGGATCGTCGCCGTGGACGGCGACGGAAAGCGAGTCGATGTCGCTATGGCCGAAGACGGTTCGTACACGTTCATCATGCCCGACTCCGAAGTGAAGATCGACGTGTTTTTCTTGCCGACGGCGAATCCGTTCGTCGATGTATTCGAAGGGGACTTCTATTACGAGGCGGCTTTGTGGGCGTCGCACAACGGCATCACGACGGGCGTGGGGGATGGCCGATTCGCGCCCGGAGAATCGTGCACGCGAGCGCAAATGGTGACGTTCCTCTGGCGCGCCGCGGGGTCTCCCGAGGTTGCGTCTGATCAGGGGTTCGACGATGTGGCCGAAGACGCCTACTATGCCGATGCCGTCCGTTGGGCGGCGGCCGAGGGGGTCACGACCGGAACAGGCGACGGTTCGTTCAGTCCCGATGATGTCGTGACGCGCGCGCAGGTCGTTACGTTCCTCTGGCGCGCCGCCGGGTCTCCCGCTTCCGATGCAGGCCTCGACTTCGATGACGTCGATCCCGACGGGTACTATGCCGACGCCGTGCGTTGGGCCGTTTCCGAAGGCGTCACTACGGGGACTGGAGAGTTTTCTTTCAGCCCCGATGACGATTGCACGCGCGGGCAGGGAGTGACCTTCCTTTATCGTGTTCGATAGCGCTGTTTTCCGAAGCCTTGCATGAATGGCCTCCCTCTTCCCGCTCGTCGCGGAAAGAGGGAGGTTTTTTCGCAAGCGGCACGTTGCCGTCGGTCTAGGACGAACGCTTCGGACCCGACGCGAACGGTCTGATTCCAGCGGCTCGCGGCCTCGCTTTCTGCTTCTCGCTCGCATGGCGTTCCGTCGATACCCATAAGAAGGCAACCTTTTCAAGTTTTTTAGCAAAAATGATGAGGCGATACATCGAATCGTTGCTCGATTAAGTTATTCATCAGGTATTATGCTTGAAATATTAAGTAGATACACCCGGGCGCGTGGCGTTTGACACCCTTGAGTGCGGGTGTTAAAGTTCCACCTTGCGTCTGCAAAGGCGTTTGTTTTCGAGTACGTATGCTGCGTGACCGGAAGCAAGGAGAAGTCCCGCGAAGGGGTTCCAGGGTTGAGCAACGAACCTCGGCGCGCGACGGATCCGCCTGTAGGAAATAGGCGAAAGAAGAGGAGAACTACTTTGCCTACTATCAACCAGCTGGTCCGCAAGGGCCGCGCCAAGTCGGTCGATAAGAAAAAGACCCCGGCGCTCAAGGGTAACCCCCAGAAGCGTGGCGTGTGCACCCGCGTGTACACCACCACCCCGAAAAAGCCGAACTCCGCACTGCGTAAGGTCGCTCGTGTCCGTTTGGTCAACGGCATGGAAGTTACCGCTTACATCCCGGGTATCGGCCACAACCTCCAGGAGCACTCCATGGTGCTCATCCGCGGCGGTCGTGTTAGGGACCTCCCCGGTGTCCGCTACAAGATCATCCGTGCGGCTCTCGACTGCGCTGCAGTCAACAACCGCATGCAGGCTCGTAGCCGCTACGGCGCCAAGCGCCCCAAATAAGTAGGATTAAGCCGCGCGGGTCGCAGAAGTGAAGCGGCCTAATGGGCAGAAGGCCCCGAAGCGCGCACAGAACATGAAGGAGCATTCATATGCCGCGTCGTGCAGCAGCAGTCCGTCGTGAAGTTCAGCCGGACGCCGTGTACAACAACCGTTTGGTCACGCAGCTGATCAACAAAGTCCTCCTCGATGGCAAGAAGTCCATCGCAGAAGGCATCGTCTACGGTGCATTTGACATCGTTGCCGCGAAGACCGAGCAGGACGCCCTGTCCGTCTTCAAGAAGGCCATGGACAACGTTCGCCCCACGCTCGAGGTCAAGCCGAAGCGTGTCGGCGGCGCAACCTACCAGGTCCCGATGGAAGTCAACCCCCGTCGTGCCACCACGCTCGCCATCCGTTGGATCGTCGACTTCTCCCGCAAGCGCAAAGAGCACACCATGGCTCAGCGCCTTGCTGCCGAAATCATGGATGCCGCCGAGAACACTGGTGCTTCTGTCAAGAAGCGTGAGGACCTCTACAAGATGGCCGAGTCCAACCGTGCGTTCTCGCACTATCGCTGGTAGGGAAGGGATTTACTACCATGGCTAAATCCAACGCTTTGCAGAATACGCGTAACATCGGCATTATGGCCCACATTGACGCGGGCAAAACCACCACGACCGAGCGTATTCTCTACTACACGGGTAAAACCCATAAGATCGGTGAGGTTCATGAGGGCGCTGCCACCATGGACTGGATGGTTCAGGAGCAGGAGCGCGGTGTAACCATCACCTCCGCTGCTACCACGTGCTTCTGGAAGAAGGACGATGTCGAGTACCGCTTCCAGATCATCGACACCCCGGGCCACGTCGACTTCACCGCTGAGGTCGAGCGTTCCCTTCGCGTTCTCGACGGTGCTGTCGCAGTCTTCGACGCAGTCGCAGGCGTTCAGCCCCAGTCCGAGACCGTTTGGCGTCAGGCAAGCCGCTACGGCGTTCCCCGTATCGCCTACATCAACAAGTACGACCGCGTCGGTGCCGACTTCTTCCATGCAATCGACACCATGAAGGAGCGCCTGGGCGCCCCCGCGATCGCCGCTCAGATGCCGATGGGCGCAGAGGACAACTTCTGGGGCCTCATCGACCTGGTCGACATGACCGCTTGGGACTTCAAGCCCGACGCGAAGGGCATGACCTATCCCGAGCAGCTTCCTGAGATTCCTGCTGAGTTCGCCGAAGAGGCCGCTCTGCGTCACCAGGAACTTCTCGACGCCGCCGCTGACTGCGACGACGAGCTCATGGAGAAGGTCCTCATGGACGAGGAAGTCACCGTCGAAGAGCTGAAGGCCGCTCTGCGCAAGGGCACCATCGCATGTCAGATCCACCCCGTGTTCGTGGGCTCTTCCTACAAGAACAAGGGTGTTCAGGAGCTCCTCGACGCCGTCGTGGACTACATGCCCGCGCCGATCGACGTCGCCGCCATCAAGGGCATCAATCCTCGCACCGAGGAAGAGGAAGAGCGTCCGAGCGATCCGAAGGCGCCGTTTGCTTCTCTCGCCTTCAAGATCATGACCGACCCCTTCGTCGGCAAGCTCACCTACCTGCGTGTGTATTCCGGCACCCTGGACTCCGGTTCCTACGTGAGCAACGCATGCAAGGATAAGAAAGAGCGCATCGGTCGTCTGCTGCAGATGCACTCCAACCAGCGCGTCGACATCGATTCCTGCTCTGCAGGCGACATCGTTGCCGTCGTCGGCCTGAAGGACACCTCCACGGGTGACACCCTGTGCGACGAGAACGCGCCGATTATCCTCGAGTCCATGGAGTTCGCCGACCCGGTTATCGACATCGCCGTCGAGCCGAAGACCAAGGCCGAGCAGGACAAGATGAGCCTGGCGCTGCAGAAGCTCGCCGAGGAGGACCCGACGTTCCGCGTGTCCACCAACCACGAGACCGGCCAGACCATCATCGCCGGCATGGGCGAGCTGCACCTGGAGATCATCGTCGACCGTCTGCTGCGTGAGTTCAAGGTCGAGGCGAACGTCGGCAAGCCGCAGGTTGCTTACCGCGAGCGTCCTGGCAAGGAAGTCATGAACGCCGAGGGCAAGTTCGTCCGTCAGTCCGGCGGTCGCGGCCAGTACGGCCATGCGGTCATCAACATGTATCCGCAGGAGCCCGGCAAAGGCTACGAGTTCGAGAACAAGATCGTGGGCGGCGTGGTTCCGAAGGAATACATCCCCTCCATCGACAAGGGCATCCAGGAGGCTTTGAACTCCGGCGTTTTGGCCGGCTACCCGGTCGAGGACGTGCGCGTCGAGCTCGTCGACGGTTCCTACCACGACGTCGACTCCTCCGAGGCGGCGTTCAAGGTCGCAGGCTCCATGGCCATCAAGGAGGCCTTGCGCAAGTCCAACCCGGTCATCCTCGAGCCCGTTATGGCCGTCGAGGTCGAGACCCCCGAGGAGTACACCGGCTTCGTTATGGGCGACATCCCGTCTCGCCGTGGTCTGATCCAGGGCCAGGAGCAGCGTGGCAATGCCGTTTCCATCAGCGCGAAGGTTCCTCTGGGCAACATGTTCGGTTATGCGACCGACCTGCGTAGCGGTACGCAGGGTCGTGCGACCTACACCATGCAGTTCGACTCCTACGAGCCTGTGCCCAAGGGCGTTCAAGAGGAGATCATCAGCAAGGCCGGCGGCAACGCCTAAGCCGTGCCTTTAATTCATGGAGGAAATGAAAGTGGCTAATCAGAAGATTCGCATCCGCCTGAAGGGCTATGATCATGAGATCGTGGATCAGTCCACCAAGCTCATCGTCGACACCGCCCAGAAGACCGGTGCTAAGGTTTCCGGACCTATCCCCCTGCCCACCGAGCGCAACCTGTATTGCGTCGTGCGCGGACCCCACGTGAACAAGGATTCTCGTGAGCAGTTCGAGATGCGTACGCATAAGCGCCTGATCGACATCTTGGAGCCGACCCCCAACACGGTTGATTCGCTCATGCGTCTCGACCTTCCTGCGGGCGTCGACATCGAGATCAAGCTGTAAGGAGTGTGTGACAACATGATCAACGCTATCTACGGCAAGAAAATCGGCATGACCCAGCTCTTCGACGAGAACGACCGCGTGGTTCCTGTCACCGTTATCGTTGCCGAGCCTAACAAGGTCTGCCAGGTTAAGACCGCTGCTACCGACGGTTACGAGGCTGTTCAGCTCGGCTTCGGCGCTGTGAAGCAGTACAAGAGCGGCGACTACAAGATCAACAAGCCCATGGCTGGCCATTTCGCCAAGCAGGGCACCGAGCCTACCCGCTACCTGCGTGAGGTTCGCGTCGAGAACGCTGCCGAGTACAAGGTCGGCGACCTCCAGACCGTCGAGGCTTTCGCCGAGGTGAAAAAGGTCGACGTCACCGGTACTTCCAAGGGTAAGGGCTTCCAGGGCGTTATCAAGCGTCATGGCTTTGGCGGCGGTCCCGGCGGCCACGGTGCGCACTTCCACCGCGCTCCGGGCTCCATCGGCCAGTGCGCTACGCCCTCTCGCGTTTTCAAGGGTGTTCGCCTTCCGGGTCACATGGGCTGCGACACCGTGACTGTCAAGAATCTCGAGGTCGTTCGCGTTGACGCCGAGCAGAACCTGATTCTTGTCAAGGGCTCCGTGCCGGGCGGCAAAAACGGCATCGTCCGCGTTCGCATGGCTTAAGACCTTACTTGTAATAGGAGATCACCATAATGGCAAAGATTGAAATCAAAGATGCCAGCGGCAAGAAGGTCAAAGAGGCCGACTTGAACGCCGCTGTGTTCGGCATCGAGCCGAACGTGCATGTGATGCACACGGTCGTCCGTGCCTATCGCGCCGCCATGCGTCAGGGCACTCACGACACCAAGACCCGCGGCGAGGTTCGCGGCGGCGGTAAGAAGCCGTGGCGCCAGAAGGGCACCGGCCGTGCTCGTCAGGGTACGATCCGTGCTCCTCAATGGGCAGGCGGCGGCACCGTGTTCGGTCCGCATCCCCGCAGCTATGAGTTCCGCGTCAATCGCAAGGAAGTCAAGCTCGCTATGCGTTCCGCTCTGTCCGCTAAGCTCGCCGACGAGCAGCTGATCGTGGTCGACGGCTTCGAGTTCGAGAAGCCCTCCACCAAGCAGGCTGCTGCTGCGCTGAAGGCTCTGGGCTGCGACCGCCGCACCACCATCGTGGTTGCCGACGACGACGTCAACGCCTACCTGTCTTTCCGCAACATCGAGCGCGTCAACATCATCCCTGTTTCCGCTGCCAACACCTTGGAGCTCGTGGACAACAAGGCTCTGGTTCTGACCGCTGCCGCTCTGGAACGCCTTGAGGAGGTGCTCGCATAATGAAGGATCCCCGCGAGGTTATCATTCGCCCGGTTATCACCGAGCACAGCTACGACATGATGTCCAAGAACACCTACACCTTCGAGGTTGCCAAGGACGCTAACAAGGTCGAGATTCGCCAGGCTGTCGAGGCTATCTTTGATGTGAAGGTTGTTCGCGTGAACACCATGAACGTCAAGCCCAAGCCCAAGCGCGTGCGTTACCAGCAGGGTTATACCCGCACCTGGAAAAAGGCCATGGTCACCCTGGCCGAAGGCCAGACCATCGAGCTGTTCGGCTAGGCCGTAACGCTTGTTTTGAAAAGCCCCCGATTCGTCGGGGGCTTTTTTATGCCGTCGAGCGCGCACCAGACGCCGCTTGCCGTAAAAAGAGAGCGCTCTTTTACAATTATTTAACCGACGCAAGAATGACCCATGTTTCGCGATATCCTTACCAGGTCTGTTTTTGATGCCTATTCGGCTAGCATACGTGCCGTTCGTCGCGGATGAACGGCACGTATGCTAGAGACAGGGGAATTTTCGATAGAATCCCCGTCTGTAGCATGTCGAGGACCGGGCCTGCACGGTTCGGTTCCCCTATGAATATTGTCGAAAGGGAGGACAATGGAAAACAAGATCGCTCTCGACCGCCGCACCTTCGTTGCGGGCAGCGCCGTTGCCGCTGCTACGGTCGGCCTTGGTCTGTATGGCTGCGGTGGCGGCGAGACCGCTTCCACCACCACCGAAGGCGGCGAAGGCGCTGCTGTCGAAGGCGGTGCTCTGACGGGCGCCTGCGCTTACACCAGCACCAACTGCAATCCCATCGGTAACAGCTCCGCTTTGATGCTTGCTGCCACTTGGCATGTCTTCGAGGGTCTGTACGACCTCGACCTGCACACCTACAAGACCTACAACGCGCTTGCTGCTGACGAGCCCGTGAAGGTCTCCGACGTCGAGTACGAGGTCACCCTGCGCGAGGGCGCTAAGTTCTCCGACGGCACCGACGTCACCTCTGCCGACGTCGTCAACGCTTTCGAGAAGAACATGGCCGACGCCACCTACGGCGCTTTCCTCGAGTTCATCGAGTCTGTTGCCGCCAAGGATGACACCACCGTCACCTTTACGCTGAAGTATCCCTTCGAGAGCCTGCTCAAGGGCCGCCTGAGCGTTGTCAAGGTGTTCCCGGCTGCTGCAACCGAGGATGACCTCAAGACCATGCCCGTCGGCTCCGGCCCCTGGAAGTATGTCACCATCAACGGCGACGACGGCGGCACCATCGAGTTCGCGCCCAATGAGAACTACAACGGAACCATGCCGGCCACTGCCGACACCATGAGCTGGAACATTCTGCTCGACGACACCGCGCGTACCACCGCGCTGCAGGAGGCTTCCGTCCAGGTTATGGAGAACGTTCCCGACGCCAACGCCGAGCAGCTTTCCGCAGCAGGCGCCACCGTCGAGTACGTCCCTGGCTTCAACCAGCCCTTCTTGATGTTCAACACCAAGAAGGCTCCGTTCGACGACTACCGCGTGCGTCAGGCATTCTTCTATGCCATCGACACCGAGAAGCTGATCAGCAACCAGATGGCGGGTCATGCCGACCTGGTCGAGGGCTTCCTGCCTAAGACCCATGCCAACTTCCACAAGGCTTCCACCGTCTACACCTATGACCCCGAGAAGGCCAAGAGCCTGCTCGCCGAGGCCGGTGTGGAAAACCTCGAGTTCACGATGGTCACCAACAACAACTGGGTCAAGGGTCTTGCCGCCCAGATTCAGAACGACCTCGACGCCGTGGGCATCAAGATGACCAACGCCGAACAGAAGATCAACTGGTCCGAGTTCGCCGCTCCCGAAGACGGCTCGACGCTTGCTTACGACGTCATGCTGACCCCGGGCGACCCGACCTGCTTCGGCAACGACCCCGACCTGCTCATGAGCTGGTGGTATGCCGACAACATCTGGACCCAGGGCCGTTCCTGCTGGAAGGGCACTGAGGAGTGGACCCAGCTGCAGGAGCTCATGCAGGAGGCTCGCGAGACCTCCGGTGACGAGCAGCAGCAGCTGTGGAACCAGTGCTTCGACATTCTTGCCGAGCAGGTTCCGCTGTACCCGCTGTTCCATCGCCAGGTTGCCACCGGCTACCAGGCTGCCCAGATCGAGGGCTTCAAGCCGATCGCCACGACCGGTCTTGTCTTCCTCGGCGCAAGCGCCAAGGCGTAGGCTTTTATCGAGAATCCTTTCAAGAGCCGGAAGGCCCATCCTGCGGGATGGGCCTTTTGCTTTGCCTTGCGGCGATGTGGGAAGGGGGTCGAAAGGGCGACCGTCCCACGGATGGGGGTCTCGTTTCTGACTTGCGATGGAGGGCGCGCGCGTCGGGCGGCCGCCCAGCTTCGGCTTTGACGGCGACCTCGCAGGTGTGTGCCGTATGCTTTGGCCGTCATTTTCGATTTCCGGCCTATAATCGAGAACGCCGTTGTCCGTTTCAACAGAAGGGTTCTTTTCATGTCTGCTTCTTCGTGCCGTCCGCTCGTTTCGATTCTCGGAGATTCGATATCGACGTTTGCTGGATGCAACCCCGCGGGTTTCGATGTTTTCTATGAGGGGCAGCGATGCGAGGCGACGGGTGTCACACGCCGCGAAGACACATGGTGGCAGATTCTGGTCGATGCGATCGGGGGAGAACTGCTTGCCAACGGATCTTTTTCGGGCAGTATGGTGGAAGGCGCGGGGTTTCCTGCTGCGTCAAGCGGCGAGCGGATTGCCGCTCTTTCGCGCGACGATAAGACGCCTGATATCGTGGTCGTATTCATCGGAATCAACGATTACGGATGGGGCGGAACGGCCAACCAGGCTGCAGGGCGTGGACGTGCTGTGCCCGATGCGGCGCTTGATTGCGAGCCTCGTATAGCGCAACGTGCTGCTGCCGATGCGGCCGAATGCTTCGAGGACGCGTACGGGGCGATGCTTGCCGGCATTCGGGAATCTTACCCTGAAGCTCAGGTGTGGTGCTGCACGCTGTGTCCCGGGCGCCTGCTGCATTCGGAGGCTCCCACGTTTATCCGTCGTCTTCGAGGCGTCGATTTTCAGCTGTACAACCGCTCCATTCGGAAGCAGGTGGAAAGCCATGGCTGCAAGCTGATCGATTTTGCTTCTTTCGAGCTCGACTATGAAGCGCTCGACGGAACGCATCCGACAGCACGCGGCATGCGCCAGCTTGCCGCCATGGCCGCGCGCGCGATGTCTGAACAAGGCGCGCTGGACGCTTCCGTTTCGGACGCATTGTTCCAAGAGGCGTTTGCGGGCACGCAGATGCAATCGCGCGATATCTGCGAAAAACCCGACTGCCTGGAATGTTCTTTCGCTCGTGCGACAGGCAATACCTGGTCGCTCGTGTGCGAAAAGGAGCTCGCTCACATCGGCTGATGGCGATGCCGCCACATGTCGTTGTGCCATTTTTTCTTTCTTCTACAGAGTGCGTCCTTTCGGCGATTTTTTGAACTTCATAAAAATTCGTATAGAATAAGACAGTTGTAAATTTTCAAAGACGAGAGAGTGTGCGTTTTGGGCTCGCAGACTCTCTCGTCTTTGGCATGTCCGCTTGATGAAAGGGGGTCGAGGTGAGCAATTTGCTGCGTCTGATCGGGCGGCGTTTGATAGCGCTTCCCATCATGATCATCGGCGTTACCATCCTCGTATTCTTCCTCATGGCGCTTTCTCCCATCGACCAGGCCTATTCGGTTCTGGGCGAAAACGCTTCCGAGGCCCAAGTTCAGCAGTATCGCGAAGAGCACGGACTCAACGACCCGGTGCTCGTGCAGTACGGCAACTTCATGGCAGGTCTTGTCCAGGGAGACTTGGGAACGTATGGCGCGAACAATGCGTCGGTCGCCGACCGTATCGCCGAGGCGCTTCCCGTCACGCTGCAGCTCACCTTCATGGGCTTGATCATCGCGGTGTTTTTCGCCGTTATTCTGGGCGTGATTTCGGCGTTGTACCGCGATCGCTGGCCCGACCAGATCATCCGCGTGTTCTCCATCGCGTTTATCGCCACGCCGTCGTTTTGGCTGGCGGTTCTTTTGATCCTGCTGTTCTCGTCGATGCTGCATCTGCTGCCCGCATCCGGCGCGCTTCCGTCCTTTACGTCCGACCCGGGCGGATGGATGGCGCGTATGGCCATGCCGGCTTTCGCGCTTGCTGTGCCCGTCATCGGTCAGCTGACGCGCGTTATCCGTACGTCCATGGTCGAAGAGCTCGACAAAGACTACGTGCGCACCGCTTTGGGCGCTGGCATTCCCAAGGGCATCGTCGTCGCGCGTAATGTTTTGCGCAATGCCCTCATCACGCCCGTTACCGTGCTTGGCCTTCGCATCGGATATCTGATCGGCGGCGCGGTGGTTATCGAGGTCATCTTCAACCTTCCCGGCATGGGCATGGCCATTATCTCGGGCATCCAGTCCAACTACACCATGCTCGTTCAGGGCGTGGTTTTGTGCGTGGCCTTCACGTTCATCATCATCAACATCATCGTGGATATGCTTTATATCCTGATCGATCCGCGAATCAGGACGGTGTAACGCATGGTTCAGCTTAGGAAAAATCTCACCGAGACCATGGAGTCGAATGCCGGCAAGGTGCGCTTCCGTCGTTGGAAGGCCATGAGCATCGGCGCCCGCATCTCTTTGGTCGTTCTCGCTCTCATCGTGCTGATTGCCGCGTTGGCGAATTTCATCGCCCCGCACGACCCGCTCGAGATCTTCACTGCCCGCCAGGCTCCCGATGCCGAGTTCATCTTCGGCACCGACGACAAGGGTCGTGACGTTCTTTCGCGCATGATGTACGGCGCTCGCTACTCGCTCGTCATCGGCTTGGGTGCCACCGGTTTTGCACTCATTTGCGGCTCGATCATCGGCGCGCTTGCCGCCGTTTCGCGCAAGTGGGTTTCCGAAGTGATCATGCGCGTCCTCGACGTCGTCATGTCCTTCCCGGGCATCGCGCTTGCCGCTACGTTCGTCGTCGTGTTCGGCACGAACCTGCCGTCGCTCATCTTCGCCATCGGCTTCCTTTATATTCCTCAGATCGCCCGTATCGTGCGTGCGAATATCGTGAGCGAATACAACCAGGATTACGTACGCGCCGTCGTCGTGTCGGGCGCTCGTGCTCCGTGGATTTTGATCAAGCATGTCGTGCGCAACTGCATCGCGCCGGTCATGGTGTTCACCATCGTGCTCGTGGCCGACGCCATCGTCTTCGAGGCGTCTTTGGCCTTCATCAGCGCAGGCATCCCCGAGCCTACGCCTACGTGGGGCAATATTCTCGCCGACGCGCGCGGCGGCGTTT